>JAQWRY010000088.1:0-300000 GCA_029243485.1 Candidatus Binatia bacterium | reverse complement strand
GTGCCCGTGATCGGGATCGTCGGCGGACTGCTCGGCGGCACTTTCGCGCAGGGCGTCGTCTCCGTGAACCGCCTCCTCTCACCGTTGCGCGCGAAGCACCCACACCTGGTCGCCCTCGGGCTGGGCGTCGGACTCGGCGTGATCGGGCTGGTCTCCGGCGGGCTGAGCTACGGGAGCGGATACCCGGCCGCCGAGGGCATCCTGATCCACGGAGAGTCCTACCCGATCTACCTCGCGCCGGTCGTCGCGGCAGGCAACTTCATCACGCTGCTCTCGGGCATCCCAGGCGGACTCTTCGATCCGAGCCTCACGACAGGCGCCGCGCTCGGACAGATCACGCAACCGCTGTTCCCGAACATCGACCCCCAGGCACTCGTCCTTCTGTGGATGGTCTCCTACTTCAGCGGGGTAGTGCAGAGCCCGATCACGGCCTTCGTGATCCTGATTGAAATGACCAGTGCGCACTACATGGCCCTGCCCCTCGCGCTCGCCGCGCTGCTCGCGTACGAAATGTCTCACCTGATCTGTCGGACATCGCTGTACGAGTCGCTCGCGGAGAGTTTCCTCGCCGGGATGCAGCCGGCAAAGAAATAGCCGCGAATGCGTTACGGGCTCGTCAACTTCGAACCCGAGCGCGACACGGCACTCGCCTTCTCCTCACTGCTCGTGCTCTGGCCGATTCTATCACTTCGGCACGACATTGCGGCTGACCAATCCAGTGACGAGCTTCTGCGGCCTGGTGGTGCTCGGGAGCCTCGTCCTGAACACCCCGATCCCCGCGTCCTGCATCCTCTTCGTTCCCGCCGAGTTGCTGGTCGCGCTGGGATTCGGGCATCGGCAACGCCATCGGTACGATCCGGGGTGGCATCTACTTCGACTAAACGACGGTCGGCATCCAGCCGGTGATTTCGACGCTCCAGTTCGGGAAACTGCTCGGCTTCTCCTGGCGCCGACTCTAGTGCGCTAGTTGCACCAAACGACCCTCGGTCGATAGGCTACCTCCTTTCGCTCCGAAGGAGCCTCGATGAACGATTTCGCCGACACGCAGCTCCTCCCGCTCGCCCCGGGGATCATCCTCTCCCTGCTGAGCATCTTTTTCGGGTTCGTCCTGGGTGCGCTGTTCGGCGCGCTCGAGTCGGGCTTCAAGCCGATCATGCGGGAGAGCGGCAAGGCCGTGCTCGACACGGTCTACGGCGGCGACGCGGCTAAGCTCGAAGCCGTCATCTCGAAGGCCTGGAAGTACGCCATTCGCGGCCACATCCACGGCGGTGCCATCGGAACCTCGGCGCTGGCGTGCATCCTACTGCTCGCGTTGCTCGGCCCCCCGGGACTCCTCGAGAAGATCAGCGCCACCTCGTTCGGCGCCGGATCGCTCATCTACTCGTCCTTCTGGCTGGTCGCCGCGTTCAAGGCACCGGCGGGCGGAAAGCCGAAGCAGACGAAAGAAGAGCTCTGGTGGATCGCAATGCCGGGCGCCGGCCTCTGCCTAATCGGCCTCGTCGGCACACTCATCTCCGTCTGCATTCACGCCATGGCCTGACCGGATACGAGAGCGAGTGGCCACGTGCCTGTCCTGCGACTTCTCCTCGCGACTCTGATCCTCCTACCCGCGGCCCCTTTGTGGTCGGGCGCGGAGTCCTCGCCCCCGACCACCGACGAGCACGTAGATACGATCGTGGTCACGGGGACGCGCAGTAAGAAGTCCCTTCACCGGATCCCGGCGGCGATGAGCGTTGTCGAGGGAGACGACATCCGAAAGGCGCGTCCGACGGTCGGGCTCGAAGAACCGCTGCGCCGCATCCCGGGCGTCTTCGTGCAGAACAGCGGCAACTACGCGCAGGACTTCCGCGTCCAGATACGCGGCTTCGGGACGCGCGCCGCGTTCGGCATCCGTGAGGTGAAGGTTCTGGTCGACGGCTTGCCCGAGACGCTGCCCGACGGCCAATCCCAGGTCGACACGATCGAGCTCGCCACAATCCAACGGGTCGAGGTCCTGCGCGGCGCAGGTGCTTCCCTGTACGGCAACGCGGCGGGTGGCGTCCTTCACGTCATCACGGACGATCCGCCCGAGGAGCCCGGCGTGAACCTGAGCGCGACTGGGGGGTCTTACGGGATGGCGAAGATCGTCGGCCAATTCGGCGCACAGCGCGGGAACCTCGGCGGGATCGGGACCGCTTCGTACCTCCAGACCGACGGCTACCGGGATCACAGCGGGGCACGCAGCGCCGCCTTCATCGGCCGGCTCGTCTGGGATCTCGACGAGAAGACGGAACTGAAGGTCCTCCTCGACGGCGCACACGCGCCCAAGGCGGACGATCCCGGTGGCCTCACCGGAGAACAAGCCAACCAAGACCCCCGCCAGGCGCGCGACCGGAACGTGCTTCTCGACGCCGGCGAGTCCGTGGACCAGATTCGCCTCGGCGCCGTGCTCGACCGCGACCTCGAGTCCGGCAGCCTCGACGCTTACGCGTACACGCTGTACCGCGACTTCTTCACCAAGCTGCCCATCGTACCGGCCCAGGGCGACGGCATCGTCCAGTTCGACCGCATCAGCCCCGGCGGCGGCCTGCGATACTCCTACGACCGCCCCGTTCTCGGCTGGGACCAGACGCTCACCGTGGGCACCGACATCCAGTACCAGCGAGACGACCGACAGCGCTTCGCCAACGAAGAGGGTCAAAAAGGCACCCTCGGCCTCGACCAGATCGAAGAGGTCACCGGCGCCGGGATCTATCTCCGTGAGGCCGTCTCGCTCACAGCCGACGTCGAGGTCAGTGGCGGAGTCCGATACGACACCGTCCACTACTCGGTGGACGTGAAGACGCCACCGGACAGCGACGCCTCGGGTTCCCGCACACTCGATGCCTGGAGCCCGAGCGGCGGGGTCGTGTTCACGCCAACCGAGGCCCTGAGCCTCTTCGGAAACGTCTCGACGGCCTTTCAGGTGCCGACGACGACCGAGCTCGTGAATCCGGACGGACCGGGCTTCAACCCCAACATCCAACCGCAGACCGCCCGCAGCTACGAGCTCGGGCTGCGATTCGGGCCACCGCATCTCGACATGGGCGTCGCGCTCTACCGGATCGACATCGACGACGAGCTGATTCCCTTCGAGACCCCGGCAGGCCGGGTCGCGTTCCGGAACGCCGGCCGTTCGCGTCGCTACGGCGTCGAGGTGGACTGGCGCAGCGAGCTTCTGCAGGGCCTCGTCTGGACGGGATCCGGAACCGCGATGCGCGCGAAGTACATCAACTACACTACCGACGACGGCGACTTCGCCGGCAACCGGGAGCCCGGCATCCCTCCCTGGTTCGTCTACCAGGAGCTCGCCTACGGCCACGACAGCGGCCTTCACGCCGCGCTCGAGGCCTACCTCGTCGGCGGCTACTTCGTCGACGATGCCAACACCGCCACGACGCCCGGCTACGGACTCTTGAACGTGCGCTTCGGCTGGGACACGACGGTCGGCGACTGGGACGTGCAACCCTTCGTCGGGCTCCAGAACCTGACGAACGCCCGCTACGACGGCACGGTGCGGCTAAACGCGTTCGGCGGGCGCTACTACGAGCCCGCGCCGAGTTTCAACGTGTACGGCGGCGTGCGAATCGCCCAGTCCTTCGGCTGAGCGAGGCGCTGGGCTCCAGCGGCCTTTTAGACTCGGTCGCGACGCAGGCTCATGCTCGGCCTATGGGGGTACGAGTCGCGATGACCGTGGGCGCCGTCGTGATCGGCGCCGCGTAGGCGCACCCTCTATAGAGCATCTCCCGCTCAAGGCACCCGCGGAATCAGCCGATTCCCAGAGGAGATCGGCCCGTCGCCGAGAACACAGGAGCGCAATGATCAAGGTTTTGCTCGTCGAGGACAACCCCGCGGATGCGGCTCACATCATGGCGCTCCTGTGCGAGGTCGATCGTGAGGATTTCGCGGTCACCTATGAAGCGTCCGTCCCCGAAGCCGTTGCGCGTCTCTCGCGAGAGACGTTCGATGCGGCGCTTCTCGAGTTGACTCTGGCCGGCGCGGGAGACCTCCCCGGCCTGACCGACATCAAGGCGCAGGCTCCCCTCCTGCCCATCGTCCTGCTCTGCGCGCGCGGCCAACAAAAGGCCGCCACCGCCGCTCTGAAACACGGGGCGCAGGACTACATCGAGGAAGATGATCGCTCCAGTGAGCTCCTCTCCCGCTCGATCCTGTACGCCATCAATCGCGCCCAGGCGGCCGAACAGCTGGCCTTTCTCTCCCGTCACGATCCGCTCACAGGCCTCGCGAACCGAACGGCCTTCCGCGAACGCATCGCTCAGGCACTCGCCCGGAGCGGGCGAAACCAGCAGCCGGGCGCTCTCCTCCTCGTCGACCTGGACTCGTTCAAGGCAGTGAACGACACAAGAGGCCACGACGTCGGTGACCTCCTGCTGCGCGACGTCGCGGATCAACTGAGGAAGTTCGTACGCCCGTACGACGTCATCGCGCGACTCGGTGGCGACGAGTTCGGCATCCTGCTGGAGAACGTCGACGAAGCCCGCGACGCAGGAAAGCTCGCGCACCGACTTCTGGAATCGATCGCCGAGCCCGTAGTCATCGGCGGGCACGAAATCTTCAGCACGGCCAGCCTCGGCGCCGCCGTCTTCCCGTTCGACGGAGCCGACGCACCCTCCCTTCTGCGCAATGCGGACTTCGCGATGTACCGGGCAAAGAGGCAGGGCGGTGGCACCGCGGCCTTCTACACGCCCAGCATGGGCGCGCGGATCCGCGAGCAGCTCGCTCTCGAGCACGATCTCCATCGAGCGCTCGCGCACGACGAGTTCCTCCTGCACTACCAACCCCAGGTGAGCCTCACGTCCGGCCGAATCGTCGGCCTCGAGGCGCTCGTGCGCTGGCAGCATCCCGAACGCGGGTTGGTTCCGCCCAATGCCTTCATCCCCGCCGCCGAGAAGTCCGGAATCATCGGCGCACTCGGCGAGTGGGCGCTCCGAACGGCCTGCCTCCAGCGACAGCAATGGGCCGAGGAAGGACTCGATCTGGGCCGGATCGCCGTGAACCTCTCGCCTCGCCAGCTCACCGGCAATGGGTTCGTCGCGGTGACCGAGCGCACCCTGCGCGAAGTCGGGCTCGATCCGAAACTGCTCGAACTCGAGATCACAGAGGCTCTGTTCCTCGAGCACGACCAACCGACGATCGAGAAGCTCTCACGCCTGAAACAGCTCGGCCTCCGAATCTCGATCGACGACTTCGGCACCGGGTACTCCTGCCTGAGCCGCCTCACGAATCTCCCGGTCGATGCCCTGAAGATCGATCGTTCGTTCGTAAGCCAGGCGAGCGACCAACAGAACGCGGCCGTCACCCGAGCGATCATCGCGCTCGCGCGCGAACTCGAGCTCGGCGTCACGTGCGAGGGTGTCGAAACCGAGAAACACGCGACCTTCTTGCAGCAGTGCGGCTGCGACGTGATCCAGGGGAACCTCGTGTCGACCCCTCGTCCGCCGGAGGACATCCCGACGTGGGCCGCGGAAAGGCGTCGTCGGGTGACGAGTCCGACCGCCCCGAGTGGCTGCACTGAGCCGACTCGCGAGGCACGAGACCACTCTGCTAACGTTGCATGAATCATGGGACGCCCCACGAAGCTCTCGGACGTAGAAATCCGGGACCGCCTCGGCACGGTGCCGGGCTGGTCCCTCATCGACGGGAAGCTTCGGCGCGAGTTCAAGTTCGCGCGCTTCGTCGAGGCCTTCGGATTCATGAGCAGCCTCGCTCTCGTGGCCGAGAAGATCGACCACCACCCGGAGTGGAGCAACGTCTACAATCGCGTCGTCATCGAGCTGCAGACGCACGATGCGAATGGCATCACCGAGCTCGACTTCGAGCTGGCAACGGCGGCGAACCGCCTCGCGGAGAACGCATCATGAGTGATCTCGTCACAGTCGAAATCGACGGAGGCGTCGCCGACGTTCGTTTGAACCGCCCCGAAAAGTACAACGCGCTCTCGACCGACATGTTCAAGTCGATCACGAACACGGCCCTGAGTCTCGCCGAGGACACCTCGCTGCGCGCGGTCGTTCTGTCCGGCAACGGCAAAGGCTTCTGCGCCGGCCTCGACTTCCAATCGTTCCAGGCCATGGCAGGCGGCGGCAATGGCGCCGCCGAGTCCGACGTTCCCACCCCGAAGCTCGGCAAACCCGCGAACATGTTCCAGGCCGTAGCCTACCTCTGGAAGGCGATGCCGGTCCCCGTCATCGCCGCGCTGCACGGAGTCGCCTACGGCGGCGGCTTTCAGATCGCCCTGGGCGCCGATATCCGAATCGCGCGCCCCGACGCGCGACTGAGTGTGCTCGAGATCAAATGGGGCCTGATCCCCGACATGGGAATCACGCAAACCGCACGCGGCGTCATCCGGCTCGACGTCCTGAAGGAGCTCACGTTCACCGGGCGCGTCGTGAGCGGCAACGAGGCTCAGGCGCTCGGGATCGTCACGCGGGTGAGCGAGAACCCGCTCGAAGATGCGCTCGCGCTAGCCCGAGAGATCGCAACGAAGTCCCCGCACGCGATCCGGTCCGGCAAGAAGCTGTTCTCCGAGGGCATGGAAACGTCGGCAGAAGAATCGCTCGGCCTCGAGGCGGCGATTCAAGGCAAGCTCCTCGGCACGCCGAACCAGGTCGAGTCGGTGATGTCGAACATGGAGAAACGTCCCGCCTCGTACGCCGACCCGGAGTAGCTGCGGCACGGCCCCCAGCCGGGCCCTACGAGAACCGGCCGAAGAGATAGATCGACAGCTCGCGCCGCTGGTCTTCGTCCAACGGATAGAGCGGCATCGGCGGCTGCGGCGCAGCGAGAAAGCGCATCAGCGAGTCGATCGTGTATCGCGCCTTCAGGTCTGCGAGGGAGCGGTGCCCTTCGGTCCGGTCCGGACCGTGGCATGCTGCGCAGTCGGCATCCTTCCAGAGTGAGGCCCCCGCGGCCTGCGCCTCGCGGAGCTCACCGGGGCCGACGCCTGCGAGCGGATCGACACCGGACGCGATCGGCGCGGCGGGCACAACCGCCGCCCGCGGCGTCTCCCCGTAGGCCACGCGGTAGATCTGACCACTGAAGTCGTCCGAAACGAAGAGCGCCCCGTCCGGTCCGACTGCCACGTCGACCGGGCGCCCCAGAACGTCATCGTCATCGAGGAGACCCGCGAGAAACGACTCCTCGCGCAGCAAGTCGTCCTCGCCAAAGAACACGGCGACGACTTCGTAGCCGATCTTTCGCGAGCGATTCCACGACCCGTGCAGCGCAACGAACGCCGCGCCTCGGTAGTGTTCGGGGAACGCCTCTCCGTCGTAGAACGTGATCCCGAGCGGTGCCGTGTGAGCCGCGAAGTCGTGCGCCGGAGGGATCGAGGCGGCTATCTCACGCTCGTAGCCCTCGAGGAAGTCCGGATCGGGGACCCGGTCCCCGTTCGCGAACGGCCAGCCGTAGAACCCGCCCTCGACGATCTCGTCGAGCTCTCCCGGCGGAAAGTCGTCACCGAGCAGATCCCGATTGTTGTCCGTCGACCACAGTGCCCCGGTGGCCGGCTGCCACGCGAAGCCCACCGCGTTGCGCAGACCGGTTGCGTAGATCTGCTCGTTCGTCCCGTCGAGATCGTAGCGTGTGATCGCCGCGCGCCGGGCATCCTCTTCGATGCAGGCGTTGCAGCTCGAACCGACCGAGACGTACAGCTTCTCATCCGGGCCGATCCCGATCGTGCGGGTCCAGTGGCGACCGCCCGGCGGCACATCGCCGACGACGACTTCGGGCGTGCCGGTCACCGTCCGCGTTTCGGCATCGAATCGCACACGCGTGACTGCTCCGGTCTCCGCGACGTAGAGCCACCCGTCGTGCAGGGCGAGGCCATGCGGAAGGTCGAGGTCTTCGAGCAAGACCCGCTTGCCCTCCGCCCGGCCGTCGCCGTTCTCGTCACGCTCGAGCAGGAAGACCCTGCCCTCACGCGGGGCACTGACGAGCAGATCGCCCGCCGGCGTGAACTTCAGCATCCGAGCGTTCGGGATACCCTCGGCGAAGACGGTCAGGCCAAAGCCCCCGGGCACCCGCAGACGACCGATCTCTTCCGCCGGGATCGCCCCACCCCCGGTCAGGGGGAAATTGACCACGTAGCCACCGGGTAGCGTGACGTGACTGCACGCCCAAAACCCAATCCCAAGCGCGACCAGCGCAACCATCGCCCAACTCCGAACGCTCATGATCGGACTGCATACTACTCCGCCACCGGTTGATCGACCCGCGCCCGGTACGGGTCGTGCCCCCCGCAACTCTACTGGCTCGACAGCGACTCCCGCGCCCGGCCGAAATCACGAAAAGCTCCCGTGCCCGCAGAAGACCAAGGCGAACTATCGAGGCCACCCCCGACGAGGCGCGACAAGAGTGACGATTAATCAAACCGTTGAGATTAAAGAATGTCCCTACCAAGCACGTCAGTCACGGTCGTCGTGAATCCAACTCCGCACCCAGGGCAGTAGCGCGTAAGCCGGCATTGCAAGCAGGAAGGTGACGGCGAAGAACTCGGCGTACCCGAGACGGGCCGCCGCAAATCCGCTCACGCCTCCGGCGACCGACCGCGTGAAGCCGAACAGAGCGGACAGGAGGGCATACTCCGTAGCCGCCTGCCGCTTGTCGCAGATGTGCATGAGGAACGAGAGGAAGGCGGCCGTTCCGAGCCCGCCGGTGAAGCTCTCGAGGAGGGACGCCGCGTAGATCGCGTACCGACCGCCGTCGGCGGCGGCGACGGAGGCGTACCCGAGGTTCGACGCGGCCTGCGCGAATCCCAGGACCCAAAGGGCACGGTACATCCCCGCCCGGGAGGTGTAGACGCCGCCGAGCATCGCGCCCGCCAGACTCGCAAACACGCCGATCGAGGTCGACACCAACCCAATCTCCTCGACGGACAGACCTCGGTCGAGCCAGAACGGCTTCACCATCGGCGCCATCGCCGCGTCTCCGAGCTTGTAGATCAACACGAACCCGAGAACCGCAACGGCTCCGGGACGGGCGAGCCAGTCGCGCAGAGGCGCGAGCCACTCACGCGGCTCTCCCTTCGCCGCGACGACGACCGGCGGCGTGAACCACGCCGCGACCGCCATGGTGAGGAGAAGCCCGGAGGCGAGCCAGAAGACGGCCGGCCAACCCGCGGTCCCGGCGAAAATCACGAGGCCCCCGCCTGAAGCCACGAGCGCGACGCGATAGGCCGAGACTCGGACGCCGTTGGCCACGCCCTCTTCGCCCGGTGCGAGCAGGCCGATCGTATAGGCATCGATCGCGATGTCCTGCGTCGCCGACGCGGTGGTGAACAAGAGCAGGAGTCCCCAGGTCCAAAAGCCGGGAGTCGCCGGGTCGAGAAGGGGCAGAACCGCGAGCAGGGCAGCCATCGACGCAAGGGACGCCGCAATCCAGTGACGCCGCTCCCCGTAGCGATCGACCAGCGGCGCCCAGAACACCTTCAGCGTCCACGGTGCGCCGAGAAGGCTCATGAGGCCGATGTCGGCGAGGGAAACGCCGTGCACGCGGAAGTAGACGGGGAGATTGTCGATCGCGATCCCGAACGGGAAGCCCTCGGCGAAATAGAGCACCGAGACCCACCACAGCTTTCGCCCGACCGTCATCCTCTCCACCCCGTCCCGAGGATCCTTATACGCTCGTGACGCCATCCAGTTGCAACGCCTCGGAGCGCCCGGCTACCCTGACCGAACGCCCGGTGGCCGCTTCGCACGCGGCTTTCGGCGTGTCGCCCCGCGATGATCGACGCCTACTCGATACGACGGAACGCCTCGACCACCCTGCTCCTCGCCGCCGTCGCGGCGCTGATGGGCCTGACCGGGTGCCAGCAGTCCGGTACCGAGGGCTCCGGCGCGACGGAGACCAACTTGGTCCCGGCGATTCGGCTCGTCGGGACCCGCTACATGACCGGCGGACTCCCCTCCGTGAACCTGGGGCAGTACATCACGATCGACGGTGTGATCCGCCCGACGCTCACCGGCTCTCACCCGTTTCTCTTCCAACCCAGCTGCACGCCGGTCGAGGGAGAAGAGGACTTGGTCGAGTGCGACCTTACTCTCCCGATCCAGGTCGCCGGCCCGCGATGGGCCATCGTCGAAACCAGCCTGCCTCCCGCGGAGGAACCCAGCGCGGAGGTTGGCGACGAGCGAGAACGCGCGCCAGAAGAGAAGATGCGGATCCTCACGCATGGGCCCGGGCGCGGTGGCGACGAACCCTTCACCGTGCGGCTCCCCGCCGCGTCGGCAGACTTCTTCGCGGCCCGGCTCATGCCCGACCTGGCGAACCGCGGGGTCCTCACAGACGAGATCGTGCTCCCCGAAGGCGGCAGCGTGTTGCGAACGTGGATCGGCATCGAGGAAGCCGCGTGGATCCCCCACTCGGCCCCGATCGTTTTCTCGGTGAGCGTCGTACACAAGAACCGCGTCGATCCGGAGCGGATCTTCGAGAAAGTCCTCGACCCGGCGCGCAACCCGGACCAGCAGACGTGGGTACCGGTCGAGATCCCCCTGCCCGACCTCGGGAGCGAGGTGTTTCACCTCCTCTTCGAGACCCTGCCGCAGAAGGAGAACGATCCGAACCCGTCGCTTCCGGTCTGGGGAGATCCGACCATCTTGCGGCCGGAGACGAAGCGGCAGCGACCCCGCCACGTCGTCCTCGTCTCGCTCGACACCCTTCGCGCCCGGAGCATGAGCGCCTACGGGCACGATCGGCCGACCACCCCGTTGTTCGAGAAGATGCTCGACGAGGGCACGCTGTTCGAAAACGCATTCACGACGTTTTCCAACACGCTCGGCTCCCATATGAGCATGATGACGGGCCTCTATCCGGCCAATCACCGCGTACGAGCGTCGAATCTGAAGCTCGACAACGCGATTCCGACCCTCGCGATCGCCATGCGCGATTCCGGATACGAGACGGCCGCCTTCACCGAGAACGCCCTGCTGCGAGCGGAAGCCGGCTTCCAACGCGGCTTCTCCTACTACTCCGAGAACAAAGACATCGAGGACGGCGCCGGAGACGCTGCCGAGACCTTCCGGCGCGCTCTCGACTGGGCGAAGGCCCAGCCGGACGAACCGCTGTTCCTCTTCGTTCACACCTACGAGGTCCACTCCCCGTATCTGCCGCCCGACTACACCGAGGGTTTCGCGGGCGAGGCCGCGCCACCGGCGAGCCATGCCGAGGTCATCCGCGACCTCTACGAGCGCGAGATCGTCCACCTCGACCGTCTCCTCGCAGACTTCGTGACGGAGCTCACCTCGATCGCCCCGCCGGGCGAACTGCTCCTGCTGATCACCGCCGACCACGGCGAGGAGTTCATGGAGCACGGCTTCACCGCCCACATGCAGCTGTTCGATGAGGTCATGCAAGTCCCGCTGTTCCTCCGCTGGCCCGGCCATATTCCCGCCGGGGAGAAGATCGCCACGCCCGTCTCGCTGGTCGATCTGGTTCCGACCATCATCGAGTTTACCGGCGGGAACCCCCTGCCCACCGACGGTACGAGCCTCGTCCCGCTTCTGGAAGGCGACGCGCTGGATCGGACGATCGTCTTCGGGCAGACGGCGCGCGGCAAGCGCACCGAGATGAAGAGCACCTACGTCGCCCGCTCGACCGACGCCAAATGCATGGTTCGCGACGTCGACGGGGACTGGGTAGAGTGCTTCGACCTGGCTGCGGACCCGATGGAAGCGAAACCTCTGGCGCCCGGCACGAGCCCGGCGCTCGCAGCCCTGCACGCCGAGGTTCTGCGTCACAAGCAGGAGGCCACCCGCGACATCGCCGGCCAGGAGGCCGAGAAGGAGCTCGTCGCCGGGGACGAGGCCGACCCGGCTCGTCGCGAGAAGCTCCGCGTGCTCGGATACGTCGAGTGAGCCGAAGTATTCGCACGAAATCGATTCAAAACGACGAACGAAGCTTCGCACGCCGGGCGCCGTAGAGTAGGTTCTCAGAGACGTGCTTCGTTCGCGACGGTTCTTCCTTTCCCTCGGTTGCCTACTTCTCCTTTGCGGCACTTCCGCTCGCGCCGAGCGCACGATCGGACCTCCGACGTTCTCGCCCACCGGAGACGTCACCGACGTCCGCCAGGTCACCGCCCGCTTCGCCGAACCGATGGTCCCGCTCGGCGACCCCCGGGTCATCGAGAAGCCGTTCGACGTGAACTGCCCGGCGCAGGGGACACCCCGTTGGGTCGACAGCCGGACCTGGACCTTCGACTTCGAATCCACTCTCCCAGGTGGACTGGAATGCCATTTCACCCTGCTCAACGGGCTTCGAACCCTCGCCGGCAACTCGGTCCGGGGGGGCAAGAAGTTCTCCTTCTCGACGGGTGGCCCACGCATCGTGTCTACCGATCCGTACCGGGGCAGCACCGTCGCCGAGGATGCCGCGTTCCTCCTCCGCCTCGATGCCGAGACGGTCCCCGAGTCGGTCGAAGAGCACGCGTACTTCGCCGTCAGCGGAATCGGCGAGCGCGTCGGCGTCCGACTGATCCGCGGCGACGACCGGGGCGCCATCCTGCGCACTCTTCCCGAGCAGTCCCGCACGGGGCCCATCGTCGTGCTGCAGGCGCGCCAGGCGTTCCCCCCCGAGGCCAAGATCGAGTTGGTGTGGGCCAAGGGGATCGAGGCGACCACCGGTCTCGCGCGAGCGAAGGACCAGAAGGTCGCCTTCCAGGCCCGCAAGGCGTTCCATGCGACCTTCACGTGCCAGCGAGAGAAGGCGCAGGGGCCATGCGTCCCGCTCGGGCAGGTCCGGATCCGCTTTTCGGAACCGGTCTCGTGGGAGGTCGCTCAAACCGCGACCCTCGTGGATCCCGCGTCCGACTTCACAGCCCAGGCCGAGCGTTGGCTCGGCGACGGCGCGAGCACGAGCGGCATCCGCTTCAGCGAGCACCTGCCTCCCGGGACGACCCTCGAACTCCGGCTGCCCGACGACCTCCGCGACGAAGGCGGCCGCGCACTCGAGAACGCCGCGCAGTTCCCGCTCTCCGTTGAGACCGGGCCCTACCCACCGCTTGCCAAGTTCGCCGCACGCTTCGGCCTCCTCGAAGCGAACGCCTCGCCCGCTCTGCCCGTCACCGTCCGGAGCCTCGGGCCCGAACTGCACGGCCAGATCCTCGCCACCACCAAGACGCTCGACGGCAAGGTCGCTCGGGTTGGTGCCGACGACGTCGACGACGTCCTCCCATGGCTCCGGCGCATCCGAGCGGCGCGACGAGACCGGTCCGTCTTCCCGCCGGCGGACAAGAAGGACGAAGCCTCGTCCGAGCGACGGAAGCTCGCCTTGCCCATCCCGGGGAAGCCCGACGAGACGGAAGTCCTCGGAATCCCCCTCTCGAAGCCCGGCCTGTACGTGGTCGAGATCGAGAGCAAGCCTCTCGGACGCGTCCTGCTCGGCAAGCCGAAACCAATGTACGTCTCCGCGGCCGCGCTCGTCACGAACCTCGCGGTTCACCTCAAACACGGCATCGAGGGGTCCCTGGTCTGGGTGACGACACTCGACCAGGGAGCGCCCGCCGCCGAGACCGAGATCCGGGCGTACGACTGCACCGGCAAAGTCCTCGCGACCGGCACGACCGACGCGAACGGCATCGCAAGGCTCGACGCGCTCCCCGCCCCCGATGACATCGCGAGTTGCAGCGTGCAGAACGAGGACTGGAGCGATCCCTGGCGCGGCTGGCGCGGCAACAACCAGGCGCTCGACGGGATCGACCACGGCGTCTTCGTCACCGCCCGGCGCGGCGAAGATCTGAGCTTCGTGTTCTCCGCGTGGGACGACGGTATCGAGCCCTGGCGGTTCGGCATCTACTCGTTCGCGTGGGGTCGACCCGCCGGCCTGCACACCGTCTTCGGACGCACGCTCCTGCGCGCAGGCGACACGGTGCACATGAAGCACATCGTCCGCATGGAGACCGGAGACGGGTTCGCGCTCGCGAAGCCGGACGCACTCCCAGGCCTCGTGTCGATCCGCCACGTCGGCAGTGATGCCAAAGTCGAACTCCCCATCGAGTGGACAGCCGACGGAAGCGCGCTCACGACCTGGGCGATCCCTCCATCTGCGAAACTCGGCGAATACGACGTCTTCCTCGAGCACCCTCCGCCAACCGAAGAGGAGACGAGCAAAGCCGCGCCGGGAGGCGAAGAGGAGGAGGACGGCGACTTGCGGGTGTACGACCCGGGCCCACCCGAACTGCGGGGACAATCCGGCTCGTTCCGCGTCGAAGAATTCCGAGTCCCCCTGATGCACGCAGTGGTGAAGCTGCCCCCGGAGTCGCAGGTCGGCGTGCCCGTCGTTCCGGTGGACATCGCCCTGCGCTACCTCGCCGGCGGCGGTGCCGGAAACACCGCAGTGCTTCTCCGCTCGCAGATCTCGCCCGGGTCGATCGACGCGCCCGCCGTGTTCGAAGGCCTCACCTTCGGGAACGGCCCCGTCGAGCCCGGCATCGACCGCCAACCGACATATCAGCGAAACGAGCCGACAGCGCCCAAGATCCACGAACGCCAGGAAGTCGAACTCGACGCCGAAGGCACGGCGCGCGCGTGGATCACGAACCTCCCGCAGGGCGGCCGGCCGCGACAGCTCACCGCAGAGGTCGAGTACCGCGACCCCAACGGCGAAACGCAAACGACTGCCGCCAGCGTCGCCCTCTGGCCCGCCGCCCACGCAATCGGCCTGAAGGTCGACGACTGGGTCGGGTCCACTGGACGCATCGTCATCGAGACGGCGGTGATCGATCCCGCCGGCGTTCCCGTCTCCGGCGCCGCGGTCGAGGTGAAGGCGTTCACCCGCCGGAACTTCACCAGCCGCAAACGCGTCGTCGGCGGGTTCTACTCCTACGAATCCGTGGAGGAGACCACCTTCGCGCACACTGTCTGCAGCGGACAGACCGACAAAAACGGTCGCCTGGCCTGCCGAAGGCGCCCGCCGGCCAAGGGCGAGCTGGTGATCCAGGCGAGCACGACCGATTCCGAGGGGCGCGTTTCGACGACGCATCAATCCGTGTGGATCTCCGGCGAGGAGGACCAATGGTTCCGCCCGTCCGACACGGATCGCATGGAGCTGATCCCGGAAAAGCACCGCTACGAGCCCGGCGAGACCGCTCGTCTGCAGGTACGGATGCCCTTCCCGCGCGCGCTCGCGCTGGTGACGGTCGAGCGCGAAGGGGTGATCGAAGCTTCAGTGGAGACACTCGAAGGGATCGACCCGGTGATCGAACTGCCCATCTCGGGCCGGCTCGCTCCCAACGCCTACGTGTCGGTCCTGGCGGTGCGCGGGCGCGTGACGGAGCCGCAACCCACCGCCCTCGTGGACCTCGGAAAACCGGCATATCGACTCGGCCTCGCCGAGATCGAAGTCGGGTGGCGCACGCACGAGCTCGACGTCGCCGTCACCGCGGATCGGAGCGTCTACAAGGTCCGCGAGAACGCCGAAGTCACGGTCGAAGTGCGCGACAAGTCCGGCAACGCACCACCCGCTGGCAGCGAGATCGCGATTGCCGCGGTCGACGCCGGCCTGCTCGACCTCGTCCCCAACCGATCCTGGAACCTCCTTCGCGCGATGATGGGGGACCGACCCGAGAGCGTCTCGACGTCCACCGCGCAGATGCAGGTCGTCGGCAAGAGACACTTCGGCCGAAAGGCGATCCCCCAAGGCGGTGGCGGGGGCCGCAAGCCGACGCGCGAACTCTTCGACACCCTCCTTGTGTGGAAGGGCCGCGTCGCGCTCGACGAGAACGGCGACGCGAAGGTCTCAATCCCGCTGAACGACTCCCTCACCTCCTTCCGCATCGTCGCGATCGCAACGGGCGGCGCCGGGCGCTTCGGCACCGGGCGCACGACGATCCAGGCGACCCAGGAGTTGATGATCTTCTCCGGCCTCCCGCCGGTCGTGCGCGGCGGGGACAGTCTGTGGTCGGAGTTCACGGTACGAAACACCACAAACCGAACGATCGACGTCCAGCTCACCGTTCGAGCAGACGGCCTGGGCGCCACGCTTCCGCCGCTCGACGTGCGGCTGGCCGCCGGTGAGGCGCGAGCGCTCGGCTGGCATACCCAGGTCCCACACGAGATCGACCGACTCGAGTGGGAGGTACAGGCGCGGGACACCCACGGCGAAGCCACGGATCGACTGCGTGTCTCGCAGAAGGTGAAACCCGCCGTCCCGGTGCAGACGCTTCAGGCGAGCCTGGAACAGTGGGCCCCGCCGGGCCCGACGATGCTCCCGGTCGCGCGCCCGGCGGATGCGCTGACGGACAAGGGCGGCGTCGTGGTCGCACTCGCCGGCTCGCTCGCCGACGGCCTCGCCGGCGTGCGCGGTTGGATGCGCGACTACCCCTACACCTGCCTGGAACAACAGGTCTCTCGCGCCATCGTCCTCGACGACGATGCGCAATGGTCAACGATCATCCAGGGCCTGTCGTCCTACGTCGACCGCGAAGGTCTCCTCAAGTTCTTCCCGACGATGGACCGCGGCAGCCCCGTTCTGACGGCCTACGTCCTCGAGATCGCACACCTCGCGGAACGACCGTTGCCCTCGGACCTCCAGGAACGCATGGAGTCCGCGTTGATCCGCTTCATCCAGGGGAAGACCGCACACACCGATGCGAGTGGCGGCGCTCTCGGGCTGCGCAAACTCGCCGTACTGAGCACACTCGCCCAAGTCGGACGTGCGCGTCCGGAGTTGCTCGAGAGTCTGACCATCGAGCCTGAGCTCTGGCCCACGACCTCCGTCCTCGATTGGTGGAACGTGCTGCGCGCGCTCCCCGATCTTCCGGGTCGCAAACAGAAGCTCGCCGCGGTCGAGAAGATCGTCCGGGCTCGGGTCTTCGAACAGGGCACCACCCTCAGCCTGTCCACCGGCAGCGCCGAGAGTGCATGGTGGCTTCTCGCGAACGAGGACACGGATGCCCTGCGTCTGGTGCTCCTCCTCCTACAGGCCGACGTATGGCGGGACGACCTGCCGCGGCTCATGCGCGGTGCCATCGGCCTGCAAGAAAAGGGCGCGTGGTCGACCACCGTCGCGAACGCGTGGGGGGCGCTCGCAGTCGCCCGCTTCTCCCGCGAGTTCGAACCGGAGCCCGTCGACGGCACGACCGTGGCCGCCCTGGCCGGCCACGCACAGCAGATCGATTGGATCCGCCACCCCGAGGGCGAATCCCTCTCCTTTGCGTGGCCCGCGACGGCTTCGGAGTTGAGCGTGCAGCATCAGGGACACGGCCGCCCTTGGATTCTCACGCGAACCCGCGCTGCCGTGCCGCTCACCGAACCGTCTGGAAGCGGCTTCTGGATCCGTCGAACCGTGACCCCGGCGCAACCGCGCGCCGACGGTACGCTTCGGGTCGGCGACATCCTCACCGTGAAGCTCGAGGTCGAGGCCGCATCCGGGCACGGCTGGGTCGTGGTCGAAGATCCGGTCCCCGCCGGCGTCTCCTTCCTTGGGCGCGGCTTCGACACCGATTCGAAGTTGGTCGAGGCCGACGACAGCTCGGGGGACGCTGTGCCCGCCTTCGTCGAGCGCAGTTTCGAAGGCTACCGGGCGTACTACGAACGGATTCTCCCCGGAAAATTCGCTCTCGAGTATCGGATCCGCCTGAACCAAGCTGGCGACTTCCACTCGCCGCCGACGCGCGTCGAGGCCATGTACTCTCCCGAAGCCTACGCGGAGTTGCCGCAGGCTCTGGTGCACGTGGAGCGATGACGACGCAGCTCCGTCGGTTCGCTCCACTCGCGGTGGCGATCGGCACCCTCGTCGCCATCGGCGTGTCGGGCTGGGGCGAACTAGAGTGGCACGCCCCGACATATCAGGACGTCCGCGCCGCGCATCGGCCATCCGACACACGGCTGGAAGCGCGCGACGGTCGGCTTCTCCACGAGATCCGCATCGATCCGACTCGGCGCGTCCTGCCGTGGACGCCGCTCGGCGAGATCTCCCCCGCCCTCGTGGACGCCGTGCTTCGATCGGAAGATCGACGCTTTCACGAGCATCCCGGCGTCGACGTACGCGCGCTCGCCGCCGCCGCGTGGCAGCGCACCACGACGTCCACCCGACGCGGTGGGAGTACGATCAGCATGCAGCTCACGGCGCTGCTCGACCCGCGACTCCGTGCGGGGGCCGGCGGCCGGACCTGGGAACAGAAGGCGCGCCAGATCCGCGCCGCGATCGAGCTTGAACGAACGTGGCGCAAGGAGCAGATCCTCGAGGCGTACCTGAACCTCGTGCCGTTTCGCGGCGAAGTCGAGGGAGTGACCGCCGCGGCCGGGGTGCTGCTCGCCAAGTCACCGCATGGTCTCGACAACGCAGAGGCGGCACTCCTTGCCGCACTCCTCCGCGCGCCGTCCGCGCCACCCGACGTCGTCACGGAGCGGGCACGCCGCCTCAACGAAGAAAGTCTCGAGGAAGACCAGCTGGCCAGAGCGACCGATGCGATCTTCGCACCGCCCAACCGGCGCCCCCCGACGACGCGGCTTGCACCCCATCTCGCGCGCCGGCTGTTCGTCACGAACCCCGACCGGGCCACGATTCGCTCGACGCTCGACGCCGACCTCCAGGCGAGGGCGACCGCGGCGCTGGAGCGGGAACTGGCAGCGGTCCGATCCCGCAATGTTCGCGACGGCGCGGTCCTGGTCCTCGACAACGAGAGCGGCGACGTGCTCGCCTACGTCGCGAGCAGCGGGCCCCACGCGACCTCCCCGCACGTCGACGCAATCCGTGCGCGACGTCAGGCCGGATCGACACTGAAGCCGTTCCTGTATGCCCTCGCTCTCGAACGGCGCCTTCTCACCGCGGCGTCTCTGCTCGACGACAGCCCGCTCGAGGTCGCCCTCACCGGCGCCGTCTACCGGCCGCGAAACTACGACGGGAGCTTCCGGGGAGACGTCTCTCTGCGCACCGCGCTCGCGTCCTCGCTGAACATCCCGGCCGTTCGGACGCAGCGCCTCGTGGGCGAGCCGGCGTTCGTCGATCGCCTGCTCGCGCTTGGGATCACCGGCCTGGTCACGACCGGCGACCACTACGGACCATCGCTGACTCTGGGAACGGCCGAGGTGAGCTTGCTCGAACTGGCGAACGCCTACCGCACACTCGCGCGCGCGGGCGTGCACACGGGGATTCGATTCACACAAGAAGACACCACAACCCCACCCCGGCCGGTCTACTCGCCCGCCAGTAGCTTCGTCATCGGGCAGATTCTGTCAGACCGCGAAGCCCGCAGCACCACGTTCGGCCTCGAGAACGCCCTCGCCACCCGTTTCTGGACCGCTGTGAAGACGGGGACCAGCAAAGAGATGCGCGACAACTGGTGCGTCGGATTCTCGAGCGACTACACCGTCGCCGTATGGGTGGGGAACCATTCAGGTGAGCCCATGCACGATGTGAGCGGCATCACCGGTGCCGCACCCACGTGGCTGCAGGTGATGTCGTACCTGCACCGCTCGAGCGCCAGCCAACCACCGCCGGCGCCGCCGGGGGTCGTCCGTCTTCCGGTCGCGTTCCCCGACGGCCGGACCGCGCAGGAGTGGTTCCTCGAAGGCACCCAACCCCCGGGGCTACGCATCGTTGCGGCCGCACCTCCGTCCCAGATCGTGTCGCCCGTCGACGGCGCGATCCTGGTGCTGGATCCCGACATTCCCGACGATCGTCAGCAGGTCGCGCTGGTCGCGTCCCCGGCCGGCGACGACCTCACGTGGAGGCTCGACGGAGAACGTCTCGGTCCGGCGACCGAACCGCGGCTCTGGCGCCCACGCCCCGGCCGACATCAGCTGGTGCTCGAAGACGACGCCGGTGCAGCCGTCGACCGGGTGCGCTTCCGCGTTCGCGGTAACGTGCAGCGCTCCCCGAATCGCTACTGAACGTAGCCCAGGGCGCGCAGTTCCTCGCGCACGTGCGGCGCCAGGTCCTTGGGCGCCACTTGCCCCCCAGTCGCGTCTCCCGGCGCGCCGTAGGCGGCTGCGAGCTCTGCGAGCTTCTGCGCCTGCGGATCCTCGGCGACATCGCGGATCGGTGAGCGCTCCGACGGGTCCTCCGCGAGATCGTAGTGCCTCGACTTGCCCTTGCGGACAACGAGCTTCCGGTCGCCGAGATAAACGGCCAGAGCGTTCGGATCCCGCTTCGACTTCCCGTTCTTCAGACCCCGCACTTCGCTGTAGTACGGCCTCTCCTCGAGTTTTTCGCCCCGCAGCCCCGGGACGAGACTGCGGCCGTCGATTCCCTCGGGGGCTGGAAGGCCCACCATCTCGAGCAACGTCGGGGTCACGTCGACCAGGCCTACTCGAGAGGAAACGCGGCGTGCATCCGGACGGCGCGGGTCGAAGATCACCAGGGGCACATGCAAAACCGGCTCCCAGAGCCGAGCCCCGTGTCCCACAGCCCGATGCTCGCCGAGCAGCTGGCCGTGATCGGACGTCACCACGACGATGGTTCGCTCGGCGTGCCCCGCCTGCTCCAGCGTCTCGAGGATACTTCCAACCGCCGCGTCGGCCGACCGCGTCTCACCGTCGTACAGGACACGGAGAGCTGCACGGTCCTCATCCCGCCACTTTTTCTTGCCGAGCGCATAGAACTCCTCGACCGTTGCACCCTTCGCCAGCGGCCCGTCGTAGCCCGCGAGCTGCTCTTCGGCGTACGGCGTCAACTCGTACGGCGAATGCGGCTGGAAGTAGTGCACCCACATGAAGAACGGAAACGGTCGACGACGCTTCAAAAGTCCGCGCGCCATGGTTCCGACCCGGCTGGCGGCAGCCGATATACTCCGCTCGCCGTTCTTCTCGTGGCTCGTCCGTACGAAGCCCTGTCCAAGTCCGCCTCGGCTGACCATCGAGCCGTAGGTCACGAGCGCCATCGTGTCCCAACCGTTCTCCCGGAGGATCTCGGTGAGCGTCACCATCTCTTCCTCGAGCGTGTCGCCGTTGTAGCGAAGCCCGTGACGACGGGGATAGAGCCCGGTCAGGAGCGTCGCATGCGACGGGAAGGTCGTGCCGATCGGAGCGGTCGCCCGATCGAAGACCACCCCGCGCTCGGCCAGCGCATCGATGTGGGGCGTATGGCCCCCCGGATTGCCGTACATGCCGAACGAGTCGGCTCGCTGGGTGTCAATCGTGATGAGGAGGATGTTGGGCGGGCGCTCCAGCTCCGGCTCCGGCTCGCCCGACACGGGCTCCAGCGGTGGCGCCGGCGGCGCCGCAGATTCCGGCGCAGACTCGGACTTCGAGGAGGCCGCCTCCAGCGGAGCGGCCGCGGCCGGCTGCTCGGGTTCCGGAGGAGCCGCACAACCAGCGATCCACACCGCAACCAGACAAGATAACAGGAGACGCGTCGCGAGGATCATCTCGCGAACGATGTCATGCGAACCGCGAAACTCAACTCACGGATCGGATCGGCGGTCCCGGACCTTCCGATCGACCCGACGCTCCACCAGGACCCGCACCGGTGTGAGCAGGGTCGCCATGACCAGCGGCATGAAGACCAGCAACGGCAACAGCGCCAGGGCACGCAGTAGATCGGCCTTGCTGGAAGGATCCATGGCTTCGAGGGTGCCTCAAACGGGGCGGGCCGGAAAAGTCACTTTCTGCGCGCCGGGCCGTAGCAATGGTAAGGGCCCCCATGCGCAGGACACTTCCGTCGAGAAAGATCGGGTACGCCGCAGCACTCTTTATGGTGATTGCAGCGACGACGCTGGTCGTCAGCTGTACCAA
Source organism: Candidatus Binatia bacterium (assembly GCA_029243485.1). Lineage (NCBI taxonomy): Bacteria > Candidatus Binatota > Binatia (SeqCode) > Binatia bacterium. Next base: position 278,293 of record JAQWRY010000088.1, on the reverse strand, counting down.
CGACACGACCGGCGACGCCCCGGAGACGCGCCCACCACCTCCCCCCGCGCCAACGGCGCGCGTCGCGCTCCAGAGCTGGCCCGTCCCGACCGGTGCACCGGGATCGGAGCCCTTCCCCGACGAAGTTCGCGCGGAGCTCGCGAAGACTCTCGCTCTGCGCGACGCCGAATATGAACCGCGGACGCACCACGTCCGTGAGGATGGCTCGCCGATCTACACGAACCGCCTCATCCTCGAGACCAGCCCGTACCTCCTGCAGCACGCACACAACCCCGTCGACTGGCGGCCCTGGGGCGACGAAGCCTTCGAGGAGGCACGTCGGCTCGGCCGTCCCGTATTTCTGAGTATCGGGTACTCGACGTGCCACTGGTGCCACGTGATGGAGCGCGAGTCGTTCGAAGACGAAGAGATCGCGGCGTACATGAACGCGAACTTCATCCCGATCAAGGTCGACCGCGAGGAACGACCCGACGTCGACCAAGTCTACATGGCCGTCGTGCAGATGCTCACGGGCGGAGGCGGTTGGCCGATGACGGTCGTGCTCACCCCAGACCGGGAGCCCTTCTTCGGCGGCACCTACTTTCCTGCCCGCAAGGGGGACCGGGGAAGCCGCGCCGGATTGCTCGAGATCCTGCAGGCGCTGTCGACGCAGTACGCCGGCGACCCCGACGCCATCGCCGAACAGGCAAAGCAGATTACGGCGCGCCTGCGTGCGCAGAGCCAGCCTCGCAAGCCGGAGACCGTGCCGGGGGCGACGCCGATCCTCATGACCCAAGCGTCGATGGCCAAGACCTACGACCCCGAATGGGGGGGCTTCGGGCGTCCGCCCAAGTTCCCGCGGACCGTCGGGCTCGAACTCCTCATGCGCCACGGACGCCGCACCGGCGACCCGGTCGCCCTGTCCCACGCGCTCGGAACGCTCGATCACATGGCCGCCGGTGGAATCCGGGACCACGTGGGGGGCGGATTCCATCGGTACGCCACAGATCGCGAGTGGCTCACTCCCCACTTCGAAAAGATGCTCTACGACAACGCGCTCCTCGTCGTGGCCTATCTGGATGCCTATCAAATCACCGGCGAAGAGCGGTTCGCCGACGTCGCGCGCGAGACGCTCGACTACATGCGCCGCGAGATGACCTCCTCGGAGGGGGCCTTCTACTCGGCAACCGATGCCGACAGCCCCACTCCCGAAGGGCACCAGGAAGAGGGTTGGTTCTTCACGTGGACCCCGGCGGAGATCATCGAGCTGGTCGGCGAGAAACGCGCGGCGCTCGTCGCGAGCCGGTACGGCGTGACCGAAGCCGGCAACTTCGAAGGTCGCAACATCCTCCACGGAGCCCGTCCGGTCGAGGAGGTCGCGCGCGATGCCGGCCTGTCGGTCGAAGAGACCGAGGCGGAGCTCGCCGCCGCGAGGGCGTCGCTCTACGACGCGCGCGGGGATCGCCCTCCGCCGATCCGCGACGACAAAGTTCTGGCCGCCTGGAACGGACTCGCCGTCTCGGCGTTCGCCCGCGGCGCTCGCGTGCTCGAGAAGGCCGGGTACGCCGAGGCTGCAGCCGCTGCCGCACACGTCGTCCTCGGCCGCATGACCAAGGACGGCAGGCTCAACCGTTCGTACATCGACGGCAAGGCACGCCACGACGCCGTTTTGGACGACTACGCGTTCTTCATCGCCGGCCTGCTCGACCTCTACGAGGCGAGCTTCGATCCCCGCTGGCTGCGCGCCGCGATCGGCTTGCAGGGCACGCTCGATTCGGGCTTCTGGGACGAAGGAAACGGCGGCTATTTCATGACGTCCACGGATGGCGAAGAACTCCTCGTTCGACGAAAGGGGATCTACGACGGCGCGCGCCCATCGGGGAACTCGGTGGCGGCGTCGAATCTACTGCGGCTCTACGAGTTCACGACCGACGAGGCCTACAAGAGCCGCGCCGAAAAACTGTTCGGAGCCTTTGCGCTCGACCTGCGAACCCGGCCTTCCCGTTCCCCGAGGCTCCTCTCGGCGCTGGATCAGTACCTCGACACGCCCAAAGAGGTGATCCTCGTTCTGCCGGGCCCGGACGACGAGGGGCTTGCGCCGTTCCTCTCCGTGCTCGCCCATCAGTATCTTCCCAACTCGATCGTCGCTCTCACCGTCGAGGGAGAGCCCGCCACCGCGCTCGCGAATCTCATCCCCCTCGTCGCTGGCAAGATCGCGCGCGACGGACGAGTGACCGCCTACGTCTGCGAAAACCGCGTCTGCGCTCTGCCGACGACCGACCCTGACCTGTTCGCGAAACAGCTCGCCACCGTTCGACCGTATCCGAACTAGGAGAAGGCATGCCCCCTACCCGCTCGCCGTCTCGCCGTCGTTCGTCGCTGCTGATCGCAGCCGCGGCACTCACGCTCGTGAACGCGTGCACCACGATCCAAAGACCGCGTGTCGCCCTCCCCTCCGGCGAGACGACACCCGAAGTCGCCCACGTAGACCTCGACGACGTACAGAAGCGCTTCGTCGACGGGAACGGACGTGTCGACTACGCGGCACTCCAGCGCGACCCCGGCATGCTCGATCGCTACTACTGGTGGATCACCGAGGAGAGTCCCGACAACGCTCCCGAGCGGTTCCCGACGCGCGACGACGAGCTCGCGTACTTCATCAACGCGTACAACGCCGCCGTGCTGTACACCGTAGTGCAATACTACCCGGTCGCCAGCGTGACCGACATCGGCAACGTCTTCCCGCTCAACATCATTGACGACAAGGTCGGGTTCTTTTTCTTGCAGCAGGTCGAAGTCGGCGGCGAGACGACGAATCTCTACGATCTCGAGAACTCCCTGATTCGCTCGCGGTTCGGCGAACCCCGCGTGCACTTCGCGCTGAACTGCGCGTCCATCGGATGCCCGCACCTCCCGCAGGAGGCGTTCTCCGCAGCCCGCCTCCAGGACCAACTCGACCGAGAGACGTTCCGCTTCTTCGCGCAGCCCCGAAATCTCCGATTCGACCACGACGAAGAGACGGTCTACGTCTCCTCGATCCTGAAGTGGCACGGCGCCGACTTCACGGAATGGCTCGAGAAGAACCACCCGGATCAACCCGCAACGCTCCTGACGTACATCTCGCTTTACGGCCCGAAGGAACACGAGGCCGCCCTCCTGCGGGCCCGCCAGGAAGGCTACGATGTCGATTTCATCGAGTACGACTGGAACCTGAACGACCAGCACCCAACCGCGACACCGCGTTGATCCCGCCCGAGTCGTCGCCTATGTTCGCGCGCACATGCGCAAGACGATGAGCGGCAAACGAGCGGGGCTCCTGGTGGCCCTGTGCCTTCTGGGGATGACGATCGCCCCTTGGGCCGAAGCGCAAGAGAACCCCGACGCGACGCCCCTGCGCGTCGGTCTGTCCACGAGCTACCCACCGGTCGCGTTCGAGAAGGACGGCCAACTCGGGGGCCTCGAGGTCGATCTGGCTCGCGCCGTCGGGGCCGAAATCGGCAAGCCGATCGAGTTCAAGACGATGGAGTTCAAGGAACTCATCCCGGCGCTCCAGGCGAAGAAGATCGACGTAATCATGTCGGGCATGTCCGTCACCGAGGAGCGCGCGAAGAGTGTCGACTTCGTTCAGCCCTACATGCGCGTCGGCCAGATGGCCCTCGTGAGCTCCGAGGAGTTCTCCCGCTTCGCCGACCCGGGGCGCCTGAACGCAAGCGGAGCCAAGATTGGCTTCGTCCAGGGGACGACCGGAGGCCGCTACGTCGCCGCGTCTCTGCCCAAGGCGACCAAGGTCGCCGTAGAGAGCGCGGACAAGGGCGTCGCCGCCCTTCGCGACGGATCGATCGACCTCTTCATTCACGACGCACCGACCATCTGGCGGGTCTCCCTCGACCCGAAAGAACGCGAATTGCTCGCGCTCTACGAGCCGCTCACCGAGGAGTACCTGGCCTGGGGCGTGCGCAAGGACGACCCGAACCTGAAGGGCGCACTCGACGGTTTCGTGACCCGGTGGAAGGAAAACGGGCAGATGGATTCCACCGTGAACAAGTGGATCCCGGTCCGCGTCGAGGTCAAAGCGCAGTAGGCCCGGCTACTCCTTCGGCCGAATCGGTCGGACGAGCCCCTCCTGGGCTACCGAAGCGACGAGCGTTCCGTCTCGCCGGAAGAGGTGCCCCCACGCAAAGCCGCGCGCGCCCGAGCCAGACGGGCTCTCCTGCGAATACAAAAGCCACTCGTCCGCCCGAAGGTCTCGGTGGAACCACATCGCGTGGTCCAGGCTCGCCATCATGTAGCGCGGATCGTTCCAGAGCAGACCGTGCGGCAGCGTCGCCGTATCCAGCAGCGTCATGTCCGAGGCGTAAGCGACGACGCACTGGTGGAGCAGCGGAAGATCCGGCAGCCGGCCGTTCACACGAAGCCACACGTGCTGGCCCTGGCTCCTGCGCTCGGGATCGAACGACTCCACGTAGCGGAGTTCCAGCGGCCGTGGCCGCTGGAACCAGTCGCGGACCTCCTGCGGCTCGTTCACGAGGGTCTTCGCCATCCGTTCGGCCCACGTCGGCAGGCTCTCCGGGTCCGGTGCGTCCGGCATCTTCATCTGATGGTCGGGCCCCGGCTCGGGGTGCTGGAACGACGCCTGGAGATTGAAGATCGCGCGCCCCCGTTGGATCGCGACGACACGCCGCGTGGCAAACGACTTCCCATCGCGAATACGGTCGACCTCGTAGAGAATCGGAATCGAGGGGTCGCCCGCCCGCAGGAAGTAAGCGTGCAGGGAGTGCGCGACCGTGTCCTGCGCGGTGCGCCCCGCTGCCACGAGCGCCTGCGCCGCGACCTGGCCGCCGAAGACCCGTACCCGGCTCTCCTTGGGACTCCTGCCCCGAAAGATGTTCAGATCGAGCTCTTCGAGATCGAGCAGAGCGACCAGTTCATCGAGCAGGCGCTGGGTCTCCTCCGGATTCTCCATACCGAGGAGGGTACCCGGAACCACTGGTGAGATCACCAGACCCCCCATGTTATCCCCTCCCGGTACGTGCCTGCGGCCCCCGACTCGCCCCCGATCCGAGCCCTGCCGCCCATCCACCGTCTCCGGCCCGAGCTCTACTACGGCTGGTACGTCGTCGCGGCTGGGTTCGCGCTGAGTTTCGTCAGCGTGGGGATCGGCTTCTACGGCCAGACCGTCTTCCTCGACGGCCTCATCCGGGAAAACGGATGGTCGAAGGCGTCGGTCTCGGGCGCGTCGACCGTCTACTTCATCACGACGGGTCTCGTCGGCGTCGGCGTCGGGCGCGTCGTCGACCGCTTCGGGACGCGCCCCCTTCTCCTCGCCGGCGCGATCACCATGGCGACGGCCCTGCTGTGGCTCGGTTCCATCGACGAGCCCGCCCAGCTGTACTTCGTGTACCTGCTGCTCGCCGCGAGCTTTTCGATGAGCTCCGCGATTCCTCTGTCGTCGCTCATGAACAAGTGGTTCGTCCGCGGCCGCTCTCGCGCGATGAGTTTCTCACAGACCGGCGTGTCGGTGGGCGGCCTCATCCTGGTTCCGATCGCCACGGCACTCATCGCGACCGAGGGGATGCAGATCGCCACGCGTTGGCTCGCAGCGCTCGTCCTGGTGATCGTCCTTCCAATCACCCTTTGGGTCGTTCGCGAGGACCCACAGACGCACGGCCTCGAACCCGACGGCGACCACCTGGTCGACGATGCGGACGCGGACGGCGCGGACGGTGAACTGCCGTGGACCGTTCGCGCGGCGATGCGCACTCGGAGCTTTCGACTTCTCGCGCTCTCGTTCGGTTCGATCCTCATCTGTCAGACCGGTCTCGCGGTGCACCACCTCCACCTCTTGCGCGATCACCTCGACACGTCCGCGGCCGCGATCGGCGCCGCGACGATCCCCACCGGGAGCATCGTCGGACGTCTCGTCGCCGGGCGCCTCGCGGACCGGATGGAGAAGCGGAACGTCACGGCCATTCTTTTCGCGACACAAGCCCTCTCGCTCGCGGGCCTCGGGCTCGCGACGGATCCGAGCGGCCTCCTCGCCGCGTCGGTCGTGTTCGGACTGACGATTGGCGCCATCTTCATGATGCAGTCCTTGCTCGTTGCCGAACTCTTCGGCCTAGCCTCGTTCGGGGCCGTCCTCGGCATGCTGAACTTCCTCACCTCGCTTGGCGGGGGCATCGGCCCCTTGCTCGTCGGGGTCGTCGCCGAACGCTTCGGCGGCTATCCGAGCGCGATCTGGGTCTTGTTCGTCGTCGGGCTCTCCGCCGCAACGCTGATCCTGTTCGTACGCCCGCCGCAACACACGGGAGCACCAGCGTGAACTCTAGATCCTCCGCCTGGCGCATCACGCGCCGCTCAGCACAGATCCTCCGGGCGTCCGCCCTCGGGCTGGTGGCTTTCACTCGAGAGCGCCGCGCCCTCGCGGGCGATCCCGAGGCGAGCATGCGCGCCCTCGGGAGGGCACTGGTCGGGCTCTGCGCCGATCTCGGGGCAACCTTCATCAAAGTCGGCCAGATCGCGTCGACGCGCGGCGACCTTCTGCCCCGCGCGCTCGTCAGCGAACTCACCACCTTGCAGGACGACGTGCCTCCGTTCGCCTTCGAAGACGTCCAACGCACGATCGAGTCCGAACTGGGTCGCCGGCTCGACGAGATCTTCGAGGAGTTCGACCCAACGCCGGTCGCAGCCGCCTCCGTCGCACAAGTACACCGGGGGATCCTCAAGGACGGCGGCGACACCGTCGCAGTGAAGGTCCGACGGCCCGACATCGTGGAGAAGGCGTCGCTCGACCGGTCAATCCTGCTGTTCATCGGGCGCACGCTCGAGCGCGTGATTCCGAGTGTTCGCCTCATGGCTCTGGAGGAAGCACTCCGCGCGTTCTGCGACGCCGTGCAGGCGCAGATCCACCTCGAGAACGAGGCACGCAACAACGCGCGATTCACCGAGAACTTCATCGACGATCCCGATGTGGACTTCCCTCGCCTCTATCTCGATGCGTGCTCCGACGCCGTCCTCACGATGGAGTTCGTCGATGGCGTCCACGAATCGGAATTGGAAGCGACCGGGTGCGACGTCCACGCGATCGTGACCGCGGGCATGCGGTGCGTCTGCCGGATGATCTTCCTACACGGCTTCGTGCACGCGGACCTTCATCCGGGCAACATGCGCTTTCAGCATCCTTCGCATGTCGTACTCCTCGACCTCGGCCTCACGGGCGAGATCAACGACGAAGATCGGATTACCACTGCCCAGACGCTCTTCGCGCTCGCCACCGGCGACGGCAAGACCGTCGCCCGCCTGTTCCACGAGAACGCGCCTCACACCGCCACTCCGGACTACGACGCCTACGAGCGCGAGATGGCGAACTTCGTCGGCAGCCTGCAGGACCAGGGCCTCCAGAACGTGCAGATCACGGCCGAGATCGGTCGGATCTTCGACATCCTGCGGCGGCATCGCGTCCAGGCGCGCAGCCACATGACGATGGTGAACATCGCTCTCATGACCGCGGAGGGCCTCGGTAAGCGCCTCGCTCCCGAACTCTCCCTCACGCACGAAGCTCTACCCTATCTCCAAGAGGCCCTCATGGCGGGCCAATTGCAGCCCGGCGGGGATCGTGCTTGAGGACGGCTCGGGAGGAAGTCACGCGATGTTCGTCGTCACCAACCGCATTCCCGTCTCCGAGGGCCACGAGGCGGACTTCGAAGAGCGCTTCAAGAAGCGCGCGCACCTCATCGACTCGTCACCGGGCTTCGTGAAGAACCTCGTCCTGCGCCCCGTTCAACGCCGCCTGAATCACAAGACCGGCGAGTACGAGGAGAAGGAAGAACAGGGCTTCTATCTCGTCCAGACCTACTGGGAGAGCGAAGAGGCCTTCTGGGACTGGACGAAGAGCGACTCGTTCCGCGCCGCACACTCGAACCGTCCACCGGCGGAGATGTTCGCGGGGCCGAACGTGCTCGAGATCCACGAGGTCATCCAAACGACCGAGAAGGCGTGACTCCCGAGGAGCCCAAAAACGCCTCGGCGGCAGACGAGGTCCGACCGTTCGTGCAGCGCATGACCGGCTCCCTGCAGCTGCAGGGCCCGGTGTACGACGAGATTGCCGCCGACCCCGATGCGACCAATCAGGCCGCCGTCGTCGTCGCGATCACAGCCCTCGCCCAAGCGCTCGGCGGGCCCGAGCGCATTCCGATGGAGGACATGCCTCTCGCGCTCGCGTGGGCGTACTTCAGCTGGCTCGTGCCGGGCGCGCTCGTGTGGGTCGTCGGGAATCGGTTCCTGGGCACCAACGTCGATCTGCCCCGCGTGCTGCGCTGCACCGGCTACGCGACGAGTCCGCAAATTTTGTGGCTGCTCGGCCTCGCCTCACTCGACTCGGCGCCATTCGAACTGGCGCTCGGCGTGCTCATTTTCGGCCTGTCGCTCGTCGCGAACGTCATCGCCATCCGTCAGGCGTTCGCCGTGACCACAATCCGTGCCGTCCAGGCCTTCCTCCTGGGATTCCTGGCGTTCGCGGGTGTCGCGGTCGTCGTCGGATTCATCTTCGCGCAGCTCTCCACCCGGCTCTGAGCGGAGACGAGGCGTGTCAAGCCCCGAACCGCCTTGCACCGGGCGGACGGACGGTGCTACTTCGCGGCCGCCATGGGATTTCTCTCCGCCACTTCGAGCATCGTCCGTCTGCACGCCAAACCGCCACCGAATATGGATCGCGAGGCCATCACGCGCGCGGTCGAAGAGCGTGCCTTCCGCGATACGGACGAAGACGGGATGCCGAAGGCCGAGGCATTCGGCTGGGTCGCCATTCACGACCCCCTCGTGACCGACTTCGATGCGACCGATCTGTTTTTTCAGCAGTATCTCGTGGTCGGTTTCCGGTTCGACACGCGGGCCGTGCCGGCGAAGCTCTCGTGGATGGAGAGACGGCGCCAGGAAGACGTTCGGCGGCGCGAGCAGGATCTGGAGAAGCTCAGCCGCGACATGAAGCGCGAGATCAAGCAGGACGTCGAGTCCAACCTGATGTCGCGCGCGCTCCCGAACCCGAAGCTCTTCGAGTGCGCGTGGAACCTCGAGACCGAGGCGCTCTACTTCACGGGAAAACTGAAGAGCGCACGTGAGACGTTCGCCTCGCTGTTCCGCGAGACCTTCGGCGTCGCGCCGATTCCGATGATCCCGTATCTCGCCGCCGAGCGCGTCGGCCTGCCCGACGGCATCGTCGACTCCGTGCGCGGTGTCGAACCCAGCCACCTGGGCCCGGACGCCGCCGAGGAGAGCTGGAACGAGGCTCCTGCGCCGGTCGCCGCGGCGCCGATCTCGCTGCGGTCCGTCGCCGCCGAAGCGATCTCGAGCGAAACCGCCGCAACTGAGGCGGAAGCCGTCGCCCGTGAAGCTGCCGCCGCGGTCGTCGGCGAAGCCGCCACCACCGAGGCCGAGCCCCGCACCGGCGAAGCCGCCACCACCGAGGCCGAGCCCGCCACTGCCGAAGCCAGCGCCGACGGAGCCACCACCGAGGCCGAGCCCACGGAACGCGCCTCGACGGAGCAAGCATGACCGAGACCTTCCTGTCCGTCGTCGAAGCCAAACGGTTTCTCGGACGCGAGTTCCTCACCTGGCTGATTTGCCGCCTCGAAGAAGAAGGCGGCCGGATCGAGATCGAGGGCGATATCCTGGAGTTGGCACTCGGGGACCGGATCGTCCTCGAGGCCGGCGGCGATCCCGGGGCCCGCCTCTCGCTCGTCGATGAGGGCGACATCCGCTCCGAGCTCGGTGCTGGCCTGCGCCGCGGCAAGCTCCTCGACCGGGCCCGCCTCTCGATCACCCGCGGCGAACGCCGCTGGGAGCTCACGCTGGACGGCGGCTTGCTGACCTACGACTCCCTGCGCTGCCCCCCGCTGGGAGACCGCGATCCGGGCCTCCAAGAAGACCGTCGAGCCGCCTTCGAAAACGACCTGTTCCTGCGCCTCGCCGACGTGGAAGACACCGTAGGCGTCATCGACTGGCTCTTCGCCGCCTTCTGCCGCACCCGCTCCACCTCCACCTGGACCGACGACGCCCTCCCCACCCTCCGCACCTGGGTCGCCGAACTCGGCCGCACCCGCGCCGACGCCGCATCCGCCGGTGGGGACGTTGGTTAGTCTCGCCGAAAATGTTTAGCGGAGAACAAATCGGGCGATTCCCCAACGTACCCGGCTGACAACGCGCCGCTCTGCGCTACAGTAGGGTGATGGCCGGAAAGGACCTCTACGCGGCGCTCGCGCTGGAAAAAGGCGCGAGCCAGGACGACATCCGCAAGGCGTACCGCAAGCTCGCCCGAAAACACCACCCCGACGTCAACCCCAACGACCCGAAGGCCGCCGAGCGCTTCAAGGACATCTCCTACGCGAACGACGTCCTCTCCGACGAAAAGAAACGTTCCCTGTACGACGAGTTCGGCGAAAAGGGGCTCGAAGCCGGCTTCGACGCCGAACAGACACGCGCCTACAAGCACTGGCAGCAGGGCGCACGACGCAGCCCCTCACACCAGGAATTCACCTCCGAGGTCGACCTCGAAGATCTTCTCGGTGGCCTGGGCGGCTTCGGAGAGCGGTTCGGCTTCGGTCGCCGCGAACCGAGAGGCCCCCGCAAGGGCCAGGATGCTCAGGGCGAGGCGCTCGTGGATTTTCTCGACGCGGTCCGGGGCGGAAAGGTGAACCTGCAGTTCGAGGGCAAGGGCGCCCTCAACGTGACGATCCCTCCGGGATCCGACGACGGCACGAAGATCCGTCTCTCGGGGCAAGGCGCGCCCGGTAACGGCGGCGGGCCCGCGGGCGACCTGTACCTCACGCTCCGCGTGCGACCGCACCCGTTCTTCACCCGCAAAAGCGCCGACGTCTATGTCGACCTGCCCGTGACGATCCCCGAGCTTCTTCGCGGAGGATCGATCCAGGTGCCGACCCCGGACGGCGCCGCGACGGTCAAAGTGCCGCCCCGCTCCGCCAACGGGGGCAAGCTCCGTCTCCGCGGAAAGGGCGCCACCAAGCGCGGCTCGAAAAAGGAGCACGGCGATCTGTACGTGACCTTGTCCGCCGTCTTGCCCAAGGAAGGCGAGAACGGCGCGCTCGAGGAGATCGCCGACGCCATGGAGCCTCTGTACGCCGGGACCGACGTCCGCGAGCATCTGGGGAAGACGCGATGAAGTACTTCACGAGAATACAGGTCATCGAGCTCCTCGCGATCGAAGAGTCCTTCTTCATTCAGCTGGAGCAAGAAGAGATCGTGCAGATCGAGACCGAGGACGACGAAGCCGAAGAGCGCTTCTCCGAGATCATGCTGGAACGCGCACGCGTCGCCGACAACCTCGTGCACGAGCTCGACGTGAACCTGGCAGGCGTCGCCGTCATCATCCAAATGCGGGAAAACCTCGCCGACCTGCGTCATCAGCTCGAAACCGCCCTCACCCAACTCCGCCAGCAACGACGATGACCGGGGGCTACCTCTGCGGCAACGTCCGCTACGAGGCGACGGGGAAGCCCACGCACCCAACGGTGTGCCGTTGACGCAGTTGCCGCCGCGCAACCGGTGTCCCCATGGTCGCGTGGGTCACGTTCGCTCGCGAGGCCTTTCGCGTGACCAAAGGCAGTCTCGCAACCCATCGATCGTCCGCGGGAGTCACGCGCGGCTTCTGCTCCGACTGCGGCTCCTCACTCACGCATGAGCGCGTCGATCTCCCCAGCGAGATCGACGTGACGACCGCATCGCTGGACGATGCCGAGCAGGCCCCGCCGGCCGACCGCGCGTGGGACGAAGAGCGAGTCGCCTCGACGAATCAACTGCACGGCCTGCCTCGATTTCGACGAAGCCACGGCTCCGGGGAGGGTTCCGCCCCCGGCGTCCGGAAACGGCGCAGGAAGTAGCGCGCGATCGGCGGCGAGATCGGAGAACCACCCGCGACCAAATCCAAAAGGAAGCGTCTGATGTAATCCGCCGAGCCGTCCTTCAGCACGTAGCCGAGCGCGCCGGCTTCGATCGCCGCGACGACGTGCTTCTCATCACCGAACACCGTGATCACCATCGGCTGTGTGGGAAGATCCCGCGCCCGCACCTCACGGATCAGGTCGATCCCACTTCCGTTTGGAAGCCCGATGTCGGTGAGGAGAACGGCCGGCGGCGAGCGGTCGAGTTCCGCGATCGCATCCGCTTAATTGGAAACCAACGCCTGCAGCGTCAGTTCGTCGTGCTCACCAATCGCCCCGCCGAGCCGCGTTCGCGTGTTCTCGTCGTCCTCGACCAGGAGGATCGTATGCGCAACCATCGCAGTCCCGATTACCAGTCCAACCCGCCGAGAGACCATCCCCAAAATTGGGACCCCGCGGCTCCCGTCAGGATTTCCCCGTTGTGCTGGCGAGAAGCTCCTTCGCCCGCTTGATCTCACCGAAATTCGTCTCGTAGTCCTCCTGACTCCGCCGAATCACGTCGTACGCCTCGTGCCGCCCGTAGATTTCGGTGATCTCCACCTTGGCGCGGTCCATCCCCGGAGCCTGCTTGTACGTGAGAAAGTAGTGCTCGAGCCGATCGACCAGGGTCGAAGGCAGCTGGTCGATCTCGGTGCAATTCCCGTAGACCGCATCGCCCTCCAGAACCGCGATGATCTTGTCGTCCGCCTCGTCGCCATCGATCATCCGTAGACCGCCGATCGGGATCGCGGGCACCAGAATGTCACCGTGCGTAATGTCGCGCTCGCAAAGAACACAGATGTCGAGCGGATCCGCGTCGCCCTTGATGCCGGGCCTCCCTGCGCGCTCGGAGCAGAGCTCTCCGATCTTGTCTCCGCAGTAGGTCTGCGGGATCAGCCCGTACAGTGACGGATACACGTTCGAGAACTGCTGCGGTCGGTCGACCGTTAGATACCCCGTCCGCTTGTCGAGCTCGTACTTGACCGTATCGGTCGGAACAATCTCGATGTACGCGACCACCTTGCGCGGCGAGTCCTCACCGCACGTGATGCCGTGCCACGGGTGACGCCGGTACAACATCGGCAGGTACTGCAGAAGCTCCGGGGGCATGTCCTTGGCCATTCTGCTCGACTATCACAGATGGAGAGGCTAGTCCCACGTCGCGTGACCACGATCCTGTTCGTAGTGGCCATCGTCGCCGCAATCGCCGCGATGGCGTACCGTCGGCTCCAGAAGCAAAGCCGGCAGAAAGCCGCCCTGCACCGCGACGGCGCCTCGCCGGACAACCCGATCTACATCCGGTCCTTCAACGAGATGGACGACCACATGCGGAAGCGGTGGTGCTCGTGCGGCGGCTTCCTCGAGGTGACCGGTGAGGGCACTCGCGAACGCGACGGCCGTCGTTTCCGGGTCGCCCGCATGGAATGTCACGAGTGCGAGGAATCGAGCGAAGTCTTCTTCGATACGACCGACTTGCTGCAGTAGCTCCTGAACACCTCCGGAAGTGACACCCTACGATAGGGCCGCGAGCTGCAACGGCGGTCCGGGCGCCAGGCGACCTTAGGCGGCTAGCCGGCCGCCGTGTCGAACCCTACTCCTTGTCCGCCGAGAGCTGGCCCTTCTTCATGATCTCGAGGCTTTCGGTCGACCCCGGCTTCACGCGGGGCTCGAGGTTGCCGGTCGCAGCAGACGTGCCAAAGCCGACGGCGGAACCCTGGTCGTTCAGGGTGTCGTCGAGGTCACCGTTGGACTTGATGATTTTGAGAGTGCTCTTGCGCTCGAATCTCGGGTCCATGGCCTCGAAGGGGTCCATGCCCTTCCATGAATCCGACTGGGCGAATGCCGAGACGTGAGAGGCGGCAAGCGCCGCTCCGAGAGCTACCCCGACGATCCATTTCAGCACTCGCGATACGTCCATCATAATGTAGACCCTTCTAGCAGAACCACGTTCTCTCACCATAGGACGTAAGGCGACCTTTGGGAATTCGGTGGCAGATCAGCCCATCAGGGATAGATCCCGGTGGTCCTTCCTTCGCGTCCCCGCCTCCGTATACGATGAACAACGAGACTGACATGGCGACCTCCTCATCGCCCGCACCGGCCCCCCTTCCCGGACCCGTGTCGGTCTCTCTGGCGGACGGATGACTTCTCCTCGAACTCTCGACACGTGGGCGCAGGCCCAGGCTTCGATCCTGGAGCAGATGCACTGCGCGGTCATCGCGACCGATCTCGAGGGACAAATCGTCTACTGGAACCAGTTCGCCGAGCAGCAGTTTCAATGGAAGGCCGAAGACGTGCTGGGACGCCGCTTCGACGAGGTCATCCTGCCGGCGGATGCCCGCGAGGGTGCGATCGAGGTCCTGCCCCTCGTCCGCAGCGAAGGCCACCTCGAACTGGACGCGCAGCTCGTCCGACGCGACGGCACTCCGTTCGACGGCCATACGGTCGTGACCACGCTCCGCTCCGCCGACGGCGAGATCATCGGGCAGATCGGCGTGACGTCGGACGTGACCGAGCAGCGTACGACTCAGCGGCGCCTCAGCGAGAGCGAAGAGCGGTTCCGTTCGCTGGCCGAGGGCGCACCACTCATGATCTGGATGACCGATACGACAGGGCAACTCGAGTACGTCAACTCGAGGTTCTGTGACATCACCGGTTGGTCCAACGAAACTCTGCGGGAAGACACCTGGATTGCGTCGCTCCATCCGGACGATCAAGCGGGCACGCGCCAGGCGTACGTCTCGGCAATGGCCGAACGACGTGAGATACGGCACGAATTCCGCGTACACGACGTGGCTACCGACACCTACATGTGGATGCTGGGGAGGGCCACGCCCCGCACTTCGGCCGACGGGACCTTCCTAGGCTTCATCGGGTACGGCGTGGACATTACCGACCGCCGTCGCGAGCAGGAGGCGCGCGCTGAAGGCGCCACCGTCGCCGCCGCACTCGCAGAGGTCGGGCAGGAACTGATCTCATCCCTCAACTCGCCCGACTTCCTCGATCGGCTCTGCGCGCTGACGGCCCAGCACCTGTCCTGCGAGTCGAGTCACTCGCTGCTCTTGCGACCGGAAGACGATGTCTTCGAACTGATCGCCGGGACGTACGCGACGAACGAGGACCGCGAGGCCTCCATGGGCCTCCGCGTCCCGCGCCACCTCATGGATGTGCTCACCGAACGACTTCGCGACACCGAAGTGGCAACCGTCGGAACGATTCCCGAAGCCTTCCTCGAGCGAAATCCCGAACTCGAACACGGAAACTGCATCTGCCTGGCCCTACGACAGGGGCCGGACCTGATCGGCGTTCAGGCCGTGCGCCGGGGAGACGCGACACCCTTCTCGGACACGGACCTGGCCATCGCACGAGGCATCGCACACCTCGCCTCGCTCGCGCTCGACCACGCACGACTCGTCGACGAGTTGGAGCAGGCCGGCCGCGTGAAGTCCGACTTCGTGGCCACGATGTCGCACGAGCTCCGGACGCCGCTCCACGTCATTCTGGGTTACACCGACCTCTTGATCACCGAAGAGTTCGGGCCGCTCTTGCCGGAACAGGCCGACACCGCGCGACGGATCGACCGACGCGCGCGGGAGCTGCACGACCTCATCACGAACACGCTCGACGTAAGCCGCCTCGATTCGGGCCGCGTGCTCCTCCACGTCGAAGAGGTCTCGCTTTCCGGCCTGCTCTCCGAGGTAGATCTCGACACGCAGAGGCAGCAGGAAGACGTGGGACTCGCACTGCGGATCGAGCTCCCGGAAGACCTGCCGACCCTGCGGTCGGATCCGATGAAGCTCAAAGTCGTGCTGAAGAATCTCATCAGCAACGCGCTCAAGTTCACGACCGAAGGCAGCGTGACCGTGCGCGGCCGCGCAGACGACCGAGGCATCGAGATTTCGGTCGAGGACACCGGGATCGGGATCGAGGAAGGCCAACTCGCCGCGATCTTCGAGCCGTTCCAACAAGTCGACGGTTCCTCGAGCCGGCGGCACGGCGGAGCCGGGCTCGGCCTCTACATCGTCCGACGCCTGGTCGATCTGCTCGGCGGCTCGATCACCGTCGAGAGCGCGCCCGGAGCCGGGTCGACGTTCCGGATCTGGCTCCCGCGAAGCCTCGACCACACCGCCGCCTGACGCGACGCGCCCGGCTACTCACTTCACGGACGCGGGCTGCGTGGTGTCACACGCGAAGCTTTACTTGCACTTCACCAATGAGGGCTGCGTGGCGTCACACGCGAAGCCGTCGCGCACACCCGAAGCGAGAAGACCACACGCCGTCGTCCGTCCGCTTCGCACCGCCTCATCCTTCGTCGCGGCCGCTGCCGTCGCGCAGTTTCGACGGCCCTTGAAGTCGATACAAACCTCGCACTCCACCTGCTGCGCGCCGATTGTCAGCCACGTGAGTACTCCGGCGAGCACGACGAGAGAAACGATGGTCACCAAAGTGCTTTTCATGAGAGGTTTTCCTGCTCCGTATCATCCCCCGACCGGATCGCCGCCAGAGCGACCACGGCCGTGAGGTTCCCCGCGGCAAAGAGGCTGAAAGCGACTGTGTAGCTGCCGAGGGTGTCGTGGATCCAGCCTGCCAGAACCGGGCCCAGGGAGCCGCCCGGCACGAGAGCCAGCATCAAGAAGCCGTACACCGTCGCCAGACTTTCGCTTCCGAACCGTCGGGCGACGACGAGCGGGATGACGACGTCCTCCGCGGCGGTTGCGAAACCGTGCACGACGAGGAAAACGCCGAGAATCGTTCCGATCCCAGGGAGCAGCAACAAGATCGAAGCGACGACGATTAAGCCGAAGTTGACCAGCACCGCCGCACGAGCGCCGACGCGATCCGCGAAGCTCCCCGCCATCAGTTTGCCGGTGACCCCGACGCCCACCATCAAGCTGAAACCCGCCGCCGCAAGCCCGTCGGAGTAGCCGAGGTCGCTCAGGTAGGCGACGAGGTGAGCATTCACGCCGAGGCGGTAGACGTAGAAGACGAAGATCGCCCAGAAGAGGAGCCAGAAGTCAGGGGTCCGGGCGAGATCGCGCGCGGTCCAGCGCGTGGCCGCGACGTCGCCCACCGCATCCGCGGCCGGGCCGCGGCGACTCGGCCCGACGAGGAACGCCGCCGGCAGAAGAACGATCCACAACAGACTCCCGACGCCGGTGAAGCCCGCTCGCCACGACGCACCCGCGGCGAGCGCGGTCGCGAGCAACGGACCGAGCGAACCACCAATGCTCGACCCGATGTACACCATGCCCAGCGCGAGCCCTCTGCGGGAATCGAAGCGCCCCGCGATCGCCGCTCCGGTGGGAAGATCTCCGAGACACGCAACGGCGACGCCGAGAACGATCGCGACCGCATAGAAGTGCTCGGGGCGTTGCATCTCGCCCGCACCCAGGAGCGCGAGGCTCATCAGCAAACCGCCGACGACGAGAACGGGGCGCGGTCCGCGCCGATCCGCAAAGCGCCCGACAAGCGGTGCCACCAGCGCGACCGAGGTGCTCATCAGTGGATGCGCGAGTGAATAGACCGTGCGCGACCAGTCGAGTTCGTCCGCGATGGGCTTGAGGAAGACCGGAAAGATGTAGCCGCCGACTCCCATCCCGATCTGGCAGACCAGGCACCCGAAGACGACGCGGCCATCCGCCCACCCTCGTCCGGTCTCACGGGTCGTGGGCACTCGGCATTCCCATGTCGCGACGGACGTCGAGCAGTTCTTGGGTCCACACCGAGCGCTCGTCGCGCACGACCAGCGGGGACAGGACGTCGGTGCCCTGCACTTCGTCCGAGCGCCGGAGCGACCACAGACCGAAGAGCGGCGCCTTGCCTGCACGGGGAACCACGTCGCGATGGCACTCGATCGCGAGGCCGGCGTCACGCGCCCCCTGCCCAACGCGACCGTCGGGCCCTCCGGGCATACAGAGAACGAAGCGCGCCCCGGGAGCGAGCCGCGGCGCCGCGGCCTGACAGTAGTCCTCGACGCCGCCCCGGGTTTCGAGCCGACACGCGAGGCGCTGCCCATCGTCCGACCCACTCGCGGCATCCATCGGAAAATACGGGGGCGTTCCCGTCACGAGATCGAACGTCCCGCCGGCATGCGGCGACTCACGCAGATCCCCGTGATGCACCAGGCACCGGTCCTCCAAACCGTTGAACCGGAGCGAGCGGCGCGCGAGATCCACGCTGCCGGTCTGCGCCTCGAGCCCGACGCCGCGCCCCTCAGGAAAGCGCCACGCCAGCATCATCAAGACCGAGCCAATGCCGCAGCCGAGATCCACGAACTGCGTCGGCGCATTCTCCGTGTGAAAGGACGCTGCGAAGTGTGCGGTGAGAAGATCGTCGAGCGACCACCGATGACCACCGAGGCGCTGTAGGATCCGGAAGTCTCCGGTCAGGTAACAGAGGTCTTCGCCCTCGCGTGGGCCCAACTCCGGAGCGACGTGCGCCGGGGGCTGCGGCCCGACCGGCTTCCATCCTGCCGGCCGGCGCGCAGGCCGGACGATGCCGGCGGGTGCGCGGGAGATGCTCACCGCGCCTTCTTCTTCGGAGCGCGGCGCTCGACCACATCGGCCCCACAGATCTCGATGAGCTCCTCGCGGTACGCCTCGAGGACCGTCGGGTGTCCCGGCAGATCCTTCAGGGGCGCAACGCAACCAATTCGCTCGGCCGCAGGCTGCACCATCACGCGCACTCGACTTCCCTCACCACGCAGCATGATGGGCCAATGTCGACAGGCGGCCGGCT
The DNA here is from genome assembly GCA_029243485.1 of Candidatus Binatia bacterium. Lineage (NCBI taxonomy): Bacteria > Candidatus Binatota > Binatia (SeqCode) > Binatia bacterium. Next base: position 259,649 of record JAQWRY010000088.1, on the reverse strand, counting down.
TCCAATCGGGCACGTGCCGCTCGGTCTCCAGCGCCAGGTGGTGAATCGAACATAGGGAGTGCTTCTTGGTTCGGAGAAGAAAGGGGCAGGCGCCGCTCTCGTCGGAGTCGATCACCCACGTCGGCGGATCGTCCACGAAGGCGTCGATGTAGCCGTCGTCCTCGCGAAGAGTCGGGATCAGGACCTCGAGCTCGTCCATCAGACTGTCCACGGCACGAATCTCCTTTTTGGAGACCTCGACCGTCAGTCCCACACAGCAGGTCCGACCTTTGGGGCAGCCGTTCGGCCAACAACGGTAGGCGTATTCTCGCAGGCTCTTGTCGAAGACGAACGTCTGTCCGGAAGCACGTGGCATGGCCGCAGAGGTAGCAGAGACCCCCACGTTGACCGAAACGACGCCGTTCGGTTAGCTCGCTCCATGATCGAATGGAGTGAGCAGCACGAGGCGATGCGCGACGCGTTCAAGAAGTTCGTCGAGGCGGAGATCAAGCCGAATCTCGAGGAGCTCGAGCACGGCGACACGCCGCCCTACGCCGTCCTGCGCAAGATGTTCGATACGTTCGGGATCGGCGCCATGCAGGCCGATCGCTTCAAACGCCAGCTCGAGCGCGAGAGGGCGAAAGCGAACGGAACCGCTGACGAGTCTGCGGACAAGGGCTCGAAGGAGAAGCGGGGCGTTTCCATCGAAGCCGCGGCCGACGCCGCAGCCATGCAGCTCATCCCGATCATCGAGTTGTGCCACTACTGCCCCGGGCTGATCACGGCCATGGGCGTCAGCGTGGCGCTCACCGGGGGCGCCATCCGCTCGAAGGGAACGATCGCCCAGAAGGAGAAGTTCGTTCCGCCGCTCCTAACGATGGAGAAAATCGGGGCATGGGCCATCACAGAGCCCGGTTCGGGCTCCGATGCCTTCGGCAGCATGAAGTCGTCCGCCCGCCGCGACGGCGACGACTACGTTCTGAACGGCTCCAAGACCTTCATCACCAACGGCCCCTACGCCGACACCATCGTGTTCATCTGCAAGCTCGACGAGGGGAACGAGCCTCGCGAGCGAAAGGTCCTGAGCTTCATTCTCGACAAGGGAACGCCCGGCCTCACGCAGTCCAAGCCCCTGCGCAAGATGGGTCTCCACTCCTCCCCGACGGGCGAGCTCTTCTTGGAAGACGTCCGCGTGGGCAGGGACCGCTTGATCGGCGAGACCGAAGAAGGACCCGCCCGTTCCGGCGCGAAGGATACCTTCGGAACCGAGCGCATCGGCGTCGTCGCCATGGCCCTCGGCATCATCGAGCAGTGCCTCTCGCTCTCTCTCGAGTACGCGCGAACGCGCGTGCAGTTCGGAAAGCCGATCGGTGAGTTCCAGCTGATCCAGGCCAAGCTCGCCGAGATGGAAGTCGCGCGCATGAATCTGCAAAACATCGTGTTCCAGCAGATCGAGCGCGCCTCGCTCGGCAAGAACTTCACCCTTGCCGAAGCATCCGCCGGAAAGCTCTACGCCGCACGTGCAGCGATGAGCGTGTCCCTCGAGGCCGTCCAGCTCTTCGGCGGGAACGGATACATGGCGGAGTTCCAGGTCGAACAGTTGTGTCGCGATGCGAAGGTGCTGCAGATCTATGCCGGCACCGACGAGATCCAGATCTCCCAGATCGCACGCAGCCTGCTCGGCAACGGCGCAGCGTAAACCCCATCGCGTTCGACGTCCGCGGATCCACATTTGTGGAACGCGCGCGAGGGGCTCGTGTCACTGGGCGGCGACGTTCGTCGCCCGCAAGTGACAGAATCCTCCCGTAAATCTCACTCTGTGATCCACCTGCGACCGAAAAGTGCCCAAATCAGGAAGATTCTTGCGCAAGCGCCTCCCTGCACTGCCTTGGCACTCGCGTTGCGATGAGTGTGTGCAGATCGAATGCGAACAGCAGAACAAACGTCAGAAACGCAAACGGTCGGAATAGGAGAGTGAGAGAGAGATGGCTACTACAGTTCAAACGATGACCGGTTCCGAAGTCAAAACCCTTCGCGTCAACCTGAGCATGACTCAGGAGGACCTGGCCCACGAGCTCGGCGTCACCGTGTCCACGGTGAACCGCTGGGAGAACGGGCACACCCGTCCGAGTCGCCTTGCGACCGCAGGTCTCGACCGACTCACAGCGGAGCGATCGGTGACACCCCCCCCTTTTGAGAGCGCCCCTGAGCCCGCAGCACAATCCGCCCATCGGATGTGAAAGGGTCGCTCCCCGAGCGGGACGGAACAATGAAAACGTACGAGGCGCCCGACGCAGACCGAATTTTAGACTTGCGCTGGCGCCTCGGAATGACGCAAGAAGAGCTCGCCCGCCGACTCGGCACGACGGTCTGCACCGTGGACCAATGGGAGCATGGTTATTCCCGGCCGGGCGATGCGGAGCGGGCTCTTCTCGATGATGCCCTCGAGTCGAGCGAGCCGTCCTAGGCGCGCCCGGCTCGAATGTTCAGAACCTGCGCGATGCAGCCCGTCAATCGGCGGGCCGTCTTCAAGTCCAGGAATTCGTTCGGGCCGTGAGCATTGGAGCCCGGCCCGAGCACGCCCGTGATGACGAACTGAGCCTCTGGGAAGCGCTCCCCGAGCATGCCCATGAACGGGATCGAGCCGCCCTCGCCCATCGCGACCGCCGGCGGGCCGAACCATTCCTTCGACGCTTCGTCGAGGGCTCCTTCGAGCCACGCCGCCATGGGCGGCGCGTTCCAGCCGGTCTGGCCCCCACCGCCGGCTTTGACCTTCGCTCCGTGCGGCGGGTTGTCTTCCAGGACCTTCCGAATTGCCTTGGCCGCTTCTCCGGCCTTGATCGTCGGCGGCAGGCGTAGCGCGAAACGCAACGTCGTCGCCGGTCGCAGCACGTTGCCGGCGTGTGCCAGGTCGGGGATCCCCTCGGCCGCCGTGATCTCGAGCGCCGAGCGCCACGTCCGGTTCAGTGCGAGTTCCACCGGGTTCGTAATTGCGGGACCCGCGTCCCCCAGGAACGGGAACTTGTCGAAGACCGCCGTGCCCAGAACCTCGGCGGCCCGCTCGGCCTGACCGCGCCGGTCCGCCGGGATCTCGACCTTGAGTTCGTCGAGGGTGATCTCGCCTGTCGCAGGGTCCTCGATCCGGGACAACAACTGCCTCGCGACGCGAAAGCTCGAAGGTACGATGCCGCCGGCATCGCCGCTGTGAACACCTTCGCGTAGGATCTCGACCTTGAGATCCCCGATGACGATTCCCCGCAGAGACGTCGTGCACCACAGGCGGTCATAATCGCCGCAGCCCGAGTCGAGACAGACGACCAGATCGGGCGAACCGATCCGATCCTTCAGGTGCTCGATGTACGGCGCCAGGTCGTGGCTTCCGCTTTCCTCGCAGCATTCGATGAGAACGACGCAGCGCGGATGTTCGGCGCCCTGCTCCTCCAGTGCCTTGATCGCGGCGAGCGATGCGAAGAGAGCGTAGCCATCGTCGGCGGCACCGCGGCCGTAGAGCTTGTCGTCTCTCACGACGGGCGTCCAGGGTCCGAGACCGTCTTCCCAGCCGGTCATCTCGGGCTGCTTGTCGAGATGGCCGTAGAGGAGAACCGTGCCGTCGGTCGTTCCCGGCACTTCGACGAGGATGACGGGCGTGCGCTTGTCGAGCCGCACGACCTCGAGCTTTGCGTTTTTGGGCAAGTGCTCGCGGGCCCAGCTTTCGGCGAGAGCGACGGCCTTGTCCATGTGACCGTTCGCGGACCAGTCCTTGTCGAAGGCGGGGGACTTGTTGGGGATGCGGACGTAGTCGATCAGAGTCGGGAGGATGGAGTCCTTCCAGAGGGTGTCGATGAAGGACTTTGCGCGGGTCGGGTCGAAGGGCATTGGGGTGGGGTAGCTGTGTGAGACGACAGCGCCAAGCCATGGCGGAGGCGCCATCCGCTGTAGACGCGGGCGTGCATTCCGCGGCATGCACACCTGGGCTACTTACTTGACGGAGATTTCACCCATGAAGGCGACACTCGCACTATCGTTCACCCTGCTCGCGCTCCTCGGCCCAAGCTCGGTGTCTGCCTCGAGCCACAGGGAGATGTCACGGGTCGAGATCCAGCTCGACATGAAAGCTCTGCCGCCCGCGGACCTTGGACGAACGAACGATCGACTCCGGGCGATCGAGGAATCGATCAGGGGGCCGGTGCCCCTCTTCCGATCTTTCGACCCACGAGACTCCCTAGCCGAAACGCTGAACGTTCTCGTGGACCACGGCGTCGTCCTCGACGCGTCGGCCGTAGTCAACTTCGACGGCCTCGAGGCCTGGGCGCCTTCCGGGAATCGACCGAAGATTGCCGCACTGCCCTTCGTTCGACGGATCCTCACCCCGATCGAACCCGTCCCCGCCGGGCTCTTTGACAGCGAGGGCATTGAGCTCACACGAGCCGACCTTGCACACTTCGCCGGCGAGACCGGTAGTGGTGTCACCGTCGCCATCATCGACAAGGACTACGAGAGTCTGGCCAACACGATCGCGGATCCGAACGACGAGCTCTACGCGATTCCCGTCGGTGACATGTTCGAGCAGCTCTCTTCCGGCAGCTCCACCTTCATCAATGCGCCTCTCGACGGAAAGGGCTCTCGGGAGCACGGAACGGCATCCGCCGAGGTGATCTACGAGATGGCCCCCGGCGCGACGATCAAGCTCTACCGCGTAAAGAGCGTGAGCGGCATCGAGCATGCGATCCGACACGCAGCGGACCAGGGCATTGACGTCATCCACGTCCCGCTGACGCACATCGAAACGATGGCCGACCCAGTCGGGTTGGGTGCCGGAGGCACGAACCGTTTTACGGACGACATCGACTACGCGGTCGCAGCGGGCAGCGTCGTCATCGTCGCCGCAGGAAACGAGGCGGTGCGCCACGTCAGGAACCAGTACGAGCCTTGCGTGGCCTGCGTGAGCGGCGGCCCGGACTACATCTGCAACGACGCCAACGACGACAGCGAATACCATACCTTCGACGACATCTTTCGCGTTGCCTTGAACGAGCTCTGGTTCGACTTCGATCACTTCGACGCCGAGAGTCTCGAAGTCACGTGCTGGAGCGCAATCGAGGAGGGCTTCGACGAGAGCAAGTTCAAGGTGCGTCTCGTCAGCTGGAACGACGGATCGCCGCACGACGACCCGATCTGCCCTGGTGACTCAGGGGTCGTACCGGTCTCGGGCACGGAGAGGAACCTCGGCGGCTTCTTCCAGAAGACGGTGAACCTCTTCGATGCCGACTTCGACGAGAACTACTACTTCCTCTCGGTTCGATACACCGCTCCCACACCGCTCCCCGTGTGGCCCGAGTTCCGTATCGCGTGCGGGCTCGGCGTCGAGGAGACCCTGGTCCACAACTCCGCGGGAAGCCTGTCTGACCTGGCCGTGGTCGCCAGCGCGCTCACGGTCTCGGAGATCGATTCCTTCTTCGAGGACGAAGTGAGCGAGCCCAGCTCGCACGGCCCCGCCGGATCCGGCGGGCTCAAGCCGGACATCGCCGGACCGGGGATCGTCGAGAACTACGCCGTCACCGACTTCGATTTCGTCCTCGACTGGACGTTCAACGGGACCTCGGCGGCCTCCGCCCATGTCGGAGGCATCGTCGCTCTTACACAGAGCTACCTCGCGAGCCACTGACTACCCCAGCTGACACCGTCCGAAATGAAACAGCGGCTCATCGACAACGCGATAGACGCGGACGATCCGGGGCCAGACACTCTATCCGGCGCGGGCCTGGTCCAGGTGCCGAGCTTCGTCTCCGCGCCCCTTGGAAGCTGCGGTAACGGCGTCCTGGACGCGGGCGAGTCCTGCGATGATGGGAACACGACGAATGGTGACTGCTGTTCTTCCACCTGCGCCAGCCTGGCCACCACCGGCTCGATCTGCCGTGCCACCCAGGGCGTCTGCGACGCAGCCGAAACCTGCGACGGCATCTCGGCCGCCTGCCCGGTCGACCTGAAGAGCAGTGGGACTTGTCGTCCGTCCACCGGGACGTGTGATCCAGAAGAAATCTGTGACGGCTTCAGCGACGCCTGCCCTGCAGACGAATTGTTTCCTGCCGGCACCGTGTGTCGCGCGGGCGCCGGTGCATGCGACCCCGAAGAAGCGTGCGATGGCTCTACGACAGCGTGTCCTGCGGACGTAGGACAACCCGACGGTGACGGGGACGGGGCGTGCGACGAAGCGGACCTCTGCCCACAAGATGCCGACGCCGGACAGGAGGACACCGACGGCGACGGACTCGGCGACGCTTGTGACGCGTGCAATGCCGGCCCCTCGGTCGAGAACGCGATCCTGAAGCTTTCCAAGTACGCGACCGGGCCGGGAGATGACCGCTTCAAGCTCACCGGAATCCTCTCGTTCGCGTCCGCACCGGCGTTCGACCCGGTCGCAACCGGAATCCGGATCGTCGTGCACGACGCCGACCGTAACCGCGTCCTCGACACCCACGTTCCTGGGGGCGCCTACGACAAGGCGACGCCCACCGGTTCACGATCCGTCTTCCGATCTGCAGGCCTGGTCGGGGGGTTCGTGAACCGCGTGAGAATCCAGACGACCGCCGCCGGGGCCGACGTCTACAAAGTCGTTGTCACGGGCAGTCGAGGCGGCTTCGCCGCGATCCCGCCGGTGCTCCCGCTCCGCGCAGCGATCGCGCTCACACCACCGGTGGCGTCGGCCGGTATCTGCGGCGAGGCCGTGTTCGACCCGGACGACTGCGAGATGGGGACCACCGGGAACACCGCGCGTTGCAGATAGCGTCACCCCGCGTGCCAGAACGGTACCGCCCTGTTCCTGAACGGCACAAAACTCATCGATGCCCCTATAGGTGGGGGTAAAATCTGCCGCTACCTCCTCCGGACGAAGAGGAGTTTGCGGATGATCGTGCCCAAAAATCAGGCAATCGCTACGGCGTGCAAGGCACGTCTCAGCCCTCGGGACGACGCGTCCGCAAGCGCCGGAGAGGTAGGCGGAACGGGGCTGATTTCGTTGACACGCCGAGCCATTATCCGCTTTGGTTGCTCTGCCGTCGGACGGGCCTGATGCAGGTCGAATGGCGGCGTGGGGACTGGGGGGAGGGAGGCGGTGGAGTTCTGCGGCGCCACGAGAAACTGCTCTTGAAAACGGGGCTGTTTGGGATGGGAGATGGAGGGGGACGCATGGCGGGAAGTTCACGCCTTCGCAGGCTGAGTCGACTTGCCCGTGTCGGTGCCGATGCCGTCGTGCTCTCGGCTGCCCTCTGGCTCGCGTTCTTGCTCCGCTTCGAGGGCGACATCCCTCACGAGTACGTCAAGAGACTCTTCTTCCTCTGGCCGTACGTCGTCGGACTCCAACTGATCTGCCTCCAAGCCGTAGGCGCGCCCGACTTCGCCTGGCGTTACATCGGACTCCGCGAGGCGTCGCGTCTCCTGTACGCGACCGGCGGTGCGGCAACCGTTCTCCTGTCGATGAGACTCGTCGGCGAGATGCTCCTGCCAATGTCGGCCTACGTGATGTACGCGATCCTGCCGGTCGGGGTGATCCTGATCGACCTGATGGTCGCATTCCTCGGCGTCGCCGGAACGCGTGCGGTGTGGCGGTCACTCATCGAACGAGCCGGCGCAGCCGGGGAACGAGCCGACGCCGGCCCGGAGAAGCGAACCCTCCTCGTCGGAGCCGGCCAAGTCGGCCTGTGGATGGCGAAAGAGATCGAGCGTCGACCAGGCCTCGGGATCCATGCCGTCGGCTTCGTCGACGACACGGGCGGCAAAACCGGACAGCTCATCCACGGGCTGCGGGTACTCGGCACGCCGGCAGACATCCCGGCGCTAGGTCTCAAGCATCGAATTGATCAGGCCCTGATCACGGTTTCCGAACCTCCGGGTTCCCTGGTCCGGCGCGTGCATGAACGATGCAAGTCCGCCGGCATCGAAACCAAGGTCGCACAGGGACTCCACGAAACCGCGGGACAACTGGGCTCCAGCAAGATCCGCCCGGTAACCATCGAGGACCTGCTCCGTCGAGACCCGGTACAACTCGACAGCCCGCACGTTCAGTCCACAATCCACGATAGCTGTGTGATGATCACGGGCGCCGGCGGCAGCATCGGGCTCGGCCTATGCGAGCAAACGTTGCTCTACTCGCCACGTAGGCTCCTGCTCGTCGAACGGGCGGAAGGCAATCTCTTCCAGGCCCACCAACACCTGCTCGCCAAGTTCCCGGACCATGCAGATCGGATCCACCCACTCATTGCCGACATCGGCGACGAGGCGCGCCTGGATGAGATCTTCACTCGATACAAGCCCTCGCTCGTCCTACATGCGGCGGCGCACAAGCATGTACCGATGATGGAATGGAACGTCGGCGAGGCCATCAAGAACAATATCATCGGAACCCGAGCACTCGCCGACGCCGCCCAACGTCACGACGTCGATCGTTTCGTGATGGTGTCGACCGACAAGGCAGTAAACCCTTCGTCGGTCATGGGGTGCACCAAGCGGCTCGCCGAGATGTACGTGCAGGCCCTCTCACAGGAGAGCAAGACCCGCTTCGTCACGGTTCGCTTCGGCAACGTTCTCGGCTCGACCGGGAGCGTCGTTCCGATCTTCCAGAAGCAGATTCAAGAAGGCGGACCCGTCGTGGTTACGCACCCCGACATGAAGCGGTACTTCATGACGGTGCCCGAGGCCTGCCAACTCGTCCTCGAGGCCAGCAGCATCGGGAAGGGCGGCGAGATCTTCATCCTGGACATGGGCGAGCCCGTGAGGATCGTCGACCTCGCGAAAGATCTGATCCGTCTCTCCGGACTCAAACCGGAGCAAGACATCGCCATCGAGTTCAGCGGCACTCGACCCGGCGAGAAACTGTACGAAGAACTGTCGGTCTCAGAAGAGGTGGCGGACAAGACCCGCCATCCGAAGATCTTCATCGGACACTTCCGACCCGCCGACCGGTCGCAACTCAACGCGGCCCTGAACAGCCTGGAGTCGGACTGCCGGTCGGCCGAAGAGATCGACCTCCTGGATCGACTCGCAAGCCTCGTCCCGGAATTCTCACCCGACCTGGGCGATGATGAGGCGAGCGAAAATCTGGCCCAACTACGGGCTGCCGGGCGTTAGCCGGCCGTCTTTCGAACGGAGGCGACTCCGGCGCGATGCCGGCCCGCCTCACAGCAAAGCAGCAAGGGGACGAAACTGGTCCAAGTCAAAGACACGAGCTGGTCGGAGGTCACCGAGGTCACGGGGACTCAGGTTTCCGCCGAGCAGCTCTCCCGATTCGCACAGCGCTACGGCTGGGCGGCGAGCCGCTGCCGTGGGCGCGACGTGCTCGAGGTCGCGTGCGGCTCTGGACAGGGACTCTCCGCGCTCGCAGGGGCGGCGCGTTCCGTCCTTGCGTGCGATCTCGATCCCGACCTCGCAACGAAGGCAGCCTCGGCCGCCTCCGGCGCGGTCCCCGTATTGGTCGGCCCGGCCGATGCCCTGCCCTGCCGTTCGGCATCCGTGGACGTGGTCATCCTCTTCGAAGCGATCTACTACCTGCCGGAGACCAGCGCGTTCTTCCGGGAAGCGCATCGCGTCCTTCGACCCGGCGGCGAACTTCTCATCTGCACCGCGAACCCGAGCCTTTGGGATTTCGTGTCCAGCCCCCGATCGCAGCGCTACTTCGGCGTCACAGAACTCGCCGCCGAGCTGCGGGCCTCGGGATTCGCACCGGAGTTCTTCGGCGGCGTCCCCGTAGGCAGTGTGTCCACCCGACAACGCATGCTCCGCCCGATGAAGGCCGCCGCGTCCAAACTCGGAGTGGTCCCTGGCTCGATGGCGGCAAAGCAGATTCTGAAACGATTCGTATTCGGCCAGCTGGTAGAGATGCCCGCCGACGTCGATCCGGCGATCGTGCCGTGGGACGAGCCCTCTACGATCCCCGAAAGCAACGACGATCACGACCACAAGGTCCTCTTCTGCGCGGCCCAGAAGCAGACGGGCGGCAACTAAGTGCAGATCCCGTTCTTCCCATATCCGCACGTCTTCACCGAGCACCGCGACGACGTCGAGGCAGCGATGAACCGCTGTCTCGAGCGGGGGGCCTTCATCCTCCAGGACGAACTCGAGGAGTTCGAACGAGCCGTGGGGAACCTGGCGGGCGTTGCACACGTCGTCGGGGTTGCGAACGGTACCGACTCGCTGATGCTCGCGCTGCGCGTCGCAAACGTCGGCTCCGGCGATGAAGTCATCATGGCTTCCCACACGTATGTCGCCACAGCCGCGGCGGCCCACTTCGTCGGCGCGAAGCCCGTACTCGTCGAATGCCGGGAAGACCGGCTCATCGATCCGGAAGCCGTAGAGGCCGCGGTCACCGACCGCACGCGCGTCCTCATGCCGACGCAACTCAACGGCCGCATCGCCGACATGGATGCCCTACAGGCCATCGCCGACCGCCACGGGCTCGTGATCATCGAAGACGCCGCACAGGCCCTCGGGGCCACCTATCGCGGGAAGAGCGCCGGAACGTTCGGCCTCGCCGGCTCGATCAGCCTGTACCCGGCCAAACTGCTGGGCAGCTTCGGCGATGGAGGTCTCCTCCTCACGGACTCGGCCGACGTCGCACGGAAGCTCCGCATGCTGCGCGATCACGGGCGAGACGACGAGGGTGAAGTCCAGATGTGGGGCGTGAACTCACGCCTCGACAACCTGCAGGCCGCGGTCCTCCTCCCCAAACTCCGCCACTATTCAGAGACCATCGCCCGCCGCCGTGAGATCGCCGCGATCTACGACGCCGGCCTGCGCGGGCTCGAGCAGATCGGCGTTCCCCCGGGCCCCAACAGCGACCCCGACCGGATGGACGTCTATCAGAATTACGAAATCGAAGCGGACCGACGAGACGAGCTTCGCGCGCACCTGCGCGAGCGCGGCGTGGGATCGATCATCCAATGGGGTGGCAAGCCACTCCATCGGCTGAACGGCCTCGGCCTGGCCTCGGATGCGCTTCCCTACACCGACCGGTTCTTCGAACGGTGCATGCTTCTCCCCATGAACACGGCCCTCACGGATGAGGAGCTCTCTTACATCATCGAGCAAATCGGCAGCTTCTACGGCTGAAGCCGCAGGACCGCAGAGGATCGCAACTATGCACGACGGAATGTCATCTCCCGCAGAGGAACTGGCGCGACTGGGCGCGAAACGCGCGAAAGGTCTGCCGGAGTCTTCAGACCCGGACTCGCTTGGCGCACTCGCGGATCCCGAGTACGGAAACGAGCCCTGCGACCTTTCGCTCCTGACGCGAGAGGAAGCCCAGCTCGCACTCGAACGAATGATCTTGATTCGCGCCGCCGAGGAGCAGGTGGCGGACGGCGTGAAGGACGGCTCGATCCGCTGCCCATGCCACCTCGCCATCGGCCAAGAGGCAACGGCGATGGGTGTCGCGCTGAACGTGAAGAAAGACGACCGCGTCTTCGGCGCTCACCGCTCCCATGCGCACTACCTCTCACTCGGCTGCGATCTCGACGCGCTCTTCGACGAGATCCACGGCCGTGAGTCGGGTTGCTCGCACGGCATGGGCGGATCGATGCACCTGCGCGACGTCGAAAACGGGCTCTACGGAACCGTGCCCATCGTCGCGGCCACCGTCCCGATCGCCTCCGGCTCCGCCCTCGCGGCGAAGATGGACGGCCGCGGCTCCGTCGCGATCTCCTACTTCGGCGACGGCGCGACAGAGGAAGGGGTCGTCCACGAGACGCTCAACCTCGCCTCGGTGATGGGCCTGCCCCTCCTCTTCGTCTGCGAGAACAACTTCTTTTCGAGCCATCTCCACATCCACGCACGGCAGCCGGCGGACTCGACCTGCCGATTTGCCGAGGCTCACGGCATCACCTGGTTCCGCGTCGACGGCAACGACCTCGCCGAGGTCAAGCGCGTCTCTGCGGAAGCCTTCGAGCTCGCGCGAACCAATCAACCGGTCTACCTCGAACTCGTCACGTACCGCTGGCGGGGTCACGTGGGTTACCGCGAGGATCTCGACGTCGGAGTGCGACGCGGCGGTGACGTCACGCTCTGGAAGCGACGCGATCCGATCCGTCGCCTCGCCAGCGCGATGGTGGCCGCAGACCGACTCAAACCGTCCGACCTCGACAGGATCTGTAACGAAACCAGACAGCGCGTCGCTGCCAGCTGGCAGCGCGCCTCGAAAGCACCCCACCCGGCCGAAGGCGAGCTCCTGGCCCGCGTGTGGTCTGCGAAAGACAGCCGCAAGGGAGCCAACTCGTGACGACCTACGCACATGCGATCCGCGAGGGCTTCGCGCACCTTCTGTCCACCGACGACAAGGTGTTCACCATCGGCCAGGGACTCTGGAGCCCCTGGTACGTCGGTGATTCGATGGCCCAGCTCGAGGTCGACTACGGAGTCGAGCGTGTCATCGACACTCCCGTGTCCGAGGCCGCGTGCACCGGCGCCGCGCTCGGCGCCGCAATCTCCGGCTACCGGCCGATCGTGATCCACCCCCGGGTGGACTTCGCGATCCTCGCCCTGGACCAGATCGTGAACCAGGCGGCGAAGTGGAACCACATGTTTGGCGGCGACGCGCCCGCGCCGCTCGTCGTTCGCGCGATCATCAATCGCGGAGGCGAGCAGGGTGCCCAGCACTCGCAGTCGCTCGCTTCCTGGTTCGCCCACATCCCCGGGCTGCGCGTGGTCATGCCGAGCACCGCCAAGGACGCTCGAGATCTTCTCGTCGCGGCGACGCAGTGCGACGACCCGGTGATCTATCTCGACGATCGCTGGCTGTACGAGCTCGACGAGGACCTCGGACCGGTCGATGAGACACCCCTGGCGGAACAAGGTGCGCGTCGAACCCGAGAAGGCAGCGACGTTACGCTGGTCGGATACAGCTACACGGCCCACCAATGTCGCCAGGCGGCCGAGAAGCTCGCCGAGCGAGGCATCCAGAGCGACGTCGTCGACCTCCGAGTGCTCAACCCGCTCGAGATGGACACCGTGCTCGAATCGGTAGCCAAGACGAAACGCCTCCTTGTCGTCGACGGAGATTGGGGCGCCTGCGGAATTGCCTCCGAGGTGATCGCACGCTGCGCTGAAGAAGGTGTCTTGGGCTCGGCAGCCCGACTCTGTCTTCCGCCCGCACCCGCGCCGACGAGTGGCGCTCTCGAGTCTGCCTACTACTCCGACGTCGACGACGTCGTAGGCCGCGCACAGGGGCTGTTGGGCCACTGATCGTCCGTTGGAATGCTGAAGCGCGCGACTGACACACTCGTAGCCCTCGTCGCTACTGCCATCACGATGCCGTTGATGGTCGTCGTCGCGGCGCTGATCTTTCTCGAGGACCGCCACTCGCCCTTTTACGTGGCGAACCGCGTCGGCCTTCGCGGCCGCCCCTTCCCTCTCCTCAAGTTCCGCTCGATGGTCGTCGACGCCGACAAGTCCGGCGTCGATTCGACCGGTGCATCCGACAGCAGGATTACGCGAACCGGCGGCATGATCCGCCGCTTCAAGCTCGACGAACTCCCTCAGTTCCTGAACGTGCTCGTTGGGCAGATGTCCCTCGTCGGGCCGCGGCCGAACGTCGCGAGTGAAGTCGCGCTGTACACCGAAGAGGAGCGACGCCTCCTCGAAGTCCGCCCGGGCATCACGGACCTGGCATCGATCGTATTCGCCGACGAAGGAGACATCCTCGACGGAGCCGACGACCCCGACCTCAAATACAACCAGGTGATCCGTCCCTGGAAGAGCCGACTCGGCCTTCTCTACGTCGAGCATTCCTCGCTCGCGCTCGACGCCCAGATCGTGCTCCTGACGGCACTCGCGCTCATCGGCCGTGAGCAGGCCCTCGCAGGCGTGGGCCAGGTGCTGTCGAGCCTTGGAGCCGCTCCGGAGCTGATCCGCATCGCGAAACGCGACGACGAGCTCCGCCCGTTCCCGCCACCGGGTGCCACGGAAGTGGTCGAGACGCGGCAGCTCGCGGACGCCTCATGAACGCCGCGGCCACTCGACAGGCGACAACCCAGGCCGAGCTCCCTCCGCCTGCGCCACAGGAGGGCCTGAAGCGGTCGCTCCTCATCACGACGATCGCCACGCAGCTCGTCGCCGCGACCATCTTCCTCAGCTACCGCGTCGTCGCGGAGAACTTCTCCGACGTGGGCTTCTTCGAATACAGCCTCGCCCGTCGGGCAACCGGCCCCGTCTGCTTGCTCGCAATGCTCGGCGTGCCGACCAGCCTGACACGCGAAGTTGCGCGGCGCCGAGCGGTTCATGAGCTCGACGAAATCCGCCGCGTCCTCTTTTCGGCCGCTGTCCCCGTCCTCGGCATCGGGCTCTTCACAGTCGCGATCGCGGCGACGGTCCCCGACGTCGTAGCGACCCTACTCTTCGGCGACGCGAAACTCGCCCACTTGGCGTTGCCAACGACCCTTTACGCCTTCGGGATGGCGCTCACCTACCTGTGGATCGCCTTCTGGAAGGGGCAGGAGAAATTCGAGATCGTGGGCGCGCTCTCACTCGGCCTGACGGGCTTGGTCCCCCTCGCGTGCCTCTTCCTGCCCGGCGCGGACATGGCGCTCGTGTTCTCCGCCGCCGGCGGGCTTCTCAGCCTCACCGCCCTCATAGGAATTGCCCGGACCCTTCGCGGTGGACGTGGCACGCTGCTGCAGCTGTGGTCGGGCCCACAGGCCGCCGCCCATCTGCGTTTCGGACTCTCGCGGCTGCCGGGCTCGATCGGGTTTTCGATCCTGCTCCTCATGCCCGGCTGGTGGGCCACACGGGGCGGCGACCTGAGCGGCGGGGGCGCCGCCGCGTTCGCCGTCACGATGCTGAATCTCGTGAGCACCGCACTGTCTCCTGTGTCGGTCGTCATGCTGCCGCGTGCCGCCTCCCTCACACGGACCGGCAAGGGCGCAGACATGCGCTCACTGTTGTGGCTCCAAATCGGCGGGATCATCGTCGGAGGGTTCATCGCCTCTGTGATCGCATTCGAATTCGCTGCACTGGCGGTTCGCTGGTGGCTCGGGATGGAGTCGACCGCCATCGAAACGGCACTCGCGTACACGGCGGTCGGCATCGTACCCTTCGCCCTCTTCCTCGCACTCCAGGGCTCGCTGGACGGCTTGTCCAGAATCCCCGTCAGCAGTGTGAACGTCGTGGCCGCCCTCATCGTCGTAGCCGTCGTCCTGCAAACCGGGAGCGCGGCACCGGAGGTTCTGGCCCTGCAGGCTCTCGTCATCGGTCTGGCCGTGCTGGCCGTTGGAACCGTCGGCGCCGCTCTCTGGCTCGTTCGAGAAGCCGCGCCCACCGCGACCGCGGAGGCGACACGATGAGCCGGCGACCTCTGCTCGCGAAGCTGGCACTGGCCGGCCTGTCGATCGCCTTGACAGTCGTTCTCCTCGAAGTCGTGGTGCGCGTCGTCGCTCCGCAGCCCATCGACTACTTCACCTACGAAAAGAACCCCGCACCCGGTTCCGAGATCGAGAAGTGGGGCGTTCCGATCCGATACAACTCGACCGGCCACCGCGACTCCGAGTACCCGAGAAGCAAGCCCGCCGACACCTATCGTATCGCACTCATCGGGGACTCGATCGAGTTCGGCACGGGCGTTCTCATGGCGGAATCCTACGGAAAAATCGTCGAACGAGAGCTCAACGCACGCGAGGAGTCTGCTCAGGACTTCGAGGTCTTGGTGTTCAGCCAGGGCGGCGACGAACCGAGCGGCTACCTCGAGATGATGCGCGACGAGGCCGTCCCCTTCTCCCCGGACCTCGTTCTGATCGGGCTCACCCTGAATGACTTCGAGCGCCCTACGTACATACCCACCACGCGGGAGTACCTGTATGCGCTGCTCGCGGAGGCGCACCAACAGCTTCGGGTTCGGTCGCACCTCTACTTCCTGCTCATCGAACGGTCTCGGGACTCCCTGTATCGCACCGGAGTCCTCGATCGCTCCGTGCGCCACAAGTATTTCCTCGATGGGCTCGAAACCAAAGGGCAAGCGTTCGAGTCCGCGTGGGCGTACACGCAGACCGTACTGGACGACATCATCGCGCAGGCGGAAGCGATGGGAGCCCGCGTCGGCTTCGTCGTGTTCCCGTATGAGATGCAGCTCTCGCAGGACCTCCTCGAGCTGTACCGCGACACCTACGGGTACGACATGTCCGAGCGAGTACTCGAGGCCCGACCCCAAGCCCTGCTCGCGAAATGGGCGCAAGAACGAAACGTAGCGTTCCTCGACTTCACGCCGATCTTCCGCGAAAACTCCGCGCAGGGACTCTACTTCCGCGAGTTCGGCGGGTCGCTCGACTACGTGCACCCGAACGCATCGGGGCATCGCCTGGCCGGAGAACAGCTGGTCGGGTGGCTGCGCGAACGGCGACTCGCGGGAGCGCAGTCCTGATGCAAGCCGCACGGCAGCTAGGCGCCGCGGCGACCGCCCCGCCTGCGAAGAAGCTGAAGGTGCTGATCTTCGAGCCCTACTTCTTCAAGGTGTACGGGAACACGCGATACCTCATCACCCTGTTTCAGCACGTGGACCGCGAGCGTTACGAGCCGGTCCTCGTCACCCCATTCGAAGACGAGTTCCTCGACCGGATTCGCGAACTCGGCGGCCGTTGCATCGTCGTCCCCGCCCCGGAGAGACTTCGACAGTACGGAGGCATGCTGACCGGTGGCGGCCCCGCGCAGCACGCGCTCACCGGGCTCTCGCTTCTTCGCTACACCGCGAAGCTCGCCGCCGTGATCAAGAAGGAATCCGCCGACCTGCTCCACTGCAACAACCTTCGGTCGCTCCTCACCATAGGACCGGCCGCGAAGCTGACCGGCCGGCCGTGTGTCTGGTACATCAAGGGCGACCTTGAGAGCCCGGCACTGGACCGACTCGGCTTCTCGCTGGCTCGGACGATCGTCTATCAGACCGAGACGAACAAGCGGCTCAAGTACCCGGATCTGGTCGAGAGCCACCACGAGAAGATCCGAATTCTCGCGAACGGCATCGACCTCGAAGAGATCGAGACCGCGGCAAAGCGAGACCACAGCGAGCTCGAGCAGGAGATCGGCCTCACGCCCGAGTCCTTCAACGTGGTCTACGTGGGCCAGATCTACCCCCTGAAAGGGCTCACGCACCTCATCGACGCGATGGCCCGCGTACAAGCCGTGCTACCGGACACCCACCTGTACCTCGTCGGCGATTCCGGAGTTTCGGCCTACAGCACGCATCAGGCCGAGCTCGAAGATCGCATCCGTGAACTCGGTGTGACGAACGTCCATTTCCTCGGATGGCGACGTGACGCACACGCGATCGCCTCGGTGATGGACCTCCTCGTTCTTCCGTCCCTCAGCGAGGGAGTTCCGAAGAGCGTGATGGAGGGGATGGCGCTCGGCAAGCCCGTGGTCGCCACCACGGTCGGGGGCACTGCAGAGATCGTCGCGCACGGAGAGACCGGCCTCCTCGTAGCACCGGGGGATGCGAACGGTCTCGCGTCCGCGATCAGCCTCATGGGTCAGAACCGAAACCAGAGAGAGCAATTTGGCGCCCGCGGCCGGACAGTCGCGCGAGCGCGCTTCGACATACAGCGAAACATCGCGGGCCTCGAGAGGCTCTGGGAACGAACCCGAAACCATGGAACGGAGGGATGCTGAGATGAAGAGAGATTTCGACATCATTGCGACGATTAGCAGCAGGATACTGAACGAGAACGTCCTACCGGAGCTCATCCAAGAGGGCGCCACGATCGCTCGCCTGAACGGTGCGCACTGCTCAATCGAAACCCTGAAGCCCATGATCGCGGACATCCGCCGAATCGCGGGCCGGAACATCAAGATCATGATCGATCTACCGGGACGGAAGGTTCGTACCCGCGATCTGGTCGATCCGATCGTCCTTCGACAGAAGGGCAAGTTCCACCTCTACTCCCACCAGGTGAACTACGCCCCGTTCCTGCAGATGTTGCAGAAGGGCCAGGAGATCCTGGCCAACGACGGACTCTTCCGGTTCGAGGTCGCCGAAAAGCTGCCGGACCGGGTCACGTTCATCTCGCACAGCGAGGGAGTGCTCGAGAACAACAAGGGGCTCCACGTCATCAACGGGACGGCCAACGTTCCGGCCTTGCTGGAGCAGGACCACGCGATCATCGATCTCGCAAAGAAGACTGATGTCGACCTCCTCGCCTTGTCCTTCGTCCATACCGCCGATGATGTGCGAGGCTGCCTCGAGTGCTTGGAGGGCTCCTCGGTCGGACTCGTAACGAAGGTCGAGACCCAGTTGGCCGTCGAGAACCTGTCCGAGATCCTCGACGTGTCGGATCCGATCTTGATCGACCGAGGGGACCTGGCCGCCGAGGTCGGGGTTCAGAACGTCCCACTGGTTCAGGACCACATCATTCGCGAGGCGCTCATGCGCGACCGTGGAATCCTCCTGGCGACGCAGTTCCTCCACACGATGGTGAAACAGCCGACGCCGCTGATCGCCGAGGTGAACGACATCCACGCCTCGATTCGGAAGAACGTGCAAGGCCTGCAGCTCTCCGAAGAAACGGCGATCGGCCGCTATCCGGTGGAGTGCGTCAAGATCATGCGCGGCATCTACGAGAAGTGCTCGCGCACCGAGCCGAGAGCCATCAGCGCCGCGCAATGAGCCATCCGTCGGTCGCGGAGATCCGCGCGGCGAACGCGAGCCTCAAGGACCACGGGTTCTTCCTCCGCACGATTCGGCCGTTGGGGCCGTACTGTGCGTGGGTGGGTCTCCGCCTCGGGCTCCGGCCCATCCAGCTCAACTTCTTCAACTTCGCCCTGGCCTTGTTCTGCTGCGGGCTGCTGGCGCTCGGGCCCGCGAGTGCGCGCGTACCTGCCGCCATTCTTCTTCTTATCTGGCAGACGTTGGACGTGACCGACGGAACCATGGCGCGAACCCTCGGCATTCGGAGCAACTACGGCGGCTTCGTCGACCACCTCGCAGGCATTTTCCTGATCGCATTCTTCTGCATCAGTGTCGGGCTGGGGCTCTATCTCCATCCGGAAGGCTCCGTCACCGCGGCGCTCGAGTCTGCGAACATCCGGTTCGACTATGATCCGGCCTACTCCTTGATCTTGGGCGCGTACAGCTCGGTCGCCGCGATCCTCATGCGGCTGACGCAACGAATCGTACAAGTGCGGTTCGGGACGGATCCCGTCACGGAGGACGTCGCGCCCGACGGCTCGATCATTTCTCGAGGTCTCGGCCTTGTCCGCGACCTCGAGAACATCGGGGGCTACTTCCTCATCGTCTTCTTCGCCGCCGTGCTCCTCGGGAAGCTCGAGTGGTTCATTCTCTTCTACTTTCTGGTCTATGCCGCGATGCTTGCCGGAGCCACGGCACAGGTCTTCCGCAGCCTCCGTGAACGTCATGACTATCTCTAGGAAAGCCGGGCTCCGTATCCCATGAAGGCGATCATCATCATCAATGAGGACTTCTCGGCGTGGAAGCTACGCGGGAATCTCATCAGAGAACTCGTCGCACGCGGGGTCGACGTCGCCGTGGCCTGCCCGACCGGAGACTACATCTCCCACATCACCGAGCTCGGAGCGCGCCACATCCCGCTGCCCATGTATCGATTCACGAGCCCGGCGGCGGACCTGAAACTGTGCCGGGACATCTACACGCTCGTGAAGAGGGAACAGCCCGACATCGTCCACACGATGTCCATCAAGCCGAACACCTTCGGTGCGATCGCTGCAAAGCTCGCCGGCGCCCCGCGGGTCGTGGCGCTCGTCTGCGGCCTGGGCTTCGCCTTCCAAAGCGGAGGTGGCCTCGGCCAACGAATCCAACGACAAGTGGCCGTCGCGCTCTACCGACTTGCGGGACGAACCTACGACGGCGTCTGGTTTGCAAACCCGGATGACCTCGAACTGTTCGTCGACCTCAAGGTCGTGTCACGCGACCGCGCTCTCCTGACGAAGGGCGAAGGCGTAAACATCCAACGCTATTCGCCCGACGAAGTCGGCCCCGACGCAACAGCGCGGCTCCGATCCGAATTCGACATCCCAGAGTCCTGCGTGATCGTTCTCATGATGGTCGCGCGGGTCGTCTGGCCGAAGGGGGTCCGGCAGTTCGTCGAGACGGGCAAGCTCGCGAGGGACTGGGGAATCCCGACCCACTTTCTCCTGGTCGGCCCCATGGAGCCGGAGAGCCCCGATGCAGTGCCACCGGAATACCTGGAACAGAATGCCGGGAACAACCTGACGCACGTGGGCTTCCGCAGTGACGTGCGCGAGCTGATCGCGCTCGCCGACATCGTCACCCTACCGTCGTTCTACCGCGAGGGATGTCCACTCGTGCTCATCGAGGGCCTGGCCATGGGGAAACCCATCGTCACGACAGACCATGTCGGGTGCCGCCAGGTCGTCGAGGAGGGTGAGAACGGCTTCCTCGTCCCCATTGAGGACACCGACAAGTTCTCTACGGCGGTTCGGACGCTCGCTTTCGATCCGTTCCTGCGCCGCAACCAGGGGATCCGATCCAGAGAGAAAGCTCGGCGGGAGTTTGCAGACGAACTCGTGATGACTCAGGTCATGACGCAGCTCTACGGCCTGGCTCCGCGACAGGCGGCTGCCAGCGGCCACTCGGCCTGAGCGGAACGACGTCGAATGGAGCGGGAACGGAGAGTATGACGCCGGTCGCAGCAACCAAGCAGCACAGGGCCTCACCCAAGGTCGCCTCGCTCGCCAGCCTCGCCGCTCAGCCCGCGCTGATGCTGTCGGTGGCCCTTCTCGGCATTTCCTTCGTGACCCCGGCTCCCCAGTCGATCGTGTTCGGAACGCTCGCCCTGTCCTCCTTGGCTGCCGGCTTGGCCGGCCTGGTCGACTACGAGCTTCGACACCCCCTCACGTGGTTCAGCGGTGCCTTCCTTCTGTATTCCGTCTCGGCACCGATCCTCTACCTCATGGGGGTTTACGATCGCCCGCTTCCCCACACGCAAGCTCTTCAAATCGAGTACGTCGGTCTGGCGGCGTTCGCGCTCGGCGCCGGCCCGAAGCGATTCGCGCTGAACACGCGGACGTTCCCGATGACGCCCAACCTCAGCACGGCCGCCGGAGTCCTGCTCGCGATCACTTCCGTGCTGATCGTGCTCTCGATCCTGGGCGTAGCCGACTCCGGCCTCGTCGGGAAAATGGCGAAGAACGTGGTCGGGTCGTGGGTCTGGAAGCTCGACTTTCTGTACACCTTCGGAAACACCTTCTTCACGCTGTTCGCGCTGAGCCGGATTGCCGAGGGCCGGCCCTTTCCCATCGGAGTCCTCGCGGTCTACGCCGTGTTGTCGATCGGCGGTCTTCTCGTCCTCGGCGAGCGCGACCTGATCGCTCGCCTCGTGCTGACGGCCCTGATCCTCTACTCCTCGACGATCCGACAGATCCGCCCGCTCATGTTGGTCTCCCTCACTCTCGCGGGCGCGGTAGCGATCACCTCCGCGGGCGAGTTCCGTAGCTACTTCCTCGACGGGCGCGGCGTGCAGTCCGGCGTGTACGACCGCCTGAACACCCGGTCCTCCGGGAAGGCGATGATCGCCGCCGCATTGGGTGGAGAGTTCCGAACCGCCGGAGAGAATCTCGCCCAACTCGTTCAGCATGTCCCGTCCGACTATCCCTACCGCTTCGGGTTGGGGACACTCGGCGACAGCATGGATGCGATCTCCGTTGGCGTCATCACCGATCGCGCAGCACATGAGACCAGGAACCTGGCTTCCTGGTTCTCGCAGACCTTCTACCCTGCCCTCTACCGACGGGGCGGTGGAGCCGGCTTCACCCTGGTCGGCCAAGGTTGGATCGATGGCGGCTGGATCGGCGTAATCGTACTCATGTGGCTCGTTGGACGCGCATCGCGGTGGCTGCTCCTCCTGTCGAGCACCTCCCTGATCGGCTTCGCCTTCTACCTGAACCTGATCCCCATTGCGGTCTACGCGATTCGCCAGACGACCACGGTCGTTCTCTCACAGGGGATGAAACACGTCCTGGTGGCTGTGCTGCTTGCGCAACTGTTGGCGTACCTGCTGTCCCCGGCCCGTACGGGCCGGCCACTGATGCACAACCAGAGCCCGTCGCGCGGCTGAGCGCTCATCCGTTCTTCAGGCGGACCAGGAACCGGTCGTAGTGTCGGCGGTAGCCGTCGTCCTCCGGGTCCGCGACGAGCGCTCGCTTGAAGGCTCTCTCCGCCGCATCGAAACGATAGGCGTTCTCGGACGTGAGCCCGAGATAGAACCAGGCGGGCCCGTAGTCCGGCGCTGCTCGCGTGGCGAGGTCCATCGATCGCGCCGCCTTGTCCCAGAGCTTCGCTCGGTAGTACGAAAGCCCGAGTCGATAGTGACCACGAACGTCATTCGGCCTCTGCGCTGCGGCCGCCTCGAGGACCGACCGTTCGACCTGCGCGTCTCCAACTCCTCGAGCCGCTTCTGCGAGCGCCAGATCGAGCTCGTACGAGTCGGCACCGGCTTCAATGCCCTCTTGCACCTGTGCCCGCGCCTCACTCAGATCGGGCCGACGGGCGAGAACCTGTGAGATCAAGAGAGCCCGAGCGGGAAACGCGCCGGGATCCAGGTCGATCGAACGCTCGAGCAGTTCCTCGGCACCACCCCACTCACCGGCACGGGTCAGTTCCAGCCCCGCCAATCGCAGCATCGTCGCCGCGTAGGGCCGTTTGGGCGAGAGCTCGGCGGCCTGTTCCCACGCAACCGCCGCAGCCTTTCGGTCATGAACGCCGGAGTAGAAGCCGGCCAAAGCCATGGCTGCTCGGTACCCGGCACCATCGACCGCACGCTTCAGTCCCCGCTCGGCCGCGGTGCGGCTCTCGAGCGGTAGCCACGCGACCGCAGTCGAGAGGAACAGCGGGTGTTGTGATCGGGCGGGCGCGCGGAACATCGACTCCTCGATGTCCCGCAGGGCCTGTTCCTCCTCACCGAGCTGAGCGACGACGACGGCGCGTGCATCCCGTGGCCCGGGGCTGTTCGGATTCAGCTCGACCGCGGCGTCGAGCGCTGGGCGAGCGAGCCCGGGCCCGACCTCTGCGAGTTCGACACCCAGCGCGAGGTGCGCGGGCGATTCCGTTGGGCGGCGATCGATCGCCCGCAGAGCCGCGACGACCCCGGGAGAGACCGGAGTGTACGGACGCAGCGCGGGCTGCATCAGGACGGCGCCGAGATAGACGATCGACGCGAGCGCGAGAACAGCCGGCAACCGGGCCCAAGCCCCCTCACGGGCCACGCCGCGCCAACTCCCCCGCAGGCCGAGGCCCAACAGCACCGTCGCCGTGACCGCGATTCCCGGCATCTGCAGGTCGAAGTCTACGAACTCGTGAATCGCGAGAGCCACCAGTCCGGCACCGATCGCGAGCCCCGGCGCGAGCGCATCCTCAGAGCGTTCCCGCGTCGCGCGGTGCAACCGGACGCCAATGGCGACGCACGCCCCGAGCAAGAGCAGCGCCCCGAGGATCCCCGTCTCGGAAAGAAGCTGCACGTAGTCATTGTGGGCGCGGCGGGCCTGCGTTCCGAAGAAGAAGGACCCGTCGTACCTCGGGAAGATCGCACCCCAAGAACCCAGCCCGACTCCGAAAGCCGCGAAGTCGCCGATCATCGGAAGGGAATCGAGCCAAAACGCCGCTCGGGAATCCCAGCTCACCGAGTTGGTCACGCTCTGTTCAAGCCTCCGGTCGATATCACTGCCCAGCTCCGACCCACCCGTCGGGACGAGAATCAGAAACAGAATTGCCGCCGCACAGGCGCACGCCGCCGCGGCACCGGCTCGCTTGGAGCGCAGGAATCTCGGAAGCTGCTCAGGCGCCAACCGGCGGGACAGCCCGAGCAGAAGCACTCCGATGCTCACGGCCGACGCGACCCACGCT
This sequence comes from Candidatus Binatia bacterium, assembly GCA_029243485.1. NCBI lineage: Bacteria > Candidatus Binatota > Binatia (SeqCode) > Binatia bacterium. Next base: position 235,810 of record JAQWRY010000088.1, on the reverse strand, counting down.
CCGCGCGAGAGGCTGAACAACAGAGCGGCCGCCGTCAGAGCCGCGCCCGCGCCGAAGAGCACCCTCGTCCACGTCCGTCGTCCCCGCAGGTCCATCCGACTGGGGGTCAGGAAGGGAACGAGAACCAGCGGCAACGTCAGCGCCAAATAGCCACCGAAGTTGTTCCGACTGACGAAGGGCCCACTCGTCTGTGGACTGGTCGGCCGCGGCACACCCCAATCCCACGGCACGAAAACCCAGAGGATCCGACCGTTCCACGCGAAACGCTGCAGAAGGCCGACCGCAGCAACGGCGATCGCGGTGAACGCCAGGATGCGGAGGAGTCGGCGTTGAAACCGCGTGTCTTCGCGCGAACCGCGAGCGAGCGGATAGAAGCTCACGACCGAGAAAAGCGCCAGGTACGTCAGAATCTTGAGGAGCTCCGCAGCCGTCCGTGCCGGATCGATCGACAGAGTCCGCCAGGAACTCGCAAACCCGTTGTGGTCGCGGTCGACCCAACGTTCGAGCTGGCTCCGTTCGTTGTGCTCGAGCAGTGGCTCGCCCGGGAGGCGGCCCCAGGCATCGGGCACGATCGAGTCCAGCCCGAAGCGTTCCACATCACGGGCGGTGGGCAACGAGACGGGCCGGCTCAGAGCCGCAGCCTGAACGCCCAGGTCATCTCGCGCGATCAGGTCCCGCACGACCTCCTCGTACGGAGCCTTGTCCGGCCATCCGGGAAGGGCGGTGGCATACATCTCGTAGGTCGCGGGCGAGATGACCCGAAGAACGCCCGGAGGCAGCGGGACGACCTGTAAGACCGCAATGCTCAAGAAGCCTGCGACCGGGATCCAGATCTCGCGGGGAACGGTCGGAAGCTTCTCACTCGGCGTGCCCCAGAACTCGAGCTTCCCAACCCAGACGAGAACCAGGAGCGCCGCAACGACCTCCAACAACCCGTAGGCCCACGGATGGATGGCACCGAACGCAAAAGGCCCGAAGACGATGACGAACCCAAGGCCCGCGATGATGGCCCGGTCGCACCAATGGCCTACCTGCTGGCGGCGCACGTGCTGGTGATGTCGGCTGGCGGGGGCCAAAACCTCGCGCCTGAGTCCGCCTACCTAAGCCGACTCGGCGCCGTCGCCACTGCGGGTCTCTTCGTTCGAGTAGTACGAAGAGTAGTACTTACCACCGTAATAGGTCGCATAGTGGTCGGTCCGCGCGTCGACCTTGTTCAGAAGGACGCCCAGAACGTGCGCCCGCGCCTGAAGAAGTCTGGCCTCGGCGCGCTGTAGAATCTTGCGCGGCGTATGATGCGCTCGAACGACCATCACCACACCATCGACCATATGCGCGATGACGACGGCGTCGTTCACGGCCATGACGGGCGGTGAGTCGACGATTACGTAGTCGAACGCCCCGGCCGATTCCGCCAGGAGTTCCTGCATCGCCTTGGATGCGAGAAGCTCCGTCGGGTTCGGAGGCAAGGAGCCCGCGGTCAGCATGAAGACGCCTTCGACCGACGTCTTCTTGATCGCTTCCGGCGCATCCTTCTGTCCCGTCAACACCTCCGAGAGTCCGTAATCATTCGTCACACCGAACCGGCGATGACAGCTCGCACGTCGCATGTCGGCATCGATGACGAGGACGCGAGAGCCCATCCGTGCGAAGACGATCGCCGTGTTCAAGCTACTCGTCGTCTTCCCCTCAGACTCGAGTGCGCTCGTGAACATCATGACCTGCGGAGCCTGCTCCGGCGTCGAGAAAAGGATGGCCGTGCGCAACGTCCGGTAGGCCTCCGCCACTACGGAGTCGTTTCCCTGCGCGAGCACGAGGGACGAGTCTGCTTGCGGGACCGACCCGACGAGCTTCATCTGACCTCCGCCGACCTCGACTGCCGTCGTATCCTGCGCCTCCGCCTTCGAGGCGGACCGGATGGCTTCCGCGGCCGGAATCTCCTCGTATTCGATTTCCTTGGACTGATCGACTGGGATCGCCTTCTGCTTGCGGCGCGAACCGTGACCGTATCCGTACACGGCCGCTCCCGCAGGCAACGCTTCGAAATCGGGGACGATGCCGAGGCTGGGCAAGTGGAGGTAGCGCTCGACTTCATCCGAGTTCTTGACGGATTGGTCGAGGAGATCTCTTCCGAGGACGAAACCCGCACCAAGGCCGGTTCCCATCAGGAGCGCGAGCAGAAGCGTGCGGAGCTTCTGCGGCGAAGACGGATGCTCCGGGGGCGTCGCTGCGTCGATGATCGAAACGTTCGACGCCTGAACCGCCGCCACGACACCGATCTCCTTCATACGCTGGAGGATCTCGTCGTACAGCTGCTCGTTCGTCTCGGCTTCCCGCTCCAAGATCGCGTAGTCGACGGCGGCGTCCTTCATCGAGAGAGCCGCCTCCTTCTGCTTGTCCATCGCCTCGCGGAGCTGCTCTTCGTGGTCGGCGGCAGCGAGGTATTTCGACTCGATCGAGCCGACAACCTGCTCGATTTCCCCATCGAGGCGCTTTCTCAGCGCATCCACTTCGGCCTTTGCCTGCTTGACCGGCGGATACGCCATCTTGAACTGCGCCGCGACCTCGACGTACTCGCCTTCCTTCTCGGCGAGCTGACCCTTGAGCGCCTGGATCAGTGTGTTGCTCGTCACCGCAGGCAACGAGTCGTACGCGCGCGACTTGATGAGCTTGACGTCTGCTTCGAGGTTGATGCGCCGAGCCTCGGCCTCGGTCAGGAGGTCGTTCAAATCGGCGAGCCGATCGACGACGATGTTCTCCTTGTCGTCGAGAGAGATGATCCCCTTGTCCCGCCGATAGGCATTGAGCGCGGCCTCGGACGTCTGGAGCTTCTCTTTGATCTCCGAGAGCTTCTCGTGGAGAAAGATCCGCGCTTCGTCATTGGCCTCACTCCGGAGGCGCAAACCCTGGGTGATGTAGGCGCTCACGTGCGAGTTCACGATCTCGGCTGACAGGACCGGATCCGGCGTCGTGAAACGAACGACAGCGAGTTTCGTGCGGGTCACCGGAGAGATCGAGAGATCCTCCTGATACTGCCGAATGACGTCGCGCGCGATACCGGAGGGATCGGACCGCTTCGGCGGGTCACCCGAAACGAGCCCGCGAAGGCTCGCGACCCACCCCGACACGAGTCCGGTCGACGCACCCTCCTGGGCGATGAAATCCGGGTTTCGATCGAGACCGAGGTTCCGGATTACGTCGACAGTGAGCGTGCGGCTCTTCAGGATCTGCTCTTGCGTGCGGTAGTAGTTCGACTCGTCGCCGGACATACCGTCCGCGAGGAGTTCCTCGATGTTCAAAGCGTTCTGCGCGCGCCGCTCGATCATGATCTTGGACTCCGCCGTGTACAGCGGAGTGACGAGCAGCACGTAGGCCAAAGCACCGAGCGCAGCGACACCGGCCCCGGCGACGACCCACTTCCAGCCGCTCCGAATGAGTCGCCAATACTCGACGAAGCGTGGCTCCTCGTCCGCCGCGTACGGGTCGACGGGGATATCCAGGTGGATCGGCTGCGGGCTGGCTGCCGGGTGGGCCGGCACCTGGCCATTCGGGGGAATGGGATTCGTGGTCAGTTGCCTCATGAGTGCCGCTCTCCCGATAGCCGCGCAAAGCGCCGCTAGAATGGACTCGCGAGTGAAACGCCAACGCGCATCACGTTCGAGAAAAACTGGTAGACGCCGTAACCAACGAGCTTCGCGCCCTCTGCCTCGACGATCACCAGATCGCCTTCTCGCAGTCGAATGTCCTCGGCCCGGCCTTGTTCGATGTCTTCGAGGTCGACGATCTTGACGACTCGATCCGAGCCGCTCTGCTCGCGGAGAACCTGGACCGTCGACTTCTGCGCGGGATACGAAGTCCCACCGGCCGCGGCGATCGCCCCAAGCAATGTGAGACCGCGGGCCATCTTCTGCGCGCCGGGTTCCTCGACCCAGCCCTGCACGAAGATCTGACCGCCGCCCAGAGCCATGATCGTGTCGCCCGGCCGCACCGGCACGGCCAACGCGAACTGTGCCGATCGCCGGTTCATCTTTTCGAGATCGATGACGATCGGGTCGGAGGCCTGCAACATCGGAGTCGCCTCCAGGTCGTCGAACCTCGCCATGTCGACATTCGCGGACTCGAGCTTTTCGGTGACGAGACCGCTGAGAGCAAGGCTATCCTCGGCCGACACGCGCTCGGCCGGGATGAACAAGAGGCGCTGCGTCGAGTCGTCGGTCAAGCCGCCCGCCTCGGAGATCATGTCGAGAATCGTGGCGTCCGCGCTCTTGGCGGTGTGCAACCCTGGGCTGTCAACCGAGCCGAGTACGCCGACCTGTCGGCTGCGGTACTCCTTCACATGCACAGACACGTGTGGGTTGTGCATGTAGCGGGACAGTGCCCGCCGGAGCTCCGCTTTGAACTGCTTTTCAGTGAGCCCGGATGCGCGAACGTCCTCCAGCATCGGCAGGGAGACGGTTCCAGAACTCGACACCCGAACCGTCTCCAGTTCGAGTTCGGACATGGCGGGAACCGAGATCTCGATGAGATCGCCGGTACCGATGGGATAGTCCCAGGCTCCGCCGGTGCGCGTTCGGTCGTCGTAGACGCGGCGCAGGCGCGCCAGATCTACGGCCGGCGAATCGGCGAGAGCATGGGTCACCTGAGGCGCGCTCGCCTTTTCCAAGGCGGCCTGCTTCTCATGCTCCACCGGCTCCCAGCCATCGGCTCGCTTCGCGGAGCAACCCGCGGCCACGAACCCGACCAGGGCCACGACCACGCCTGCGCGGAAGATCGTCACCGAGGCTTACCCTCCTGACTCGTCCATGGGCGGCAAAGCCGCCCGTGCCCACTCGACGGCGAAGGCAGGATACGACCCTACCTTCGATGCGATCACTGCGCCGGAGAGGACGGTGCAGAGCTGTTGGAATCGAACGCGCCCGCAGCGGCCGCGATCCCGACTCCGACACCGGCCGCAATCGCGGTCCCACCGACGACGATGGCGCCAGTGCTCATTCCGGCTCCTGCGGCCGCGCCAGTTGCGCCCGCTGCACCTGCGGCGGCTGCGCCCGTGCCGGCAGCTGCGACCGCTGCCGCACCACACGGACCACCGGTCGCGGTTGCGGATGCGAGAGCGGGCTTGCTGTGATCCACCGCCCACGCGATCGTGAGGCCGTTCGGCCCCAGAGGCGCGACGACCTTGTGTCCCTTGTAGCCGTTGCCGGTGGGGGCGATCTCGTACTGGTAGCTGCCGAGGTCGACGCACCCGAGAGAGTACGCCCCAGTGGCGTCGGTCGAAGTTCGGCCGAGCTCTGCACCCGCTTCGGAGAGCAGAATCACGTCGACTCCTGAGACGGGATTCCTGTCCGGATCGAAAACCGAACCCTGGACGCGCGACTGCGTGACCGTCTGCGGCTCCGCCGAGGCGGAGTCCTCCGCCGTGGCCATCGTTGCGAGACCGAAAATGGAAACCAGAGCCAGCGCACTTACGAACGGCTTCATGTTGGACACCCCTCTCAACTCGGACTCCCGTCCGAAGAGCCTCGGGATACCGAGGCCATACCTATTCACCACCACGCCCAAGCATGTCCCCACCCCGGACACACGGACCCTCACGATCAGTAAAGCGATAGCTATTCTGTGCCGGAAGGTCAGTCAACAAATTTCCCTTGGGATTCATGGTGCTTAGGGGACTGCGCCCCACTACTCGAGCAACGGATCCGGCGCGCCCCATTCCCCCTACCCCACACACCCACGACCAGTTGGGGCACGCCGCCCGTTGCCTGTGATGATATCGACATTGCACTCCAAACCTATAGGGCGCGCTGAGCCAATGAGGGTCAATCGTTCGGATACGCCACGACGCATTGCGTCATTTGTGATCGGTGAGGGCATGCGCGTGACACTCGAAGTGTCCATATAGCGACGACAGATGCACGGACTTCTAAGACGCCTCTTCGGCATCGTCCCGACCCTGGACCTCCACGGATTCGGCGTCCGCCCCGCCCTCGACGCAACGAAAAAATTTCTCGAAGAGGCTCACGCGCGCGGCGAACCCGAGGTGCGGATCATCTACGGCAAAGGAAAGGGAAGCCCCGGCGGCATCGGCGTTCTCCGCCAGGCGGTCCCAGCCTGGATCGAGCAGAACGCAAGAGAGCAGGTCGACCACTTCGAGCGCCAGCTCGACCGGAGCGGCGACGACGGCGCGATGATCGTCTTCTTGCGAGCGCGCTAGCGTCACGCGCGCAAGATCGCGCCAACGGCCCCCGACCCGCTAGAAGCCGGCTGCGGCCCCGTCCTTGCGCCGGTCCGAGCCCGCCCACAACACGCCGGTGTCGGGATGGATCGCAATCGCCTGTCCACCACCGAACCCGCCGCGGACGAGCGCATGCACCGCGTCCTTCAACTCGTGACCGCGCTCCGCCAATCCTGCCGCAACGTCCGTCGCGAACTCCGGCTCGAGCGCGACATCCGCCGCGCCGAGGAAATGAAAACGCGGCGCGTCCAACGCCTCCTGCACGTTCAGGCCGTGATCGACGAGGTTCGACACGACCTGCACCTGCCCTTGCGCCTGCACTTCTCCGCCCATGACCCCGAACGACACCCGCGGCTTGCCGTTCTGGAGAAGCATCGCCGGACACAGCGTGTGGAACGGCCGCTTCCCGCCCGCCAGAATGTTGGGGTGGTCGGGGTCCAGCGAGAAGCCGGCTCCCCGGTTCTGCAGAACGATACCGGTGTCCCCGGCGACCAGTCCGGAACCGAACGCCCCGTAGAGGCTATTGATGAACGAGACGACATTGCCTTCGCCGTCGGCCGCCGTGAGATAGACGGTGTCACTCCCGGCGGGAGGCCGCGCGACCACGTCGGCCGCGGCGCGCGACGGATCGATCCGCCCGGCGAGGGCCCGCAGCGAGGCCGGGTCGAGAAGCGCCTCCACCGACGCGGCCATGTGATCGGGATCGGCGATGTGCGCGTTCCGATCCGCGAACGCCAGCTTCACCGCTTCGATCGTGAGATGCACCGCATCCGCCGAACCGCATTCCAGCGCTCCGATCTCGAACTGCTCGAGAATCCCCAGGGAGATCAACGCGGTGATCCCCTGCGTGTTCGGAGGAATCTCACACAGGCGATACCCACGGTAGTCGACGCCGATCGGTTCGACCCAGGTGGGCCGCGCGTCCGCGAAGTCCGACCGCGAGAACGAGCCTCCCTCGGCCCGGAGCGCCTTCAAGAGCCGGTCCGACAGCTCCCCCTCATAGAAGACCCGCCCTCCCCCGTCTGCGAGCAATCGCAGAGACCGAGCAAGATCGGGAAAGTGCATGACCTGGCCGACAGCCGGGCCCGTCCCGCGGGGCGCGAAGCAGCGCCGCGCGGCATCATTCTGCAGGAAGCCGAACTGCGCGGTGAGATTCCACTCGTGGGAGATCACCTCGCTCACCGCGAAGCCGTCCTCGGCAAGCTGGATCGCCGGAGCAAGCGCGTCGCCGAGCGAGCGTGAACCGAACTTCTCGAGAAGCGCGCACCAGGCGCCGACCGCGCCGGGGACCGTGACGGTGTGGATGCCCTGCCGAGGCATCTCGGAACCCGCCGCCCGCAGGTCCTCCGGAGACACTCCCGCCGGGGCCCGCCCGCTCCCGTTCAGCGCAAAAAGGCGCTGATCTCGGGCCGACCAGACCAGGGCAAAGCAGTCCCCCCCAATCCCGGTACTGTACGGCTCGACCACCCCCTGGACGGCCGCCGCGGTCACGGCGGCATCGATCGCATTCCCGCCCGCTCGCAGGACCGCCAGTCCGGCCTGCGATGCCAGAGGCTGGCTGGTGCAAACCACCCCATTCCCCGCCAGGACCATCGACCGAGCGCTGGCGTGGGAACCGGGGCCGCCCGCCCTCCTACTACCGAAGAATCCGCCTTCCATCCTCCCCTTTGTGTATACGAACGCCCGAACCGCCCGATCGGAGGTATCGGGCACTCCAGGTAAAAAATGCCTTGCCACCCCCGTCCCGGGGCAGCATCTTTACAGGTCGGAGGGGAAACTATGGTTGTTTGGGATGAGGAAAACGTCGTCCACCTGCTGAATCGGGCAGGCTTCGGCGCGAAGCCGAGCGACGTCTCGAAATTCGTGAAAAAGGGCCAGGCGTTCACCGTCGAGTTCCTAGTGGGCCAGAAAGCCAGCAAGGCGAAGGGCCCCGGGAAGTCATCGAACGATCGGGCCGAGTTGAGGAAGCTGTCCACCTGGTGGTGCAAGCGCATGGAGAAGCAAAACGCGCGGCGCCTCCAGGAGAAGATGGTCCTCTTATGGCACGACCACTTCGCGACCCAGTTCGACGTCGTGAAGAACGTGCGCCAGATGTCCTTCCAAAACCGGGCGTTCCGCCAGTTCGGGATGGGCGACATGCGCACCCTCATCCACGAGGTGACCCGTGACGCCGCGATGCTCGACTTCCTCGATGGGAAGACGAACAAGGACGGCTCTCTCAACGAGAACTTCGGGCGCGAAGTTCTGGAACTGTTCGTTCTCGGCGTCTTCAGTTTCGACGGCACCGAAGAGAACTACACGCAGGACGACGTCATCGCCGTCACGCGTGCGACCACCGGCTTCCAGATCAGCGACAAGGACATCGGGTACTTCAACCCGAACCGCTTCGACGAAGATCCGAAGACCCTGTTTGCAGGAAAGTCCTTCGAGGTGACCGCCAACTTCGGCGTCGAGGACGGCAGCGACAACCTGCTCCCGCCCGCGACGAATGTGATCGACGCGATCTTCACCCACGAAGACTCCTCCGGGAATCTCACCATGCCGCGCTTCATCGGCAAGAAGTTGTGGGAGTACTTCGCGTATCCGGATCCGTCCGCGGCTCTGATCGACAGCCTGACCGCGACCTTCCGTGCCGGCGGCACCTACGTGATCTCCGACCTTCTGCGCGACATGTTCCTGGACGACGAGTTCTACTCCGCGCAGGCGAAGTCGAGCACGGTACGAAACCCGTGCGAGTTCCTGTTCAGCGCAATGCGCGGCCTCGAGGCGAAGTCGAAGCACACCTACACGCCGAACGCGCTCGAAAGCATGGGCATGGAACTGTTCAACCCGCCCGGCGTGAACGGCTGGAGCAACGGCACAGCCTGGCTGTCCAGTGGGCAGACCCTGGCGCGGTTCGAAGTCGGACAGGCCATCGCCGCCGGACGCGACAAGAACCTGGTTCTGCTCAAGCCGAGCAAGATCATCCCGAAGGACGCGACCACGATCGAAGAGGTCGTCGACGAGATCCTCAGTCGCCTCGGCATCGCCGGCAAGACTCCGACGGGCACCCGAGCGGCTCTGATCGACTACTTCGAGGGCGAGACGAACTTCGAAGACGAGACCGTCGTCGAAACCAAAGTACGCGGCGCCATCGCCTTGGCCCTGCAAATCCCCGAATCCAACATCCACTGAGAGGAGGAGGCGACAATGGACATCAGTAGAAGAAGACTCCTCCAGGGCGGCGCACTCACCGGTGCCACGCTCGCAATTCCCGGCCCGCTTCAGCGTGCCCTCTTCAGCCCGAACGAGGCTCGTGCGGCAGGCCCGACGAATCCCATCATCGTCGTCGTGCAGCTCGAGGGCGGTCTCGACACGCTCAACACCGTCGTGCCCGTCAACGACCAACCCGGATTCCCGCAGCGCACCGAGTACGACGCGGCTCGCTCGTCGATCGCACTCACTCCGGCGGAACTCGCCGCCACGACGATCGGGACGGACCCGGTGAAGGGCAACACGCTCGCACTCCACCCGTCGCTGTCGCACCTGAAGTCGCTCTTCGACTCGGGCAAGCTCGCGGTCATCCAGGGTGTGTCGTACGCGAACCAGAGCCTCTCGCATTTCCGATCTGAGGACATCTGGTTCAGCGGCGAGTCGGTCCTGCCGTTCGCCGACGGCTGGTTCGGGCGCTACCTCGACAGCTACTATACGTCTTCGGATCTCGTGACCGTCGATGTCGATACGACGCTGAGCAAGATGTTCGTCTGTCCGCTGGGCTGCAACGTCCTCGCGGTGAAGAAGCTCTCACAGTTCGTTCTTCCAGACGACAACGAGTACCCCGATGCGGTCGCGAAGAAGACGGCCCTCGAGGCCATGTACGCGGTGGAGGCCGACCCGGGCGAAACGAGCGGCCTGCAGAACACGGTCGGTGTCTCGGGCGAGGTGCTCATCGGCAAGATCGACGAGTACGCGGCCATCGACACGGGCTGGGGTTCGAACCTGGACGGCGTTTCGGGATCGATCGCCGACCGCCTCACCGAGGTGTCCTCGATCATCCGGCACGATGCCGTGAGCGGCACGCCGGTCGGGGCCAACTACTTCCATGTTCGGCAGGGCGGCTACGACACCCACACCAACCAGGGTTCGACCAGCGGGCGACTCGCGAGTCTGTTCGATCAATTGAGCCCTGCCCTGGGGGCGTTCTACCAGGATCTCCAGGACATCAACGTCGAAGCCGGTTCCAACATCTCCGACGATGTACTCGTCGTCACCTTCTCGGAGTTCGGTCGCCGCATTGCCGAAAACGGCGGCGGCGGGACCGACCACGGCAGTGCCGGTGCCGTGTTCGCCCTCGGCGACTGCGTGAACGGCGGAATCTACGGCGAGATGCCGGACATCGGCGCCCCCGACTCCAAGGGCAACCTCGTGCACCACACCGACTTCCGACAGGTTTACGCCAGCATCATCGACAACTGGCTCCAGAGCCCGAACGCCCACGTCCCCCTCCTGCCGGGGGCTCCGTACACGACGATTCCATTCATCTGACCGGGTCGTGCCGCCGGCCGCTCCCCGTGGGCGGCCGGCGCCCCCGCTCTCCCCGCCTTCGACTCGGCTCTCAACCTGGGATACCCAGGACGGGATGAAGCGAGGGAGATTGTTTGTCGCCGTGGCCGCCGCACTGAGCAGTGCGGTCCTGGCCCAACCAAGCCACGCCGCCGACCACGAGCCGGCAAAGGTCGTGGTGACCGGCACAGCGGAGATCCGCGTTGCCCCCGACCGCGCCTTCGTGATGTTGGCCGTCGAATCGCGTGACCCCAACCCCCGAGAGGCGCAGCAACAGAACGCGAAGACGAGCGACGCCGTTCTCGCCAAGCTCCGCGGTGCGGGCCTCGGCGACAACGCGATTCGCACTGTTTCCTACGGCCTCCAGGAAGAGTTCGATTACAACAAAGGCACGCGGCGCTCGCGCGGCTATCTCGCGCGCAACCAGGTCGAGGTACGGCTCGACGACATCAAAAAGGTCGGCGAGATCATCGACCTCGCCACGCGCGCTGGTGCAACCGCGGTGAGTGGTCTTCGCTTCGACGTGAAGAAGCGCGACGAGCTCGAGCGCGAGGCGCTCAAGCAGGCCGTGAGCGATGGCCGTGCTCGCGCCGAAGCGGCCGCAGCCGGCGCCGGGAGTAACATCGGCAGCCTCCTCCTCATCGAGCAACAGGGTGCGGGCGGACGTCCGCCTCCGGAACCCGTGTTCCGTCGCGGGGCCGTCGCGATGTCGGCCGACGCGGCCGCACCGCCGCCAATCCAGGCGGGCGAGATCGAGATCTCCGCAGCCGTCCGCATCACCGCCGAACTGGAGTAGACCGCCATGACCCCCAACGCCCCCGACCAGCGACCACTGAGCGCTCGCCTGCGCGGGTACTTCCTGGCGGGACTCCTCCTCGCCGCGCCCCTCGCCGTCACCATCGGCGTCGCGGTCTGGTTCGTCGATTTTGTGGACAGCCAGATCCTGCCGTCGAGCTTCAAAATCCCCGGCTTCGGCCTTCTGGTCGTGATCTCCGGGATCACGCTCATCGGCTGGCTCGCCTCGGGCTTCTTGGGGCGTGCCATTCACAGCATCGGGGACCGGATTGTGAGCCGCATCCCGGTCCTCCGTACGGTCTACGGAGCCACGAAGCAGATCTTCGAAAGCGTCCTCGCGCAGAAATCGAACGCATTTCGCGAAGTGGCCCTGTTCGAGTACCCACGCAAAGGCATCTGGTCGATCGGGTTTCTCACCGGAACGACCGCGGGCGAAGTGCAGCATCGTACGCAGGAGAAGACGGTGAACGTCTTCCTCCCCACGACACCGAACCCGACGTCGGGCTACCTCCTCTTCGTTCCGAGAAAGGACCTGATCATCCTCGACATGACGGTCGAGGAGGGAATCAAGATGGTCGTATCCGGCGGGATAGTAACGCCGCCGTTCTCGCTCGAAGCCGAAGCCGAAGCCGAAGCCGAGCAGAACTAGGCGCCGCTCAGGGGGCCGGATCGAGCAGCGAGATCGGGACCTGCTTCTCGGGGTACTTCCCGAGGACACCGTCGTAGAAGTCACGGATCTTCTCGAAGTCCGCTTCGATGTCGCCGGTCGGATTGATTGTGGTGCCGAGGCCGCCGCGCCTGCGTGTGTAGTCGAGGTAAGAAAGCACGATCGGCACATTTGCTCGGACTGCGATCCAATAAAAGCCGCTCTTCCAACGGCCCGATTGGCCCCGCGTTCCCTCCGGGGGGATCACGATCAGGAGCTCGTCATACGAGTGGATCGTCTCGACGACCGAGTCGACCAGTCCTGTGGCCTTCGACCGGTCGACCGGAATCCCACCGAGCCAGCGGAAGAACCATCCGAACGGGAAGTTGAACATGGCGCTCTTCCCGAGCCACCGGATGTCGACGCGGTGGTAGTAGCCGACGGCGAGCGCGAACGTGAAGTCCCAGTTCGAGGTGTGCGGATACGCGACGACCACGCCCTTGGGCACGCCCGGCGGCGGCCCCTCGACCTCCCAGCGGAAGAACCAGAGCCAAATCTTAGCGATCACGCGTCTGAGCCCGACGCGAAAAGCGCCGTTCACACTCACCTCAGTTGCCCCGGCAAAAGGCGGAGACTTCCACCGAAAAACACGCGGTCAGCCATCCTCCATGCGTACATCAGTGGCCCGCCCAGATCGAGCCGCCTAAATTCTAGGCAGCGGCGCGCTCGAGGGTGCGAAGCGCGGTCCGGGCGGTCAACCGGATCATCGGATTCTCGGCCGTGTCCGCGAGGTCGATCAGCGTGGACTGGGCAAGCTCACTGCCGGCGCCGTGGCGGGCGAGGAGTTGGATCGCCTTGCGGCGGAGCATCCCACCCTCCTGGTCGCGGGCCAACTCGGCGAGCGAGTCGATCGAGAGGTTGCCGCTGCGCTCGAGCCCGCACAGCGCCGAGGCTCGGATCTGCGAGCTGCGCTCGGTTTCGAGAACGTCCTGCAGTGCGTCGATGGCCGCCGCGCTGCGCTCCCGCACCAGCTCGGCTGTCGCGGCAAGACGGCCGCGGCCGCTCACACCAAACGCTTGCCGTCCCAGCTCGGCGACGTAGGCGGCGTGTGCGCCCCCGGTGACGACGGTGGTCTCGGCCTGGAAGCCAGCAACCGGGGAGGAGATCCAAATCTGCGAGCCGACTACGCTGTATCCGCGGTGGGCCAGGATGCGCCCCAGCGCCTCGTTCACGGTGAGCTCGAAGATCTCGACGTCGACAGCCTCGTCACCGGCGTCCGTCGTGAACCGAACCTGAAGCCCGGTCTCGGCGGCCAGAGCTGCCAAGAGGTCGCGAAGGGGGGTCTCGAAGGCAACGGCGGAGACCCGCTCGCCGTCAAAGAAGACGTCGGAGCGGGCGGCGGCGGCCGGAGTGGCCGCGGTGGCGATCGTTGCGAGGGTGGCGAGAGCCTTCGAGAGAATGTTCATGGGAACAGGGAATTGCAGGTGCGATGCCATCCCTGGCCGCCTGTCGACAATCCCCTAATCCATTGTAAACTCTATGTTTTCTAAGATGGCCTGTTCTCCCTCGATCGCGGCCGCAAAGCCTGGTTAGCGGTTTCTACCGAGCCCGGGTTAGCGTGCGAAAAGCAGGGTTTGCGGCTCGACCGGGGCCCCCACGGCGGCTCGATCGAAGAAGGCCCAGATCTCTTCGGCGGCGTTTAGATCGGCGTTCGTCGGGCCGATGATGCGAGGATACCGCATCTCCGGATGCGGGACCGTGTGCCCACCTCCGTGGACAGCGAGGAGGACGACTTCCGGCTTTTCTCCCCCGGACCAGCGATGGCGAACCACCGTAGACGAATCGTCCGTGCGAACGTCTGGCAGCTTCTCGACCGCGGGATCACCGCCGTACCCCGCGCTCTTCGCAAAAAAGCGGGTCGTCTCCATCGTCGAGTGGACCGTTCCGCGGTTCCCCCAAACACCGAAGAGCGCGACCGTTCCGCCTTCGAACGGGTTCATCGGATCCTCGGTACCGTTGATGAGGAGGACCGCCACGGGTGCACCGCTCGGCGTGCAGTCGAGATTGTCCCCGGATGGTAGGGAGGCGGCGATCGGCGCGACAGCGCGCACGAAGTCCGGCGCCTCGAGAGCCAGGCGGATCGCCATGTGGCCACCGTTCGAGACCCCGGTGGCGAAAACGCGCGATCGGTCGACGCCATCACTCTCGACCAGGCGGTCCACGATGGCCCGCAGGAACCCGACGTCGTCGACATCCAGTTCGTTCGCCTTGTAGGGCCCCTTCGCGCGACAGCCATTCCAATGAGAATCGAACCCATCGGGGTACACGGCAAGGAACCCGTTCTCCTCCGCCAAGCGATCGAACTCGTACGCCATCATCGCGCGTGCGCCCGCGCCGTCTCCCATCGAGCCGTGGAGCACGAACACCACCGCTGGGACGCCGGCTACAGTCGACGGGCGGTAGAACTCATACGTCCGCGGTCGGTCCTCCCAGGTGAGGCGCCCCTGCTCGAGCACGCCGGGAAGATCGAGTTCCGGAACGGGCGTGCTGCGCAACAACCACCACCCGGCGGCAACCAAGACCACGACGGCCAAGGCGAACCCTGCGAGAAGACGACGCACCCAGGACTTCATCAATCATCGCTCGCGACGGCCAGGCGGTGACGTCCGTTCGGCGTCCAGAAGCCCCCTTCGGCCCCGCGCACGACGATCAAGGGATCGAGGAACGAACCGCTCTCCTCGATCTTCTGCGCGAGCCTCTTTGTGTGCGTCGGCGATAGATCGCGCTGAAACGGCGTCGGCTCCACCGCGCCGTGCGGCAAGGAGGCCAGGACGATCGGGCGGCCGGAGAGTGGCTCTCTGTACGCGCCGATCGCCGTGCCTCCCGCAGCATCGATCTCACGCCTAAGCGTCGCGATCTCCGGGGCATCGAGACCCAGCTGAATCTCCGCGCCCTCGAGTCCGCGCTTCTCCTTGCGGGGCGTGAGGCGCTTTGCCGCACTTCCACGTTTCGCCCCGGGTTTCTTCTTGGTCGTCCTCTTCTTGGCCGTCTTCTTTGCCACGCCGAACCCATACTGCGGGAAGTCGCAGTCCGTCTACTCAGGCCGAGGCTGGAGGCGCGGAGGAGTCCGGCGGAACCGAGATTCGTCGAAGCTTCGCTCGTCGAGCGCATCCCGATCCGCGCGGGCGCGATCCCGAAACGGCGCGAGGTTCACGCCGCCGAATTCGGCAGGCAGGTCGTCCACCTTCTCCAGACCGATCCTCAGCATCCGCGCGGCCCCACTCCACAGCTGCTGTGTAATCTTGTGATAGCCGACCGAGATCTGGATCAGGCCCAGGAAAAGACTCCATTGGTCATCCGGCACGTCGTCGAGGGCTTCCTCGAGCTGTTCGTGGGCCTCGAAGTACCGGCCGTGGTTGAATTCGCGCGCGGCGGCGATCAGTGCGGTCCTCGGATTCATCGGTCGCGCCAGATTGCCGGGTGCCTATGGGGAGTCAACGTCGCCTTGGTGCTTCTTCGAATGACAGCGCGCGCTGCCGATCAGCGGTAACCCGAATCGTTCTTGTTGTAGATGATCCAGGTCAGGTGCCCCCTATCGGTTCCCCACCCCGCGCCCGTCGAGAATATGAGGCGCCCCTGGCCCTTGTAGGCCAGCTCGATCCGGCTCGTGTCGCTACCGTAGTAAAACGGGATGAAGGCCTTGGCGGTCACGTACGCGCCCTCATCCGTCGGCGGTCCCATCAGGTCTACGACCTGAGCGCGCGACATGCCGATCTTCAGCTTGGTGAACTTGCTGCCCGGGAACGGCTTGCCGGTGATCTCGCCCTCCCAGTCGTTGATGCCCTTCACGGTCTTCCCGCTGCCGGACTGGATCGAGGAGGAGTCGACGACTTCACCCTTGGCATTCATACCCGGCGCCGTGTCGGCCGCCGTGTCGGCCGCGGCAGACGAAGTGGACGACGTCTGACCCTGCGAGGCCGCACAGCCGGCAACGAGCGTGAGCGCTGCACACGCGCCGAACAGAGAACGAAAACGGGCCGACATGTAACTCCTCCTTCTCGGACCCACCCTGTCCGGGCGGACGGGCGACCAACGCCCGGAGCCGCGTCTATACGCTCCCCGGAGCCCAATCAAGAATGCCGGCTGTCAGTTCTTGCCGTCCACGGCTCCGGTCTCGACCAGAGTCAGGACGGCTTCGACGTGATCTGGGAGTAACGCGCGCCCTGGCTACACGCGGTTCAAGAGCGCGACACCCGCCACGACGACCGCCGCGGCCAACACCCTGCGCAACCCGAACGGTTCTCCGAGCCGCAGAGCGCCGATCAGCGCGGCCATCACGACGCTCGTCTCGCGCAACGCGGCCACGGGCGCAACGGGGCCGTTGTCGTATGCCCACAGCACCGTCGCGTAGGCCACTGCCGCGAGGACTCCACCGAGGACCGCCCGGGGTCCGCATTCCACGACGCTGCGCAAGAGCCGGCCGCGGCGACGGACGATCGTGAAGGTGACGAGCGGCAGGCATTCGAGCGCCGTGAGCCAGAGAATGAAGGAGAAGACGTTCTGCGACGTCCGCACCCCGACGGCATCGACTAGTGCGAACGCGCCGATCGAGAGGCCGCACGCCAGAGCGTAGAACACCCCCCGTCGATCGACCGCGCGCTGCGCGCTCCCCACCCCGGCGAGACTCCCGATCCCAATCGCAACGAGACCCGCCCCCCCCAACTGCAGCCACCCGAGCCGCTCTCCGACGACCGCGCCCGAGAAGACCGCCACGATCAACGGCGAAGTCCCCCGCGCGATCGGATACGCCTGCGAGAGATCGGCGAATCGGTACGCCTGGAGCAGGAGCAGAAAGTAGACGTTGTGAATCGCCACGCTCGCCGCAATGAAGGGCCAGGTCTCCGTCGAAGGCAGCGGCACCCAGGGCAACGCAAGTACACAAAGAGACGAGCCCGTCGCCATGATGACGGTCGACGTGACCAACGAATCCCCGCTGGCCTTGATGAAGGTGTTCCACGTAGCGTGGAGTACCGCGGCGATCAGAACGAGCATCGCAACTTCGATCGAGAGCCCCATGACCGCCGTCGTAGTAGCCTCCGGCGAGCGTCGAGAACAGCCGTGAGGTTTCCGGGTCCGTCAATCCGAGCCGTCTGCGCACCGGCTGTCGGTCGCCCACGCACCTCGCCCGTCGTCGAGTTGCGCGGCAACCGTCCGTCCGCAACGATTCGATCATCGCCGAAAGGATGGCCCCATGAGCAACGTGCGCTTCGAGACGCAGAACGACATCGCGATCATCACAATCGATCGCCCCGAGGTCCGCAACGCCGTCGACGGCCCGACCGCGACGGAACTCGCGGCTGCGTTCCGCCACTTCGATGAGGACGACGCACTCTCCGTGGCGATCCTCAACGGCGCGGACGGCTTCTTCTGCGCCGGAGCCGATCTGAAGGCGGTCTCCGAAGGGCGCGGTAACCAGGTGCGCGAAGAGGGAGACGGTCCAATGGGGCCCTCGCGCTTCCTCCTTTCGAAACCGGTGATCGCCGCGGTCGAGGGTTTCGCCGTCGCGGGCGGTCTCGAACTGGCAATCTGGTGCGACATGAGAGTGGCGGCGACGGATGCGACCTTCGGCGTCTACTGCCGCCGCTGGGGCGTGCCCCTCCTCGACGGCGGCACCGTCCGCCTCTCACGCATGCTCGGCCACAGCAACGCGCTCGATCTCATCCTAACCGGCCGCGGCGTCTCGGGTGACGAGGCCCAGCGCATGGGACTCGCGAATCGACTGGTCGAACCGGGGCAGGCCCTCGCGGGCGCACTCGAACTCGCAGAGCGCATCGCCGGGTTTCCCCAACGCTGCATGCGCGCCGACCGGATGTCGTCCTACCAGCAGTGGGACCTGGAACTCGAGGAAGCGCTCAAGAACGAGTACCGACTCGGGCTCGAGGTCATCCGCTCCGGCGAGACGCGCGAAGGTGCTACGCGCTTTGCGAAGGGCGCCGGCCGACACGGAAAATTCTAGCCCGCGGAAGGACCACTCCTCGCGTCGCGCCTATGGGAGCTCGTACGCGCGCACACCACCGGCACCGCCGACGCCGAATCCGGCGTAGAGCACACCGTCGACAATCGCTGGCCCCGACGCGACCTTCGCGGGCATCGGCAGCGTGGCAACCGCGGCGCCGGTCACCGTGTCGTATCCGAGTAGATCGGAAACTGCCTGGGTCCCGGTCCACACTACGCCGGCAGCAATCCCGACGTGGCCCCAACTCGCCCCGATCTCCTCGTCCTACAAGGTCGCACCATCGACCGCGCTGAACGCCATCAAATGCTCGGGCTCCGGCGAGGCCACCGGGATGGTCTCGTAAAGAGCGGCATGGAATCGGTCACCGGCGAATCCCACCGCGCCGTTGAACAAGCCGAACACGGGGGTGACGGGCTCGGGCTGGAGCGCGTTCTGCCAAAGGAGAGCGCCAGGTCGGGGTTACCTTTCTTGTTGCTCACCTCCTCCAGGGTCACGTCGGACGGCGAACACGTCGGCAGCAGCGGATCGACGTTGTACAGGCAGACGCCGATCGGGAACTCACAAGCGCCGTTTACTTCACCATCGAGATCGCAGCCGAACTCGCCGTCGAAGCAGCGCAGTTCCCGTGAAGTCTTGGGCGCGGCCGGGAAGTTGAGCCCCCAGATTCGGAGCTTCGAACTCGGCCCAGCAGTCCTTGGCAGCGTTCCCCCCGCCGGAGATCACAGCCTCCACCGGCAGAGCTACGAGCACGAGTGCAACTGCACCGATAAGAATCGAAAACCGCGTGGTCACTGACAAACCCCTGCCCTCGACCCTGAACGGGGTAGACACTTCACTGCAGGCAATCGCAGGGGCCGGACTCGTCTTCGGGCAACGGCAAAGCGGACCATACATGGTCCGCCCTATTTGAACCGTTCACACGCCCTCACGACTGATCAGAGGGCACCTCGCCTGTTCCCGCAGACCTACACCACACAGCTTGCCTACACCGGCACCCATGAGGCAATCTCCTTAATGTTCGGGCCCGAGGCGCGAGCCCCAATCGAGCGAGCCACGCCAAGGGAGCATCTGACCGTAATGCCCAAAACCAAGAACCGCATTCGCGCCGTCTTGATCGCAGGAATTGCCCTGAGCTTCCTGCTCCCGGCCTCCAGGGCCGACGCGCACGCCGTCAACTTCAACGTGAGCGGCAAGATTGCCAAGATCGACACGAAGAAGGATCCGAGCAAGCACAAGTTCGTTTTCAAATCGACGCGGGATATCCTCATCAACCCGGTGCACGATCCGGCAGTAAACGGGTCGAAGCTGCTCGTGCGCTGGACCGGCGCCAACGCCGGCCGCACCGAATTGATCGAACTCGACCCGGCTCTGTGGACCGGCCTAGGAAACCCGGCCGGCAGCAAGGGCTACAAATACACGGACAAAAATAACGTCTCGACGGCCGTGAAACGGGTCACCTACAAGCCCGGCAACAACGGTGGTTCGCTGATCATCACCGGAGGCGGCGACAAGTGGCCCTGGGAAGTCGACGGACCGGTCGACAGCGTCGAGGTCTACTTCGGCGTTTACAGCGACACGGACCCGAACGACCTCGAGTGGTACTGCAGTGACTTCGGCGGCGACGTGAAGAAGAACGAGACGGGCCTCTTCCTCTCGAAGAACGCTCCGGCCCCCGGCCTCTGCCCGACTGAGGTCTGCGGCAACGGCGTGATCGAAGGCCTAGAAGAGTGCGACGACGGCAATCTCGACGAGACCGACGGCTGCATCGCCGACTGCGAGATCAGCGATTGTGTCGGCACGTCGTACGACCACACCTGGGACGCGGTGCAGGATCAGATCTTCGCCGCGAGTGGCTGCACGCAGTTCGTCTGTCACGGCGCTACGGCGCAGGGCGGTCTCGACCTCACGCCGGCCAACGCCTACGCGAACATCGTCAGCGTCGCTTCGACGATCAGCTCGCTCTC
This sequence comes from Candidatus Binatia bacterium, assembly GCA_029243485.1. Classification (NCBI taxonomy): domain Bacteria; phylum Candidatus Binatota; class Binatia (SeqCode); species Binatia bacterium. The sequence goes on along the minus strand of JAQWRY010000088.1, from coordinate 215,618 downwards.
TCGCATCGTGCCCGGCGACGCGCGCGTGAGCTTCCTCTACCATAAGCTCGCGACCGCCACGCTCGGTGAACCCGCATCGGTTCCGGGAGCGCAGATGCCGACCGGCGGATTGGCCCCGGTCGATACAAACCGCCTCGCCGGATTGCGCGAGTGGATCCGCGCGGGCGCCCCCAAAACGGGAACGGTCCTCGGCACCGAAAGCCTGTTCGATGGCTGCTTCGGCGAACCCACCCCAAACAAGATCCCACCGCTCGAACCGCCCCCCGCGGGTGAGGGCATTCAGTTCTACGCGCCCCCGTGGGTCGTGCCCGCCAACGATGAGGACGAGGTCTGTTACGCGACCCGCTACGACTTGAACGGCCAGGTCCCGTTAAACGCACAGACCCCCTGCCCACCGGAGATGGGTGGACCTCTGCGCACTTGCATTCGTATCCACGACCGACTCCTCGCACAGGACCCGCAGTCGCATCACAGCATTATCCAGGCCTACATCGGCGCCCACGATTGGACGCACCCGGGATGGGGCGCATGGTCGTGCCTCGGCGGCGTCAACGAGGGGACGTCGTGTGACCCGACTCAACTCGGCGTACCAGCCGCAGCCGGCGGTGCAGAGTGCGGCACACGCTCCGCGTGCGCCAGCGCGGTCAGTTCGACGGTCGCCTGCCTGGGGTGGGGCCCGCCAGACATGGGCTTCAGCATCAACGGTCAGGGCACCCCGAACTCACCTCGGATCGGCGGCTCGCAAGAGTCCTACCACCGGATCACCTTCCCCGACGGCGTGTTCGGCGTGGTCCCGATCCAGGGATTCACCGTGTGGAACTCCCACGGCTTCAACCTCACGCCCACCGACACGACGATCGAGCAGTACCACAACATGTGGTTCGCAGATACGACCGATGCGAATGCCATCGGGACGATCTTCGACTCGGATGACATCTTCGTGATGAGCGTGCCGCAGTTCGAGACGCGCGAGTACTGTCGCACCTACACGTTGCCAGCCGACTCGTTCCTGTTCGAATTGGACTCGCACACGCACAAGCGTGGCGTGTTGTTCCGAATCTGGGGCCCGCCGCAGACCCCCTGCTCGGGGGGCGGATGCACCGCGCCGGGTGGCGCCCCGATCTACGTGTCGACCGAATACAACGACCCCGTTCAGCTGCTCTTCGACCCGCCGGTCGATCACACCGGCGACGGCACGAACGATCGTACCTACAAGTACTGCGCGCTCTACGACAACGGCGCCACGGACATTCAGGACGTGAAGCGGCGTTCGACGTCGCCTGAGCCCCCCCTGCTGTTCGTCCCGGGCGGACCGTGTAGCGCCGGCAGCACGCGCTGCATCGGCGGCCCGAACCACAACGCCCTCTGCAGCGGCAACCACTCCGCCTGCGATTCGTCCCCGGGTGCGGGCGACGGCGACTGTGATGCCTGCCGACTGATCGGCGGCGTGACTGTCGAGGATGAGATGTTCATCCTCCTCGGCTCACACTACACTAGCTCCGCGTCGCAGGCCTTCCTGGCCTACAGCGACTCGCTGCTGGACTGATCGAGAGAAGCGAGGTCGGCGGGTCTACCGCCGGCCTCGCGCTCAGTCCGGTTCGCGATAGGGCCGTTCCGAGATCGGGGCCCGTTTCGGGATCAGTTCTCGTCGTGCTCGTGGAGTTCTGCGTGCTCGGTCGGATTCGTCGGCCGGCTATCCTGGCCTCGTCCGGCGGTGAAGCGGATCGTCGCGAGGAACTTCACGTTCGCGCACTGGTCCACCTCAGCCGTGGCGCACGCCCCACCTTCCGGAATGAAGAACCGGAACGGGCCACCCCGACTGGCCGGCAGGGCCGCGTCGCCGTCGCGGTAGGCGACCACCGCTTCGGCGAGGGCCTCGAGCGGCACACTCGCTGTGAAGTCTCCGTCCCCCGAGGAGAGCGTCGCGTGGGTCGCCGACGCCCTCGGCTGCGCGGCCTCAAGCAGAGATCCGAACCGCACCGCCCCACCCTCGCGCCCGGGGACGAGCCTCGTCAGGTCGTCCACCTGTCCCGGGAACCCGGCCAAGTCCTCGAACGCAAGTTCCAATTCACGCTCTACCTCCCCGTCTAAACGCAGATTTCCCATGGCTGCCTCCCTAGCAGTCCCCACCGACTCCGCCCGCTCGGCGCAATGACAACTCGTCAAGCCTCGCCCATGGCGACTGCCATCGCGAGAAGCCGCGTAATACCTTGACCGATCCCCTCCAAAAGCGGAACAATTGTCCGAAGAACTCTCTGTGCGGAGGCAGGGAAAATACGGATCCTGGAGGTCCCATGCATACGCGTCTCCCCCTGTCTGCTTTCGTTCTCATGCTTGCCTGTACAGTGTTGCTCTCGAGCACAACCGCACTCGCCTTCACGACCTTGTCCGGGGGCAAGGCGCTCGTGGCCAAAGAACACTTCATCCCCAAAAAGGACATCCTGAAGTTCACGTACAAGGATCCGGCCATCGGTCCTCTCGTGAACCCGACGTGTGCCGGCGCGAACGCATCGAGTCTCCAGGTCCTGACGTCAAACAGCGCACACGCATCGGTCGCCCTGCCCTGCGGCAACTGGAAGGCCGCCGGATCGGGTTACAGCTACAAAGCCGCTCTCGGCGGGCCGGGTGGCATCCGCACAATCAAGTACAAGGGCGGGATCCTGAAAGCCAAGATCCAGAGCGGCGACTACTCCCTGGATCCGGTTACCGGCCCGGTCTCCTGGGTCGAGACCCGGTTCACGGTCGGCGCCGAGCAGTACTGCGGCCGCTGGGAGACTCCGCCGAGCCTCTTCAAGAAGAACCTCGTCAACAACATCAAGATCAACGGAACGACGACAGTCTGCCAGGAAATCTGCGGCAACGCCGTGACCGAGACCGGTGAGGACTGCGACGACGGCAACGCCGTCGACGGTGACGGCTGCGACACAAACTGCACTGTCACGGCCTGCGGCAACGGCATCCAGGCCACGGGCGAAGCCTGCGACGACGGCAACCTCGTGAACGGCGACGGCTGCAGTGACGCGTGCCTGCTCGAAGTCTGCGGCGACGACATCTTGAACGCCGGCGAGGACTGTGACGACGGCGGCACCGTCAGCGGTGACTGCTGCGATGCCCTTTGCGGCTTCGAGCCGAACGGCAGCGGCTGCACAGACGACGCCAACCTCTGCACCGATGACGTTTGTGACGGCGCCGGAACCTGCACTAACGCCCCCAACACCGACCCGTGCGACGACAGCAACGGCTGCACGGTGAACGACGCTTGCTCCGGCGGCGCGTGTGGCGGCGACTTCCTGCAGCCATGGGTCAACGAGTTCGACTACGACTCGAACGACGGCTTCCCCAACACCGACCGCGACGAGTTCGTCGAGATCGCCGGCCCAGCCGGCCTCGACTTGGCGGGCTACCAGGTCGTGTCGGTCGAAGGTGCCGGCGGTGGATGCCTCACGCCGAGCTTCATCAACGCGGGCGATGCGCATTTCGTCGCGACCATCCCGGGCGGAAGCGTCCTCGCGGACGACACCGGCACCGGAATCGGCTTCTTCGTCGTCTGCTTCACCGACACGTCGACGCACGTGTCGGACTGCGACGTGACCTTGCCGGGTTCGGCCAGTGACTCGAATCTCAAGAACGGCCACTTGACCAACACCGACTCGAGCTGCCCCGACGGCTTCCTGCTCCTCGACAACCTGAACGGCTACGTGGATGCCGTGGGCTACGAGGGCATCGTGCAGAACACCGGCACGTACGGTGGCTTCTTCCACATCGATGCTCCGTACAGCGCCGAGAGGGACGAAGGCTTCCTCGAGCAGGTGTCGATCTACAAAAACTCGAGCAGCCTCTCGCGCGCATCGAGCGCGAGCGAGTGGACGGACCCGTCGGAGCTCGGCGCGCTCGTCTGCTCCGGCCAGATGGGCCTGTTCTGCCCGACGAACACCGACAGCCCGGGCACCACCAACCCGGGTCAGTCGATGACCTGCGGATCGGCGTGCATGGCCTTCCTGGACAAGCCGGCTGGCTTGCTCGACTAGGAGCCAAGAGACACATCACGTGAAGGAGGGGGACGGCCAGTGGCCGTCCCCCTTTTTCGTTGTATAGGGACAGCCCATGCCCAGAATCATCAAGCTCGGCGTAAAACGCCCCGCCACCAACCCGCTCCTCCCCGACCCCGAGCCGCGCGCGGAGAAATACACCTTCATCTCCGTCGACGATCACCTGCTCGAGCCTCCGCACACCTTCGAGGGCCGCATGCCCAAGAAGTTCGAGGCGGCGGCGCCCCGAGTCGTGGAGACCGAGGAGGGGCACGAGGTCTGGCAGTACGAGGACACCCCCTACTTCCAGGTCGGCTTCATGTGCGTTGCCGGGCGGCCGCGGGAGGACCACCGCGTCGAGCCCGCACGCTTCGACGAAGTGCGGCGGGGCTGCTGGGACATCCACGCGCGGATCAAGGACATGGATCTGAACGGCACCTGGGCGTCGGTGAACTTTCCGTCCGGCGTGACGGGCTTCGGCGGCACCTTGTTCAGCGAGTCGAAGGATCAGGATCTCGGCCTCGCCTGTACGCGCGCGTGGAACGACTGGCTCTTCGAGGAGTGGCACGGGTCGTATCCAGAGAGGATTGTGCCGCTCGGGATCACCTTCCTTTCCGACCCCGAGAAGGGCGCCGAGGAGATCCGGCGCAACGCGAAGCGCGGGTTCACCGCCGTGACCGTGCCCGAGCAGCCGCACGAGCAGGGTCTTCCCTCCTGCTTCATGGACTACTGGGAACCGATCATCCGGGCCTGCGCTGAGACCGGCACCGTGCTGAACCTCCACGTCGGCTCGTCGGGCTTTCCGAAGATGCCGGAGGGGGCGCCGATGTTGGAACTGGGCGCCACCCAGTTCGGACCGATGGCACTCGGCTCGTGCGCGGAGTGGCTGTGGAGCGGATGGCCCGCGAAGTACCCGGAGCTCAAGATCGCGATGTCCGAAGGCGGCATCGGTTGGGTCGCGACGCTCATGGACCGACTCGACAACATCATGAGCCGTTCGGGTTACGGCAAAGGGTGGCCGGATCCGAAGATCTCCCCCTCCGAGTGCCTAAGGCGGAATTTCTGGTTCTGCATGATCGAAGATCCGTCGACGGTCTGCACTCGTTACCGGATCGGGGTCGAGAACATCCTGTTCGAGAGCGACTACCCACACGGCGACGGCACCTGGCCCAACACCCAGCAGGTGATCGACGACGTGATCGGCGAGCTGCCCCTCGAAGAGATCCACGCGATCACCCACGGCAACGCAGCCAAGCTCTATCGCCACCCGCTGCCGCCCAAGATCGTTCCCTGAGCGCGCAATCTGGGCTAGCGCTGCCTGGACGGAACCCAGGCCGTCGTGCGGCCAGCGACCGTCATGTGCTCGACCGGTGTTCCGTCGGAGAGCGCCGCGTCGCTCTCCTTCCCCCAGCGGGCATGGAAGAGCCACAACTTCGGGAAGAGGTCCTTCCGCGCATCGACCGAGACCGCCTTGCGAATCACCGCACGGAGGGCTCTGTGCAGGGCCTTCACTTCATCCGGTTCGAGATCGCGGGTCTTCCTTCGGGGGTCGATCCCCGCCCGGTAGAGCACCTCGTCGGCAATCCAGTTCCCGACGCCCGCCGCGAATGCCTGATCCAGCAGGAGCCCCTTCACCACGGTCCCACCGCGGCCCGCCAGCAAACGCCGAAACTCGGCGAGAGGCGGCATGTTCGTCAGCGGATCGAACCCCAACTTCGCGAGCGGCGCCTCTCCGAGCGGGTTCTGCTGCAGACGGATGCGGCCGAGACGGCGCGCGTTCGTCATCACCAACTCGCCGCCGTCAGAGAACCAGAAGTGGACCTTCGCAAAGCGCGGCGGCCAGCTCCGATCGACGACACGCGCACTCGACTCGAGGGGGAGCGGCGTCTCTTCAGGCACGCGGAACGCTCCCGTCATCCCGAAATGAATGAGTGGCCAGGGTCGCTCGTCTAGCTCGAACCAGATCTGCTTTCCGTGTCGGCGAACGGCGGTCACGGTTCTCCCCCGTAGGACACGCGCGACCGTCCGAGGCGCCACCCCTTCGAAGACGATACGGTCCTGCGCACAACGAACCCGCTCGATGCGACGACCGAGCGCCACACGCTCGGCAACCTTGCGTCCGAACTCGACCTCCGGCAGCTCCGGCATCGTTGCGCGAAGCCGCCCGGACTCAGCCGGCGTTCGAGTCCTCGAGGGCGAGCGGAGGCAGCTTGCGAAGGCTGCGTTGAACCTGGTCGAATATCTCTTCGGAGATCGCAACGGAGTCCGGGTCGCCCGGGCCTTCGAGCTTCGCGGCCAGGTAGACCTGGGTCGTTGACAAGGAGATGGCAGCCATCAACTCCGGGTCGCCATCGTAGAAAACGCCCTCGTCGATCCCCGCCTGCATCAGCTCGGCCTGCAGCCTGTGCCCCGCCCGCCAGTCGCCGCTCGACGAAGCCTCGCCCGTTGGCAGGAGCCCCCACGACCGCGACTCGCGCATCATGATGTGGAAGAACGCGCGGTGCTCGACCAGGAATCGAACCAGCGCGTGCAGACCGCGGCGCATGCGCTCGATCGTCGAGTCGTCACCGGCCATCGCCGTGCGGAGCGCGTCGAGAAGCACCAGGCTCCGGCGCCGCGCAACCTCGGCGTAGATCTCGTCCTTGCCCGGGAAGACGGCGTAGAGCGTCTTCGGCGAGATCGCGGCCTCGACCGCGATGTCCCGCATCGTCACCTGGCCGAAGCCGCTCTTGGAGAACAGACGCTCGGCGCACTCCAGGACCAGGTCCTGGTACATCTGCGTCCGAGCCTGCTCCCGGCGAACCTTCGCCTCGGCCCGTTTCTTTATTTCTTCCCTATCCATGCGGGGAACGCCCCGATCCTATCCTGCCCCACTGGAGCTCTCAAGGGAAACAGATAGATATCTTCCGGGGCCCACAGCCCGCCCCGAACCTTCAGTACAGGCAGCGCTGCTCCAAGAAATTAGAATTTCTACATATAAATCGACGGGTAAGGGCATTGCACCATTCGCACCAATTCCGTATTCTTAGGAAACAGACGAGTTTCCAAAAGAGATCAAAGAACGTTTAGCCGGTCGTCGGCTGAAGTAAACCGGAAAATAGAGAGAGAAGTCATGAAGCAGCTGTCTGGCACGGATTCCCTTTTCGTCTCCATGGAGACGTCGGAGGTACATGCGCACGTTGGGGGCCTGATCATTCTCGACCCGACCGAGGCCAAGAGCTTCAGCTTCGACCGCGTCGCCCGGAACCTGGCGGCCCGCCTAAACCTCGCCGGCCCCGAGTTCGTCTCCCGCCTTGCCGAGGCCCCCTTGGGGCTCGCGCGCCCGTACCTGATGGAGGACGAGTCCTTCGATCTCTCCCGCCACCTGCACCGAATCGCCGTTCCCTCCCCGGGCGGAATGCGCGAGCTGGCCGACCTCTGCGGCTACCTGCACGAGCAGAAACTCGATCGACGCCGCGCTCTCTGGGAGATGTGGTTCATCGAGGGCGTCGAGCTCGACGGAGAGCCGGCCGCAGCCATCTACATGAAGACGCACCACGCGCTGATGGACGGCATGAAGGGCGCCGACCTGAGCGTCATCCTGTGCGATCTCGAGCCGGAGCCCGCAGACCCTCCGACTCCGCTTCCGACCAAGCCAACCACTGAGGAGATTCCGAGCGAGTTCTCGCGCGCGCTGGAGGGCTTCACCAACCTGGTGACTCTTCCGGGGGCCGTTGTGGGCTACGGATTCCAGGCCCTCCGACGCGGCGCCAACATGATCCCGTACGTGCTCGAACATGGCACCGAAGGACTGCCTGGTGCCGCACCGCGCCTAAGCTTCAACGCAGAGCTCGGCCCTGGCCGACGGTTCGCCTACACCTCGCTCCCGCTCGACGAAGTGAAGGCCATCAAGGGCGTCCTCGGCGTGAAACTCAACGACGTCGTGATCGGCCTTTGCGGCGCCGCGATGCGCAAGTACGCCGAACGCAACGGCGAAGAGCTCAACGCGAGCCTCGCGGTCTCGTGCCCCGTCTCGACGCGAGTGAAGGGCGACAAAGAGTCCTCGAACAAAGTCGCGCACATGGTCGTGTCCTGCGCGACCGACATCGACGATCCGGTCGAGCGCGTCCGTGCGATCCACCAAAGCGCGACGCTCGCCAAAGAGGTGACGAGCCGCCTTCGCGAGACCGCCATTCCATCGCTCGGAGAAGTGCTGCCGCCGGCGTTGATCAACCTCGGCTTTCGGACACTGAGCGGTCTCGCCGAGTACACCGGCACCCTGCCCACGAACGCAGTCGTGTCGAACGTACCCGGCCCGCCCGTTCCGCTGTACATCGCCGGCGCCCGCGTCCACCGCGTGTTCCCCATCTCGGTACTCGCCCCGACACAGGGCCTGAACTTCACCGCCGTGAGCTTCGTAGGCCGCCTCGACATCGGCGTCACCACCGACCCGGAGATGATCCCCGACGCGTGGGTGCTCGCCGAGTGCCTCGATGAGGCGTTCGCCGAGCTGCGCGACGCCGCGCTACCGACCGCCGAAGAAACGGCGCCGGTGCGAGCCTCGCACAAGCGCCCGGCCGGCCGGCTCGTCATTCCTGAGCGCAGCATCGCCGCCGCGTAATCGACGCGGCCACACGTGCCGTCGAGGGGGCCCCGTCGACAGCGCACAGCGGTACCCGGCGCCGCTAAGACTCGACTAGAACTCGACGACGCTGCGGATCGACTTGCCCTCGTGCATGAGGTCGAAGCCCTGATTGATATCCTCGAGCGGCATCTTGTGGGTGATCAGGTCGTCGATGTTGATCTTCCCGTCCATGTACCAGTCGACGATCTGCGGAACCTGAGTACGGCCCTTGGCGCCACCGAAGGCGGTGCCGCGCCACACGCGACCGGTCACGAGTTGGAAGGGCCGCGTGGAGATCTCCGCACCCGCGGGAGCCACGCCGATGATGATGCTCTCGCCCCAACCCTTGTGACAGCACTCGAGGGCCTGGCGCATCGTGTTCACGTTGCCGATGCACTCGAAGCTGTAGTCGGCCCCACCCTTCGTGAGGTCGACGAGGTACGGCGCGAGGTCGCCTTCGACTTCCTTCGGGTTAACGAAGTGCGTCATGCCGAACTTCTCGGCGAGGGGGCGCTTGGTCTCGTTCGTGTCGACGCCGATGATCATGCCGGCACCGACCATGCGCGCGCCCTGAAGGACGTTCAGTCCGATTCCGCCGAGACCAAACACCACGACGTTGTCCCCCGCCTGCACTTTGGCGGTGTTGATCACCGCGCCGATGCCCGTCGTCACCCCGCAACCGATGTAACAGACCTTGTCGAACGGGGCGTCCGGCCGGATCTTCGCGAGGGCGATCTCGGGGAGCACGGTGAAGTTCGAGAACGTCGACGTGCCCATGTAGTGGTACAGCTCGGCGCCACCGAGCGAGAACCGGCTCGTGCCGTCGGGCATGAGCCCCTGCCCCTGCGTCGTCCGGATCGCCTGACAGAGATTCGTCTTCCCCGACGTGCAGTACTCACACTGCCGGCACTCCGGCGTGTAGAGCGGGATGACGTGATCGCCCTTGGCCACACTCGTCACTCCGGCGCCGACGTCGACGACGATGCCTGCCCCCTCATGACCGAGCACGGCCGGGAAAATCCCCTCGGGATCGTCGCCGGAGAGCGTGAACGCATCGGTGTGACAAATCCCTGTCGCCTTGATCTCGACGAGAACCTCGCCGGCCTTCGGACCTTCGAGGTCCACGGTTTCAATCGAGAGTGGCTTTCCGGCCTCGGTGGCGACTGCGGCTCGTACCTTCACGTTTCCTTCTCCTGTTCGGTTTGATCGGCGGGTGGGGTCGGCTCGGGCGGGGGGCCCTCGTCTAGATATCCGAGAGCGCGGAGCTTGTCGCGCGTTCCCGGAGCCATCGTGGCTGCCTCGGTGCGGAACGAGGGTCCGGCGGCGAGCTTCTCTCCGTGTTCGTCGAGAATGGCGGCGAGCTCTTCGATCTCGATCGACCCCGGCGGAACGCCGCGGGTTTCGCCCGGGTCCGTCGCGACGTCGAATACCCACGTCACGTCGCCGGACCGAACGAGCTTGCTGTCCCGCGTGCGCACCGCCTTCGCGGCCGGGCGCCACTTCACCCCGGAAGCGTAGGCGACTCCGGGTTTCTCGATTTCTTGTCCGGCCAGAAGCGGTCCCAGATCCTCGCCCGCGAGGCCCTTGGGCACGGTGCTCCCCGCGACCCGCAAGAGGGTCGGCATGAGGTCGATCAGACTGACGACCCGCTCGACGCGCCGACCATCCGGATTCGCGCCGGGCAAACGTACGAGCAACGGCACGCGAATCTGCTCGTCGAACAGCGTGCCTCCGTGGTCCCACGCGCCATGGTCCGCGAGTTCCTCGCCATGATCGGACGTGATGACGAGAAGCGCGTCGTCCAGAACGCCACCGCGGGAAAGGCCGGTGAGGAACGCGCCGACTTGACGATCGACCGAGCGGACACCAGCGGCGTACGAACCGCGCCACGCCTCCAGCGCGAGATCGTCGCCGTGCGTCCCGCCGGCGCGCATCAGGTACGACTTCCTCCGCTGCGCTTCGGCCAGTGTCAGCGGGCGCGGCTCGCCGAGGCCCGGGCTGCCCGCGAGCGCATCGAAGTCGTCTTGCGGCGCATCGTAGGGCCCGTGCACATCCATCAAGTGGATGTAGAGGAAAAAGGGCTTGTCTTGCTCGCGCTGCGCGAGCCACGCACCGGCCTTGTCGAGCAGAACCCGCGCGGGCACCTGATTGCCCACGTCCTTCGCGTCGAACACATCGAAGCCCTGCGCGAACCCGAGACGCCGCTGGATCCACGGGTTGGCGATGAACGCCGCCGTCTCGTACCCGGCCCCGCGAAGCATCTCCGCCATCGTCACCGCGCGTTGCGGCAACGCACTCGCGCGCGGGCTCTCTCCTTCACGATCCCCGTAGCGCCCCATATGGGCAATCACGCCGTGCTGCTCCGGATGCAGAGAGGTGAAGAGCGAGGCAATGGCCGGCTTCGTCCACGGAGCCTGGCTGAACGCGCTCTCGAACACGATCGATTCGTCCGCCACCCGATCCAACTCCGGGGAGATGTCGCCCTCGAACCCATACGTGCCCAGATAGTCGGCACGAAGCGTGTCGATTAGGACCAAGACGATCGACGGCGGTCCTTCCCGGGTCGCGGGCGGACCATCGAAGTCCCGGGTGAAGACGAGCACCCCCAGCGAGACGACGACCACCGCGAGCGCTAGCCAGCGGAGCCAGCCACTCGCCGGCGCCTCGGACGTCTCGTTGCTCATCCGGCGAAGTATGACACGCCCTCCGCGGTCCAGCCACGCGGCGTGACACTCTGGCAGCAGTCTGCGAAACAAGGCGGATGAGCGCTCCCACCGAGATTCGCAGCCCCGCCGTCGGCACCATTCTCGAGATCCTCGTCGCTCCGGGCGAATCCGTGACCGAAGACCAGGAGCTCCTCGTCATCGAGTCGATGAAGGTCGAGATCCCCGTGGTCGCCCCCCGCGACGGCACGATCGCATCGATCGAGGTCGAGCTCGAAACCCAGGTGGCCGAGGACGCGCTGCTCGTCACCCTGGCGTAGACCCACCTCGCATTCCCGGGGACCGCGCGTTAGCCATCCATCCATGAAGCTCGGATTGATGGTCGGCTATTGGATGACGGGTCCCCAGAACCCTGCCCCCCTCGCAATCGAGGCCGAAAACCTCGGCTTCGACTCGGTCTGGACTGCCGAAGCCTACGGCTCCGACGCGATCACCCCGCTCACCTGGATCGCGGCGCAGACCTCCAAGATCAAGCTCGGTACGGGCATCGTCCAGATCTCGGCCCGCACCCCAGCGTGCGTCGCCATGACCGCGATGACGCTCGATCACCTCTCGGGTGGTCGACTCATGTTGGGTTTCGGCGTATCCGGCCCTCAGGTGGTCGAGGGCTGGTACGGCCAGCCGTTCCCAAAACCGCTCGGGCGTTCACGCGAGTTCATCTCGCTCTTCCGCGAGATGATGAAGCGCGAGGGGCCCCTCACGTTCGAGGGCGAGCACTACCAACTTCCGCTCAAGGGCGGCTCGGGCCTCGGCAAGCCGCTGAAGCTCATCAACAAGCCCCTGCGCAGTCACATCCCCGTCCTGCTCGGCGCCGAAGGCCCGAAGAACATCCAGATGGCGACCGAACTGTGCGACGGCTGGCTGCCGCTGTACTACTCGCCGTTCCACAAGGACGTATACGAAGAGTCGCTCACCAATGCGAGCGACGACTTCATGGTCATCCCCCCGGTTCAGGTCAACGTAAACGACGATCTCGAGCAGGCATTGCTCCCGGTCAAGTACATGCTCGCCTTCTACATCGGCGGCATGGGCGCCCGGAAGAAGAACTTCCACGCGAACCTCGTCACACGCTTCGGCTACGGCGCGGAAGTCGAGAAGATCCAGGACCTGTTCGCCGAAGGGAAGCGCGACGAAGCCGCGCAGGTCGTTCCGGACGACTTTGCCGACAGCATCTCGCTCGTCGGCTCCAAGGAGCGCATCCGCGACCGGCTCGGCGCGTGGAAGGAAAGCCGCGTGACGACGCTCCTCGTCGGCGCGACCGACGTGAACTCACTGCGCACCGTGGCGGAGATCCTTCTGTAGACTACGAGTCAGGTCTCATTCGGGCGACTGACGCGCTCGAGGACCAGCACGAACGCAATCCCGACGACGATCATCACGACGGGGATGATCATCCCGTCGGGTGCGTCCCAGGGCAGCACGTTCTCGAAGACGCGAGCCTTGAACTTCTTGGCCGGATCGGGATCGATCTCGATCTTGTACGGCCAGATTTTGCGCAGCGATCCGAACATGAAGCCGCAGAGCACGGCCATCGTGACGCCGTGGAAGCGATCCAACAGGAATCGCAGAACGCGGCTGAAGACGAGGATACCGGTCACGCAACCCGCGCCGAAGACCACCAACGTCATGATGGCGTCGCCGGTGAAGCCGCCAGACGCGAGGCCCTTCAGCAGCCCCGTCACGTGGTAGTACATGCCGAGAATCAGGAGGACGAAGGCGCCGCTGATTCCGGGGAGGATCATCGCGCAGATGGCGACCGATCCGCTGAAGAAGATGTACGGGTAGCTCGGTTCGGCGACCACGGGCACGAGCCCGGTCAGCCAGAAGGCGAACACCGCACCGAGTGCCGCCGAGGCGAACTCACCGGGCCCCCAGTGCTCGATGAGCTTCGCAACGAGCCAACTCGACGCGAGGATCAGCCCGAAGAACGCACCGAAGGTCGCCGCCATCTCGTGTTCGAGCAGGTAGTGCATCAAGCTCGCGAGACTCACGACGCCCGCGCCGATTCCCGCGAGGAGCGTGACGAGGAAGCGAAGATCCGCGTGCGCCATCGCGTCCCCCCAGCGACGATTCTTCACGAGGCCCAGCAGCGTGAGATCGATGTGACTGATCGCGGCGATGAGGCGCTCGTAGATTCCGAGGATCAGCGCCATCGTTCCGCCGGACACGCCCGGCACGATGTCCGCCGCCCCCATCAGGAGGCCGCGGCCCACGTTCTTGGCGTCGTTCAGGGGTGAGTCCGCAGGTCGTTCCATCCCGACGAAATACTGGTCAGGCCAGGCCGAGACAAACAGACGGCCTCAGTCGTCGGTGAAGGTCGCGGGGCGCTTCTGGAGGAACGCGGTCACGCCCTCTTTGAAATCACGCGACTGCACGCACAGGATCTGATTCCGATCCTCGATCCCGACTACCTGTTCCAAGCTTCCCGCGTCCAGGGAGTGCTTGAGACAATCCTTGGTGAGCCGGAGCCCGGCCGGAGAATTGCGCAGCATCCGGCCGGCGAGTTCGCGGGCCGAGGCCTCGAGTTCCTCGTCGGGCACGACTCGCGACACGAGACCCAACCGCTCCGCTCGCTCGGCTTCGATGAAGTCGCCGGTGAGCAGAAGCTCGCTCGCGATCGAGGCGCCGATGAGGCGCGGCAAGAAGTAGCTCACGCCGATGTCGCACGCGGATAGGCCGATCCGAATGAACGCTGCGTTCATTCGGGCCGACGTGCCGGCGATTCGAACGTCGGCGGCGAGCGCCATGCCGAAGCCACCGCCCGCGGCCGCGCCGTGGACCGCTGCAATGATAGGCTGCGGTGCGCGACGCATGCGCAACACAATCTCACTGACCTCGCGCTGACCTCGAAGATTTCCGACGATCGAGGGCCCCGCAGAAGACGCGGCCTCCTGCTGCGACCCGGTCTCCTTCAGATCCAGGCCGGCACAAAACGCTCGTCCGGCACCGCGCATCACGACGACCCGCGTCTGCCGATCCGCCGGGAGGTTCTGGAAGAAGTCGCTCACCTCACGAATCAACGTTCGATTCATCGCGTTCAACGAGTCCGGGCGGTTGAGCGTGAGCCAGGTCAGATGATCTTCACGGTCGACTTTGATCGTCTCGTACATGGTGGCCTCCAGAGGTGTGTTGGACATCGGGTACGTGCGCAGCGAGGATGGTGCGTGCCCGCCGCCCCGCTCGTCTCGGTCCTTCTACCGGTCTACCAAGCCGAGGCCACCCTGCCCGCCTGTCTCGCAAGTCTCGAGCGGCAGACCCTTACCGACTGGGAGTGCGTGATCGTCGACGACGGATCGACCGACGGCACCGCCCATTGCGCCGCTCGGTTCGTAGGCCGCGAGCCGCGAGCGCGGGTCCTGCGGCGCGACCATCACGGACTCGTCGAGACTCTCAATGCCGGCCTCGAAGCCTGCAGCGGAACCTTCATCGCCCGGATGGATGCCGACGATCTGATGCATCGCGAGCGGCTCCGCTTGCAGGTCGACCACCTGCGGCGCCACCCCGACGAAGCGGGTGTCGGGTGTCACGTACGAATCTTCCCTCGCGATTCGATGAGGGACGGGCTCCGCGCCTACGAACGCTGGCTCGGATCGATCGACGACGCGGCGCGCGTTCGGGCGGAGCGGTTCATCGAGAGCCCGGTCGCCCACCCGACCTGGCTGGTGCGACGGGAGATCCTCACATCCTACGGCTACCGGGATGTCGGCTGGCCGGAGGACTACGACTTCCTCCTCCGACTCCACCAAGACGGTCACGCGTTCGGAATCGTGCCCCGCCGGCTGGTTTCCTGGCGCGAGCACCCCAATCGGCTGACGCACACGGCCGCGGCGTACGAAATCGAGCAGTTCCCCCTCCTGAAGGCGGCGTTTCTGCGCCAGGGCTTCCTCGCCGACCGGAAAACCTACGTTCTATGGGGGTATGGACACACCGGGAAAATTCTCCGACGGGCCCTAATCGCGCACGACCGCGAGCCCTCTCATATAGTGGAGGTCCATCCGGGCCGGCTCGGGCAACGGATCCACGGTGCACCGGTCATCTCTCCCGACGATTTGGCCGATCACCCTGGAGAGCGGATCGTCACGTCGGTCGCGGGCGCGGGCCCCCGGGGCGAGGTCCGTGCGGCCCTGGCTCGCATGGGCTTCGTGGAACTCCGTGACTTCGTCTGTGCGGCCTGAAGGGTTGCGAGAATCCTGCGTCGAAGGGAAGCAATGAGGAGCGCCATGAGGGAGATCGCACAGTGAGAACGGCAGGAATCGTCGTGGTCGTCGCCGTGTGGCTCGGACTGCTGGCCGCGCTGGTGGGTCGACAGCAACCGCCGACCGACGCGCCGCTGATCGCACTCGAAGACAGCCCACTCTCCGATCCGGGCCGCGTGCAGAGCGACGAGTGGTTCGGGATCTATCAAGACGACCGGAAGATCGGCTGGGCCCACCGCTCGACGACCCGGGGCCCCAACGGGCTCGCCTTCCGGGACGATTCGAATCTCCGCCTGGCCATGCTCGGAACCGAGCAGCAGGTGCAGACGTCGCTCGTGGCCAAGACCGATTCCGAATACGCGCTTCAGGGATTCCGGTTTCGACTGGTGTCCCCCGCCGCAACGTTCTCCGCCGTCGGTGACGTCACTCCCGAGCGAGTCCACATCGAACACGGCACCGGAACCGCAATGAACACCCTCGAGATCCCTCTCGAGGAACCGATCCATCTTCCGACCACGCTGCGCTCGAAGCTCGCGCTGTGGGGTGCAGAGCCCGGGGCGCGTTACGGCGCGACCGTCTTCAGCCCGCTCACGATGCAGAACGAAATACTCACCGTCACCGTGAAGGGGCGTGAGACGATCGACGGACCGAACGGGCCGATCGAGACCGTTCGAATTGGAGAGACGCACCAGGGCATCGAAGCGACCGCGTGGATCGCCGAGGACGGCTCCACCATTCGAGAAGAAGCGACCCTCGGCTTTCGACTTCAGCGCGAAGCCCCCGAGGTCGCCGTCGCAAACATCGAGGGCAGCGCGCCCGTCGACCTCGCGACGGAAAACCGGATCCCGCTGAGCGGAACGATCGAGCAGCCCAGAGAAGCGTCGCACCTCCGCCTCGCCGTCGGAGGCGAAGCCGCAGGCAGGATCCCCGACGACCCGCCGCGGCAGCGAATCGCGAACGGAATCCTCGAGATCGAACGCGAGTCCCTCCGCGGCGCAGCGCCGGGCGACCACGCAACCATGGTGGAGGCCGCCTACACCGAACCGTCGGCGTTCATCGAATCCGAGGCCCCCGAGATCGTCGCCCAGGCCCTTCAAATCGTGGGAGGCGAGACCGACCCCGGGCGAAAGGCCCGGCTTCTCGTCGACTGGGTCCGGGGCGCGCTCACGCAGGAGATGAGCGTCACGATTCCGAGCGCCCGGGCGGTGCTCGAGTCAAAGACCGGCGACTGCAACGAGCACGCCGTACTCCTCGCGGCGCTCGCGCGCGCCACAGGCATCCCGACGCGAGTCGTCGCCGGCGTGGTCTACGCCGAAGACGGCTTCTACTACCACGCGTGGAACGAGCTGTGGCTCGGACGCTGGGTCAGCGCCGATGCGATCTTCGGCCAGTTTCCCGCCGACGCCACTCACGTTAAGTTCCTCGAGGGCGGGCCCGAACGCCACCTCGAGCTCGCCGATATCGTCGGCCGGCTCGAGTTCACCAAGTTGGAGAACCCCTCGTGATTCGCTTCGCCGGCCTCCACAAGAGCTACGGAGACCTCGTCGCCGTCGACCGCCTCACGTTCGAAATCCCGGCCGGCCAGGTCTTCGGCTTCATCGGCCGCAACGGCGCGGGCAAGACGACGACGATCAAGATGATGATGGGCTTGCTCGAGCCCACCAAGGGCACCGTCTCCCTCGGCGGCTTCGACATTCAGGAGCGATCGCGCGACGCGAAGGCGATCACCGGCTACCTCCCGGATCATCCGTACCTGTACGACAAGCTGACGGGGCGAGAGTTCCTCGGCTTCGTCGCAGGGCTCTACGGCGTGCCGGAACGAGAGCGCGAGTCGCGCAGCGAGGAGCTGCTCGGCGACTTCGCCCTTCTGGACCGGGCCGGCGAGCTTACGGAAACTTACTCGCACGGTATGAAGCAACGCCTCGCCCTCGCCGCGGCGCTCGTCCACCGCCCGAAGATCCTCGTCCTCGACGAACCGATGGTCGGGCTCGACCCGCAAGGCGCGCAGGACTTTCAGCGCCTGCTTCAGCAACTCGCGGCGGAAGGCGTCTCGATCTTCCTCTCGACCCACAGCCTCTCGGTCGCCGAGGCCCTCTGTGACGCCATCGGCGTGCTGGACCGCGGCAGGCTGATCGCTCTCGGCACCCTCGAGGAACTCCGCTCGCGCACGACGTCGAAGGCCGAAGGCGCCGCGGTGCCGGTAGACGGAACGGACGCACCCGAGTCGCTCGAATCGGTGTTCCTCGATCTCGTCGGTGCCGCCGAAGGCCAGTGGTAGCATGGTGGCGACCTCGGCCGGCGCGACGTCCGGTGGGGCATCGCTCCGCGGTATCCTGTCGCCGCGCGTCCTCGCGATGCGAAACAACGCTGCACGACGAAAGCTCCGACCGGTGATCGGGACGCTCCTCACCATGGCGTTCTGGATCGGCTGCTTCGCGCTCTTTGTTCGCGGCCTCGACTACTTCCAGACGATCGGCGACTTTGGGCCGCTGCTCACGCAGCGTCTGCTCGTCCTACTGTTCGTCACGTTCGCGATGGTTCTGCTGATCTCGAACACGGTGAGTGCGCTCACGACGTTCTACCTCGCCGACGACGTGAACCTCCTGCTTGCCGCGCCCGTCGACACGCGGCTTCTGCACCACGCTCGCTTCATCGAGACGCTCATCTCCTCGTCGTGGATGGTGCTGCTCTTCGGCCTGCCGGCGTTCCTCGCCTACGGCGTGGTGTACGAGGCCGGCCCGCTGTTCTACCTCGGCACGGTAGCAACCCTCGTTCCCTTCCTCTTCATCTTTTGCGCGATCGGGGTTCTCGTCACGACGGGGCTGGTTCTCCTCTTCCCCGCACAGCGAGCGCGCGACGGCCTTCTCGTCCTCGTCGGATTGCTGATCGGTGCCGCGTTTCTCACTGCAAGGATGCTGCGCCCCGAGCGGCTCGCAGATGCGGACGGGCTCGTCGGATTCGCCGCTTTTCTCGTCGGGTTCGGCGGTAGTCCCTCCCCCTTCCTGCCCACGACCTGGGCCGGCGAGGTGTTGATCCCACTGCTCGGTGCACGCGAGGGAGATCCGCTCTTCTTCCTCGCCCTGCTCGTGACCACCGCGGCGGTTCTGTTCTTCGCGAGCACGGCGCTCGTCGAGCGGGTCTTTCTCACCGCATGGACGCGCGCCCAGCAAGGGCGAATCGGGGCCGGGCCGGAACGCCGCCTCGCCCGATTCCTGCAGACCGTCACCCGACCGCTTCCCCGCGCGACCGGACTACTGCTCTCGAAGGACGTCACGATTTTCCTGCGCGACGCCAGCCAGTGGTCTCAGCTTCTGCTCCTCGCGGCGCTCGTCGGGATCTACGTCTTCAACTTCCGAGCGCTTCCCACGTCCGACGGCACGCCCCTCGCGATCGTCCTGCGCGACGTCGCGGCCTTCTGCAACCTGGGCCTCGCCGCTTTCGTCACGACGGCGGTCAGTGTCCGTTTCGTCTATCCGATGGTGAGCCTCGAAGGACGCTCCTGGTGGATCCTGCGCTCGGCGCCGATCTCGATCCCCGAGCTGTGGTGGAGCAAGTTCTGCATCGGCTACGTGCCTCTGCTGCTCCTCGGGCAGGTCCTCGTGGCTGCAACAAACTACTTCCTCGATGTGGGACACGGCTTGACCGTGGTCTTCGCGATCACGCTTCTCCCCCTCATCGCCGCCATCGTGAGCCTCGGACTCGCGTTCGGCGCCGCGTATCCCCGACTCGACACCCAGAACGCAGCGCAGATCGCGACCGGCTTCGGCGCGATCCTTTACATGGTCGTCTGCCTCGGTGTGATCACCGTCGTCTGCGCCCTCGAAGCGTGGCCGGTCACCCGCCTCTTCTGGACCTCGAGCAAGAGCCTTCCTCTCCTTCGGTGGGAGCCCCCCCTCATCGCCGCCTGCTTCGGCGCGACCTTCATCGCCTTGGCGATCACCTTCGAGGTCGCTCGCAGGTCGGCCCACCGCGCCCTGGCCCGTCTGTAAGCTTCGACCGCTCCACTTGAGAACCGGGCCCGACTCAGGCGAAACTCCGGTCATGTCCCCAGAAGAACTCGACGACCGCCTCGAAATCGACGACCTCCTGACCCGCTACGCGACCGGGGTCGACCGCAAGCAGTGGAACCTCTGGGAAAGCTGCTTCACCGAGAATGCCCACATCGACTACACGGCGTTCGGCGGCATCAAGGGCGGCGTGAAGGAAGTGCGGAAGTGGCTCGAGGAAACCATG
This sequence comes from Candidatus Binatia bacterium, assembly GCA_029243485.1. Taxonomy (NCBI): domain Bacteria; phylum Candidatus Binatota; class Binatia (SeqCode); species Binatia bacterium. The sequence goes on along the minus strand of JAQWRY010000088.1, from coordinate 195,835 downwards.
GCGGGCTTCCCGATGACACAGCACCTCGTCATAAACCGTGAGATCCTCCTCGACGGAGACACCGCGACCGGCCGGTCGGGGTTCTACAACCCGATGGCGGTACCGAACGGCGACGCCCCACCGAAGCTGTTCTTCTGCGGCGGCTGGTACCACGACAAGCTCATCCGCACGCCCGCCGGCTGGCGCATCGCCCAGCGCGTCGAGGAATTCGGCTACAACACGATGACGCAGACGGTGATTCAGCCGCCATCGTAGCCTGTCTCGTTTCTCTCGACGATGAATCTCGTGTATCGACCTCTGACCGGGCGATGAGACACGAACGCCAAAGACGCGCGAGGTATCAGAGAGCCATCGGCCTTGCGGCGTGCCTGCTGTCGGCCGCGTGCAATCTCCCCTTCGCGACCTCGAAGGCCGCGTACCTCGAACCGGAGACTCTGGCACCGAAGGACTCCTCCGAACCATGGCAACCGCAGGCGGGCGACCTGGATGCCGAGCGTGAGACAACGCGCGTCCTCGCAAGGGAAGACCGGCAGCTCAGCGCGGCAGAAAGCTACGATCTCGCGACGCTGGTCGACGTCGCCATGCGAACGAATCCGCGGACGCGCGAAGCCTGGGAGGCCGCACGCGTGCGCGCCGCCGCTTTCGGAGGAACGCTCGGCGGGTACCTGCCCGACATCGGAGTCCAGGTCGAAGGCGGGAATGCGAGGTACCTCTTCGAGTCACGGGAGTCGCCGAACATCGTCACGCAGTATTCGATCACCCCGCTGGTCCAGCTCGAGTGGATCCTCTTCGACTTCGGACGCCGCCCCGAGAGGGCCGAGAGCGCACGGCGCCAACTTCTCGCGGCCAATCTGAACTTCAACCGGGCACTCCAGGAAGTCCTCTTCTCCGTGCAGACGACGTACTTCGCCCTGGACGCCGCCGGCGGCATGCTCCGCGCGGCCGAGAGCAATTTCGTGAGCGCCCATTCGGTCGCGAGCGCCGCGGAAGAGCGGCTCGCGCGAGGACTCGCAACGCGCTCGGACGTGCTGCTCGCACGGCAGGCCGAAGCCAAGGCGGCGTACGAGCTCGAGAGCGCACGGGTCCTCGTGAGCGACGCCGAGGCAAACCTCGCGCTCGCCGTCGGCGTTCCGGCGAATCAGTCGATTCACATCCAGCCGATGGAAGACGTCCCGCTGGAGCTTTCCGGAAGCGTCGATGCACTCATCGACGTCGCACTCGCAGAACGCCCAGACCTCGCCGCCCGCGTCGAGGAGCTACGGGCGCAGGAGGCCATCGCGCGCGAAGCGAAGGCGGATCTCTACCCCGTCATCTACGCCGCCGGGAACTATGGGCTGGACGCCTGGTGGTACCAGTTCTCCGGCCCGCCCACAGTGCAGAGCGATACGCCGGTCTGGAACGCGGGCCTCGGCCTTCGGTGGTCGATCTTCGAAGGCTTCGAGCGGTTGAACACGATCCGCGAAGCCGAAGCGGAGGCGTCTCGAGTCCGCGCCCGACTCGAACGCGCCGAACTCGAGACCATCGCTGCGGTCTGGCGCGCATACCACGACCAACGAGCCGCCGTGAAGAAGTACGAGTACGCACAAGCACTCCTCGACTCCTCCCAAGAGGCGTACGAAGGAAACCTGGAAAGCTACCGCCACGGCCTCGCGACCGTGGTCGATCTCCTGAAAGCGGAAGGCGACCTCGCCGAAGCGCGGTACATTCTCGTGCAGAGCCGCGCCGACCTTCTCACCCAAGCCGCCCGCATCGCCTACGTCGCCGGCGCCATCCCGGACTCGGAATCGGGTTCGGATCAACTGAGGAACTCCCCGTGACGACGAGCACTTTGCGGCGCAACTACTCCGGACCGTTCGACCCCGAACTCACGCTGGGCTCCTTTTCCCGGCAGGTCCTTGCCGAACTGGGCCGTGAGTATCTGCTGTCCGGCCATCTGCAAGACCGAGCCGGCCTTCCGCTCGTCATGATGCGCTTCGGCGAAGACGCGATGACCGCGATCTCGATCGACGAGTGGATGGCGGCGAGTCCGATCTATTCGGAACGCATGCAAAGAGCGCTCCGGTTCGAGGGGAACGACGTCGGCACCGTCTTCAAGAACCTGCAGTTCGACATCGGTGCGCCGCACCAGTTCATGGACTTTCAGTTCCTGCTCCACCGACCCGAGTACGGAGAGTTCTGGCTCGCACACTGCGGCGCCCTGATGGACGTCGAACCGTTCGGCGAAGAGCGTGTTCGGACGATGTGCCACGACATCGAGGATCCGACCTTCGATGCGACCGCGGCGGCGGCGCACCCCTGCATGAAGGTCAGACCGATTCACCGACCCCCGCGTTCCCCCGAGCACAGGATGCCGCATTGCCGGTGGAGGGTCTTCATTGACGACGAGGGCGTCGCCTACGAGCAACACGCGAACCTGGCGATCAACCGCCGCTCGAAGGCGGCAAGCGTCGTGCTGACCAAGGCCGTCGCGAACGGCGAGCCGGGCGGCTGGGCGGACTACTCCGGCACATTCGATCCCGGGTTTCAGCTCGAGGATCTTTCACACGACGCCCTGGTCACCGTACTCCAAGAGATCGGCGTGCAGATCCATCTCCTCGCGCACGCGTTCAATCTCTCCATCGAGCAGCGCTTCGGCACGGAGGACGCCGACGATCTCTCAGCCCAGCAGTGGGACGGGATCGCCGCGCTCACCGCCGAGCGACTCCTCACCGCGCTCGCCATCGAGGGCGATGGAATCGAGTCCATCGCGAAGGTGTTCCAGATGCACCCGTGCTTTCAACCGCGCGCGTACATCGATCTCCACGTCGAGATCACCGGAGATTCCAGCGCACGGCTCACGTTCGGACCGTCTCCGGCCTTCGAGGAGACCGAGGCGCACTCGTGGTTCGCCGGGCTTGGCAAGGCACCCCACCCCGCGCTCGACGCGATCGCGGGCACGGTGAACCCGAAGGCACAGTGCGTGCCGGCTTCCCCACGGAGCGGCGCACGGCTCGCCTTCGATGTCTTGATCGACCCGGCGGCCGACGCGTACGAGCCGTCCCAGGCCCTCGCCCTGGCCAAGGTGAGCAAAGGGGCAACCTTCCTCTTCGAGCCGCGCCGCCTCCCGCGCGCCTGACGCTCGCGGGCGTGGTGCGGACGGCCTCTCCGCACGATACAAGACGAGGATGGCCAGCGAGTTTCCTGAGATCGAGTTCGTCGAGTTTCACGAGAACGAGTTGCCGAGCCGCATCGCCGCCGGTCACGGCGCACATGCCTTCACGGCGAGCCGAGCGCTCGGATCGCTCGCGCTTCGACTCCCGAACGGCGACGCGTACACGTACATCCCCGAAGCGGGGAGCATCACGGTGAGGCCGGGCGCAACGGACGCCGACACCGAAGTCGAGATCAGTGCGCCCGACTTCTCGGACCTCGTGAACGATCTCGCGGCCGCGGCGGGACTCTTCTACCCGGGCCGCGCCCGTGTGCTGCGCGGGGACTCTCGCCGCTTCCTCGATTGGGAGCCCGGGTGGCGAGCCCTGTTCCACGGACGGCCAGTCTTCGAACGCGCGTCGATCGATCTTCGCGACCGCCACGGCGCCCCTCTCGATCCGCGGCGCTCCTTCGCTGTCGACGACGACCCGGCGGAGATCGCACATTTCATCGCGACGGCCGGCTATGTCCACTTTCGTTCGGTGTTCACGGCGGACGAGGTTGCGAGCTTTCGCGAAGCGGCCTCGGCGATCGCCGCGACCGCGACGGAGGACGACGGCAACTCGTGGTGGGGCGTCGCGAAGTCGGGTGAGAAGCGACTCACGCGTGTTCTCGATGCGCGCGCCGCCCCGAAGCTCCACGGACTCGTCGGAGAGCCACGCCTCACGCGTCTAATCGATCTCGTCGACTCGGACCTCGTGCCCGACGTCGACGGCGAAGCCGTGACCATCCTCTACAAGGTCAAGGACATCGCCCAGGGGCTGGCGGATCTTCCCTGGCACCGCGACTGCGGAATGGGTGGCCACGCGCTCCATTGCCCGACCGTCAACGTTAGCCTGTTTCTTACACCGGCGAATCGCGAGACGGGCGGGCTGTGGATGCTGCCCGGGTCCGCCCCGTTCAGCTGCCCTCCGGACCTCTTTTCGGAGAACGAGATCGAGGGCTCCGTCTTGATCGAGGCCGAGCCGGGCGACGTGTCCCTGCATCTGAGCGATACGATGCACGCCGCGTTTCCGCCGACCGGCAACGGGGTCCTGCGGGAAAGTCTGATCCTCACGTGGAAGCCTCCCGGCGCACGCCCGCACGACGGTCAGGGACACTACAACGATGCGATCAAGGGGCAGGGCGGCGTGCCGGTCGCGGGTCAAAAGTTGCGCTGAACGAAAACGCCGTTGTCCCGTTCGTCGGCGCGGGATAGCGTTTTCCTATGGTGTACTTTGTGCGAACTCTCGGAGTGATGCTGGCGATCGTCGGCGCGTATGGGTGTGGCGACAGCTCGACCTCGAGCGAGACGGCTCCCGGTGCTGCCTACCGAGATGCCGGGCCGTTCACCGCGGGCGTCACGACCGTCGGCTACGCTGACCGAAAGGTCGAGATCTGGTACCCGGTCGACTCCGGCGATGAAGGCGGGCGCGAGCGTGACGTGTACTTCATCCGCGACTGGCTGCCGGACTTCATCAACGCAATCCTACCGGCCGACGCGAATCCGCCGTTCGAGACGAACGCACATCGCGAAGCCCCCGCGAGCGCGGCCGGCCCCTTCCCGCTCGTGGTCTTCGCGCACGGGTCTGCGAGCTTCCGCACGCAGTCGACCTTCCTCACGACCCACCTCGCGACCTGGGGCTTTGTCGTCGTCGCGCCCGACTACCTGGAGCGCGGTCTCGGAAACGCGCTGGGGCAACCGCCGGAGCAGCCGATCGAAGACCTGGTGTTGAGCCGAGCCGCCGTCGACCTCGCCAAGCAGCTGAACTCGACCGGCGGCGGACTCCTCGAGGGGCGGATCGCCGCCGACCGCGTCGCGATCACGGGCCACTCCGCGGGCGGGGGGTCGTCCTTCCGCTTCGGCAGCGAGACCGACGTCGTGACCTACATTCCGCTCTCGGCCGGCGTGCGCGACACGACGGAACCCAGTGACTTCCCACAAGCGCCGTCCATGTGGCTCACGGGCGACATCGACGGCATCGTGAGCGTCGACGGTGTCGTCCGTGCGTTCGAAAACGCACCGTCACCGTCCCGACTCGTCATCGTCGAAGGCGGCGGCCATCTCGCACCGACAGACCTCTGCCGCATCGGCGCCGACGGCGGCGGCATCGTCCAGATCGGACTCGACGCCGGCCTCCCCGTCCCCGAAGGCCTCCGCCGCCTGGGCACCGACGGCTGTCAGCCCGAAGCCCTCCCGGCCGAAGCCGGCTGGCCCGTCTTCAACCACTTCGTCACCGCCCAACTCCGCTGGGCCTTCGGCCTCGACGACTCCCCCGTAGGCCTATCCCCCACCGTAGCCTCAGACTTCCCCGAAGCCCCCTTCACCTACAGGGAGAAGTAGGAGGCAGGGACGTTGGTTAGTCTCGCTGATTTTTTTTAGTAGTCGCCGGGGTCGTCGCGGGGAAAAGGGGCGCTCGCCACGACTAAACAAAATCAGCGAGACTAACCAACGTCCCTACCGGCGGCCTCAGAACCTGTGCGTTAGTTCCGCGCCGAAGGTGCGGGGGGCGCCCAGGAACGGGAGATTGAAGCCGAAGGCGGTGATGGGGATGCTCGAGTTGAAGTAGATCGTGTCGGTCAGGTTGCGGCCCCAGAGGGCGACCTGGCTGCGGTCGTCGTTGAAGTCGTAGGCGAGGCGCGCGTTGAGGAGGCCGAAGGCGCCCTGCGTGGCCGTCGGCAACTCGGGGCCCTGATAGTGAATCGGGCCGCTGAGCACACCTTCGACACGCGGCGTGAGCCAGCCGCGTACCCAGTCCGCACTGGGGACGTCGAGTTCGAAGGAATACTGGGCCGCGAGGAAGGCCGTGTAGGGCGGGACGTTGCTGAACGTCTCCCCTTTGCGGTTGATGTCCAGACCCGTGAGATCGCTCACGCCGGCGTACTCACCGTACTCGGTGTCAAGAAGCGCACCGTTCGCCTGGATGCGCATCCCCTCGAACGGCATCAGGAGAAGCTCCATCTCCACACCCTTCACCGTTGCGGTCGCCGCGTTCTGGGTGAGGGGAACGACCGTCGGGATGAAGCCCCCCGTGTCGACCGTGGTGACAGTGAGCACCTGGATGTTGTCGTAGTCGCTCAAGAACAAGGATGTGTTGAACGTCAGTTTCCGGTCCCATCCGATCGTCTTGAATCCGATCTCGTACGAATTGAGGTTCTCAGGCTCATAAGGCTCGAGAAGCTCAATGTCCTCTGGAATCGGACGCAAGTTGAAGCCGCCACTCTTGAAGCCCTTCGCGAACGTGAAGTAGCCCATGAAGTGGTCGAGCTGGTCGGGCAGATGCTCCTCGGGAAGCCGCATCGCAAGCGTACCCATCGGGGTCCACGCCTGGAACTTCTTGCTCTCCGTCCCGTCGGCGCGCACCCGCACGGCCGGCTCGACGTCGAGGAGCGACGCCTGCTTGTCTTCTTGCGTCCAGCGAATGCCGCCGGTGAGACTCATCCAGTCCAGGATGTCGGCTGTCGCCTGCCCGAACACCGCGATCGACGAATTGTCGAGATGACTCTCGGCGTAGAACACCCCGCCGACCGACGGCATATTCGGTACGAAACCGGTCGCCCGCGTGTTGTCGGCGCTATCGGCCAGGTAGTAGACGCCGCCGACGTAGTTGATCTTGCCATCCCAGGCGGTCCCGTTCATCTGGAATTCCTGGCTGACCTGCGAGGCGAACAGCGGGGTGCTCGGCAGCGTGAAGTCGCCGAAGACCACGTCCTCGCCGGTCGACGTCTGCGACCCGAGGTTGAACTCCGTCATGTCCATGTCCCGACGGAACGCCTCTTCCTGCGCGCGATACGCCGTGATCGACTTGAAGCTGAGGTCTTCGAAGACCGACGCATCGCCGATGTCCCACTGGATCGTCCCCCAGATCCCCCAGGACTGAAGATCCGCCATGCCCGGCCATTCCGCTTTGAAGTTCCGAGTCGTGAGCGTGGAGGACTTCTTACACGCCTCACGAAAGCCGGGAACGAGAGTCTGCAGTGCGCTCTCGTCGAACATCGTGCAGTGCGCACCGAACTGAGTCGAGTGCGCCTTCGAATAGCTGCCGGTGATGTCGATCGTCACGTCGTCGTGCGGCAGGATACGAAGCGACCCCTGGAACGCCAACGTGTTGCGATCCGACCAGTACTCGTCTTCGTAGCTATTGAACATGTAGCCGCCGTTCATGAACGACGCGAACGTCATGCGCGAGTACACGCGATCTTCCCAAATCGGAATGTTCAACGTGACTCGAGTATCGATCTGACCGAGGTTGCCGGGCCGGAGCAAGACGAATCCTTCGAACTCCTCCGTCGGCTTCACCGACGTGATGTTGAGCGCGCCGCCGGCCGTGTTCTTTCCGAAGAGCGTCCCCTGCGGGCCGCGCAACACTTCGAGTTGGGCGACGTCGACGACATCGAGCACCGTCCCCTGCGCACGCGCCAGGTAGACGCCGTCGACGTAAACGCCGACACCCGGATCCGACGTGAGCTGATCGGCATCGACCTGCCCGACGCCACGAATGAACACCTGCGCGAGATTCGGATTCCCACCACCTGCCTGGAACTGCAGGTTTGGAACTATCCCGTTCAGGTTCGTCATCTGCGTGATGTTGGATTCACGAAGCGCCGCCTCGCCGAGCGCCGTGACCGAGACCGGCGTATCTTCCAGCAACTCGTCGCGGCGCCGCGCGCTCACGACGATCTCTTCGACCTGATTGCTCGCTCGCCGCGAGAGTCCCGTCGGCTCTCCCGACTCGACCGCCTGGGCCTGCGCCTCGGCCGCGTCCATCTCGGTCTCGGCACCACCCGTCGCGCTCTGCGTCTCCCAATCCTCGACGGCTTCACTCTGTGGAGTTTGGGCCACCGCGGCGAGCGGCACAGCGAGAACGATCAGCATCGGCAAGAGTCGTGGAAAAACGCGCATGTGGGTGCCCCTTTTGGGTTCGAGAGAGCGCAACGCATGTACCGGTCGTATCCAAAGGTCAAGCGGGCCGCCGCGCTGTCTCGCAGAGAGAATCGGTCCGGGCCTAAACGTTCAGAGTCAATCCCTGCGCGGAATCAATGGGGGCGACTGAATCCGGCCCTGAGACGTCATGCGGACCGTGTGTCCGCCAGAAAGTGTCGAAACGTAGCGCGGACGCCCAGACAGCGACGCCCGATGTCGCCGGGTTGCGTCTCGACCACAATCGCGAGTATGCCCGCCGTAGCAGCAATGGGAGGGTGAATGTTCGGCTCGCAAACCGCAAAGCTCCGCAACTGTACTCGGCTTCTCTTGATATGCGTCACTCTTGCCATCCCAGCGTCAGCGGCCGCTCAGGACGCCGCACCCGCCTCGACCGCGGCGCATCACACCGCACGCGTCGAGGAGATCGTCGTGCAAGCGCGAAAGCGTGCAGAGTTCCTGGAGGACACGCCGGTATCCGTCAGCGTCGTGGGCGCCACCGAAATGCGCGAGACCGGCGTCACTCGACTGGAGGACATCCAGCAGCTCGTCCCCAACCTACGCATCTCGACACCGAGTGACGGCCAAGCCGCCGACATCGTGATCCGCGGTGTGGGCACACCGCAGTCTGCGTCGATCGCCTTCGACCCCGGCGTCGGCATCTACGTAGACGGCGTGTTCCTTCCGCGCGCGATCGGCACGCTCATCGACGTTCTGGACGTACGACAGATCGAAGTCCTCCGCGGCCCGCAGGGAACGCTCTTCGGAAAGAACACTGTCGGCGGCGCCGTGAGCATCTCCACCGTGAAGCCACAGCCAGAGCTCGAGGGCTTCGCCCTCCTCCGCCCCGGCAGCCTCGGCCAACTCTACACGCAAGCGATGGTCAATCTGCCGATTGTCGAGGACAAGGTCTTCACGCGTCTCTCCGTGTCGACAAACAACACCCGCGGGTACGCATTCAATCGGCAGTACGACCGGTGGGAGAGCAACCGAAACTCACTCTCGTTCCTCGGCTCGGTTCGCATCCTCCCGATCGAAGACGTCACGATCGACGTGAGCGGCTCCTGGTCGCGCGACCACAACCACGGGCGCCTACAAGAGTGCGTCTACATCGGTGGCGGCACGATCGGCAACCTCGTGAGTGGCTTGCAGCCGGCGTGCGAGTCCACGTCGCCGTTCGACGGCGCGTCGAACATCGACGGCATCTCCGACGTCCAGAGCTACGGAACGTGGGGCACGATCGCATGGGACCCCTCGAGCGGACCCCTGGAGGACTACGTCTTCAAGTACATCGGCTCGTGGCGGCAACAGGCTCCACGGCTGCGACTCGACAACGACGGCAGCACCGCCGAGGCCGTCTTCCGCGCCGGTGTCGGCGGCGGCGTCCACGACGGGCTTCCGGGCAGCCAACAGCAGGTCAGCCAGGAACTGCAGGTGAACGGCAGCCTCTGGGACGACCGCATCCAGTTCGTGGCCGGCGCGTTCGGGTTCTGGGAAAACGGCCGCGACGCCCAGACCCTCACGGTCGTCCCCGAGGTGCTGAACATCGTCTCGCTGAACCTACGCGAAATCGACAACTGGAGCTGGGCCCTCTACACGCAGGGCACCCTCGACGTGACCGACTGGCTCAGCCTGACCGGCGGCGGCCGCTACACCGAGGACAAGAAGGGGCTCTTCGCGCAGAACACCGACCCCCGAACCGACGACCCGCCCACGCTCAACCAGGACGACTCTGTTATCTTCACGGCCTGGACACCGATGGGCACCATCGCCGCCACTCTCCCCGAAGACCTCCTCGACGGCACCCCGGTCGACCACTTCATGACGTACTTCACGTACTCGCGCGGCTTCCGCGGAGGCGGCTTCAACGGCGTGCTCAACCCGGTCGCGACCAGCCTCGACCAATTCGAGCCCGAGTACCTCGACTCCTACGAGTGGGGATTCAAGACGATCGCTTTCGACCAGCTCGCCACGTTGAATGCGTCGGTCTTCTACAACAACTACGACGACATCCAGGTGACGACGCAAGTCGACGTCGGCGACCAGAATGGCGACGGCATACCCGACATCGAGCAAACGACGCTGAACGGCGCGAAGGCGACGTCCCACGGCGCCGAACTCGAGCTGCTCACGATACCGATCGACGGACTCCAGCTGCACGGCTCCGTCGGCTTGCTCTACACAGAGTTCGACGAGTTCATCGGCATCAGCTCGCTCGACGGCACGCAGCTCGACCGCGCCGGCCAGAGCTTCAACAACGCACCACAGCTCCAGAGCCACATCGCAGTCCAGTACTCGCTCGCGGTCGACCCCGGCGGACCGGAGTGGCTTCGGGGATGGGTCACGCCGCGGATGGACTGGTCCTACCAGAGCCGTGTCCACATCATCGGCGCCGAGGTGCCGCAGGGCACGCAGAGCGGATACAACCTGCTCCACGCACGACTCTCGTACGATTTCCTCGACGACCGCGCGCAGATCGCGCTGTGGGGAAAGAACCTCACTGACGAGACCTACTTCCAGTGGGTGAGCCCGGTCGTCTCCTCGTTCGGGATCGCAACCCGGATCTACAACGAGCCGCGCACCTTCGGCGGCGAACTGAGCTACCGGTTCTAACGGACCGACACGGCGGTCAAATCCTGCCGCCGGCGGTGCACTAGGATGCGCGCAGCCGTCTATCGCAAGAAGGGCAAGGTCGAGGTCGCCGAGGTGCCGGTCCCCACCTTCGACTCGGGCGAGGTGCTCCTCGCGGTGAGCCACTGCGGGATCTGCGGCACGGACCTTCACATGGTCGTCGACGGCTGGGGGCGCCCCGATTCGATCGGCGGGCACGAGTACGCGGGAGTGGCCCACGCCGCCGGCAGGCTCGCGGGGAAGGTCCTCGTCTCACCGAACGACTGAACCGCTGAACGATCGAACGAAGGAGCCACACCATGTCCGACGACGCTCCCCGCCATCCTCGCTTCAATCACGTCGCGCTCTCGATGCCCGCCGAAGCCCTCGACAAGAGACATCGGACCGACCTTCTCTCGTTCTACGCGGACGTCTTCGGCTGGGAGGAGATGCCAACGATGACGATCGATCGAGAGCGACTCGTGCTCAAAGCCCATAGCTACGAGGAGTTCGTCTTCCTGGTCGCAGACGACAACCCGATGTCGTGCGCCCACCTCGACCATTTCGGCATGTCCGTGGCGACCCCGGAGGCGCTGGATGAGATGTACGGGCGGGCGCGGGCCTACTGCGAGCGAGACGAGCGGGTGGAGATCATCGACCGGAGCACCGAGGATCACGGCGTCCTGAAGCTCCACAGCTTCTATGTTCGCTTCTTGTTGCCGATGATGGTCGAGGTCCAATGTTTCGAATGGCAAGAATGACCCTGAAGAGAGCAAATAACGCGGTGCGTTGAGAGTTTTCTGCCCGTTTCGTGGGCGAGGCGGCCTTTCGAGTGCCTATCCCTTGGGCGCGGCCCTTGAGAGAGAACGAAAATCCTGAGATACCACGAGGGAAATCCGGCAATTCCAGCCGGCAGTAAGGAGAGATTCATGACCCGATTCACCAAGTCCGTTGCCGCCGTCGTCGCCGGTCTCGCACTCATCGCTTCCGCCCCGATCGCGTGGGCCGACGAAGTCGGTGGTGAAGAGATCATCGTCATTCAAGAGATCGCTCCCGCGCCCAGCGTCGTCATGCAGGACGATCCCATCGGCCCGGTCGCCGTCTTCACGGACCTGATCATCGGTCGCCCCACCCTGTTCATGGCGGGCATCGCTGGTGCAGCGTTCTACGTGCTCTCGCTGCCGATCACCCTGCCGAGCGGTACAGAACAGGACGCACGAGACACCTTCTTGCTGCCGGCGCAGCAATTCGTTGGAACGACGCCGGGCGGCAAGCTCGACCCGACCTGATTACGACGCGCAGGACGGAGATCGCGCGCCTAGGCGTGGCGAGGGATCTTCGGAGGCGTCTGGAATGATGTTGAACGCGTCTCGTGAGCGAAGCGGCCATTGCCCGCAGCGCCACGCAACGTAAATGAGGAGGCAACATGAAGTTCAAGAGCGTTTTGTTGGCGACCGCGCTGATGTCGATGGTCGTCGCCCCCGCCGCTTTCGCGGCTGACGGCCCCGAGGTGGGCGCCAACACCGGTGCCATGATCTCGCTGTCGAAGTTCCGCGACACGGTCGACGGCAACACCGGCGCGACCGTCGGTTTCTACGGCGGCTATCGCTGGGATCTGACCGAGGCCCTGAAGATCTCCCTGATCGGACAGCCCCAGTTCACGTTCTCGCCGGGCACCGAACGATGGAACAACGGGACCGCCTTCGGCGGCGGCTTCGGCACCATGGTGATCTTCACCGGTGGTCCAAAGCTCACGTACGTCACCGGACCGGTTGAGACGCATTTCGGCGTCCAGGGCGGCTTCTACAAGGACCTGACGGGCGCGATGTCCGACACGGGCGGCGGCGCGAACGCCGGCGCCGGTGTGTCCTACCGAATCAGCGACCTCACCAGTGTCGGCATCTGGGGCCGCTATGACTGGACGACGATGGACGCCAACCCGGCGACGACCAACGATCGTCAGTTCGTTCTCGCAGGCATCGGCGTAAGCCATGTCTTCCCGGTACCGCAGGTCGCGGTGGCCGCGGCACCGCCGGTCAAGCGTAAGCTCGTCCTGCGCGGCGTGAACTTCGACTTCGACAAGTCGGCCATCCGGGCCGATGCCCGTCCGATCCTGGACGCGGCCGCGGCCACGTTGAACGAGGATCCGAACGTTCGCGTCGCCGTCGAGGGCAACACCGACTCCATCGGCACCGCCGAGTACAACATGGGCCTCTCGCAGCGCCGCGCTGAGTCTGTCGTCGACTACCTCGTCGCTCAGGGTGTCGCACGCAGCCGCCTCGACGCCATCGGCATGGGCGAGTCGAACCCGGTCGCCACCAATGACACGGAAGACGGCCGCGCGCAGAACCGCCGCGTCGAACTCCTCGTCCTTCAGTAGGACTTCACTCGATCACGCGAGGGGGGGCTCCCACGGGCGCCCCCCCTCGCCGAGATCGGCCCCCGCCGGCCCCCGTGGCCAGGCATCGGTCGGCCCCGTCGTTGACTTCCCGGACCACCGAGTCCGACAGCGCTGGCCGACGGCTCGCAACACATGTAGGTAAGCGACTCCGTGAAGCGCGCGCTCGTCATTCTCGTCGTCGCGATCGCCCTCGGCTGGGTCGGCTGGCGTCTCTGGCGCGGCCCGGATCCAGCCGCGATCCTGGCCGCGATCGACGTTCCGCCAGCGCCGGTGCTGTCGCCCGAAGACGAGCTCGCAACGTTTCGGCTCGCCCCCGGCTTCCGTGCCGAACTCGTCGCCGCCGAACCGCTGGTCGTAGACCCGGTCGCGATGGACTGGGACGACGAAGGGCGCCTCTACGTCGTCGAGATGCGCGGCTTCATGCCGGACGTCTACGGCAACGACGAGGACATCCCCAACGGCCGCATCGTCGTCCTGGAGGACACCGACGGCGACGGCCGGATGGATCAGAGCCACGTGTTCCTCGACGGGCTCGTGATGCCCCGTGCAATCGCCGTCCTCCCAGAAGGAGTCCTCGTCGCCGAGCCTCCGAATCTCTGGCTCTGCCGCTCGACCGGCGCCGACCCGTCCAAGCCGCGGTGCGACGAGAAAACCCGACTCACCGCGTACGCCGAGGGCAGAACGAATCCCGAGCACATGGAGAATGGCCTCCTCCCCGGCATCGACAACTGGATCTACAATTCGCGATCGAAACGAAGGTTTCGGTTTCACGACGAAGCCCTCCAGGTCGAGCCGACGCAGATGCGCGGCCAGTGGGGCATCGCGCAGGACGACGACGGACGGCTCTACTACAATCACAACTCCGGGTTCCTGTACGGGGACGCGATCCCGGCGGACTACCCGAGGCGCCAACCGGCGACGGGAGCGCCCGTCGCGAAGGCCGGCGTGAACGTGCCGCTCAGTGACGGGGAGTTCGTGCATGGCGTACGCGTCGCACCGGGCCTGAACCGGGCCTACTTGAAGGGCACCCTTCGCGCCGATGGTCGCCAAAACGGACCGACCGCGGTCAGCGGGCTCGCGATCCAACGCGGCGACCAGTTCGGCCCTGCGTTCGTGGGCGATGCGTTCGTCCCCGAATCGGGAGGCTCCGCGGTCGCGCGCTTCTCGGTCGAGAGGGACGGCACTGATCTCTCCGCCGAACACCACCTCTACGACGATCCACAGTGGGGGAAACGCGAGTTCCTCGCATCCACAGACGAGCGCTTCCGCCCCGTCGACGCGCACCACGGACCCGACGGCGCGATCTGGGTCATCGACATGTATCGCGGCGTGATTCAGCACGCCGAGTTCGTGTCCGACTATCTGCGCGAGTACATACAGAATCACGAACTCGAGGAGCCCGGAGCGACGGGGCGACTTTGGCGGATCGTGAAGGAGGACCAACCCCTCCCGCGACAACCTCCGTCACTCGCAACCACCGGGGACCAGATCGCCGCACTCGAACATCCCAACGGCTGGGTCCGCGACCACGCCCAACGCCGGCTCGTCCACGAGCGATCCCCCGCGGCCGCACCCGCTCTGCGCCGCCTAGCCGACTTCGCCCCGCTCGGTCGCCGCCACGCGCTGTGGACTCTCGAAGGGATGGAGGAGCTCGACGTCGACACCTGGCAGACGGCCCTCCGAGACGACGACGCGCGTGTCCGGGTCGTCGCCCTGCGCGCCGGAGAACCCCTCCTCTACCACCCCGGCGCAGGCGGCCTCACAGCCCTGCGCCCGCTCTTAGAGGACGACGACCCCGAGGTTCGACTGCAGGCATTACACTCGCTCGGGGCGCTCCCCGCAGAGGAGCGCCCCCTCGAAGAGATGCTCGCGACGGGCCGAATGCCCGGCGACCCGCTCGCGAGGCAAGCCGTCGTGTCCGGTCTCTCGGGGCTCGAAGCGGACGCTCTGCAAAGCGAGGTCGCGCGTGCGGAGCGAGCAGAGATCGATGACGCAACCCGACAGTGGCTCGCGCTCCTCGCGCGCGCCGCACAGCTCTCTGCGAAAACGAACCCCTCGCAAACGCCGCCCACCACGGTTCTCGACCTCGTGTTGGCCACGCCGTCGGACGCGGCGCAGATTGCTCTTCTCACGGGCCTCGAAACCGCGTGGCGCAGCCCCGGTGGCGGCATCGTCGAGCTTCCTGCTGCACACCCGCTCTTTTCCGAAGACCGCGAGTCGAGCGTCGACGTGGCACAAGCCACCCGGCGCGTCCGGCGCGGATTCACATGGCCCGGAGACCCTCGGCCCGGCGGCGCCCGCGCGCTCTCGCCAGACGAAGAGAAACGTCGCACCGCCGGCAAGCAGCTCTTCGCCGACAGCTGCGCCGCGTGCCATGGCGCGACCGGTCGCGGCCTCGCGGGCCAGGCCCCCGCTCTCGCCGGCTCGCCCTGGGCACGTGACTCCGACGATTGGCTCGTGCGCATCGTGCTCGACGGTCTCACCGGCCCCATCGAAATCGACGGCAAGGAATGGAACCTCACCATGCCCGGGCACGGTGACGACACCGAACACTTCGGTGACGAGGCCCTGGCGGGCCTGCTCACGTACATGCGCCGCGCCTGGGGGCACGCTGAAGATCCAATCTCACCGGACGTGATTGCGGGCATTCGAGAGGCGACCGCCGGACGCACGCTGCCATGGACGGTCAAAGAGTTGCATGAGCTGCCGATCCGACACCGACTCGATCGCTACGTCGGCGCCTATCAAGTTCCGGTAATCGGAACCGAGCTCGTGATCGTGCGACAGGAATCGGTCCTGGCCGTCGGCCAACGTGGAACCGGCAAGGGACCGATCGAGGAGGCGGGCGACGGCCTTTTCCTGCGCGACGAGATGTCCATCCAGTTTGAGACCGACGAAGACGGCACCGTGACCGGTGCAACCGCGTCGTACAACGGGATGGAATTTCCCGTGACGAAAACGGAGTGACGATGGCGACCTCGCCCATGAAGAGCATCTTGAAGATAGTAGGCGCGATCGTGCTGGTAGCGATCGTGTTCGTAGGCTGGCAGGCGTACAAGCGCATCGGCCCGGCACTCGGCTGGGTCGATCCGGTGATCGACACGGTTCCACCGGAGCTGCCAGCGACGCTGAACGATTCGAGCGTGAAGATCCTTCTCTTCTCGAAGACCTCCGGGTTCCGCCACGAGGAGGCCATCCCCGCAGCCGAGGCTTCCCTCGGCCGACTCGCCGAGAGGAATGGCTGGGCCGTCTTCCAGACCGAGAACGCCGCCGTGTTCAACGACGAGCAACTCTCGCGATTCGACGTGATCGTCGGCAACAACACGACCGGCGACAACTGGACCGACGAGCAGAAGGCCGCCTTCATCGGCTGGATCGAAGATGGCGGCGGCTTCGTCGGGCTGCATGGCGCCGCCGGCACCCGCTACCGCTACTGGAACTGGTACACCGACGACCTCCTCGGCGGCGGCCGCTTCACCGGCCACCCGATGATGCCGCAGTTCCGCGAGGCGACCGTCGTCATCGAAGACGGCGATCACCCGATCATGGCTCACTTCGGCGAGAGCTTCGTCCACACGGACGAGTGGTACTCCTTCGAGGAAAGCGCGCGGGAGTCCGGCTCCCACGTGCTCGCGACGCTCGACGAATCGACGTACGACCCCGGCGAAGAGCTCCAGATGGGGGACCATCCGATCATCTGGATCGCTTGCCCGGGCAACGGCCGCAGCTTCTACTCCGCATTGGGCCACGGTGCGAAGACCTACATGCGCTCCGAGCATGAGCGGATGCTCGAGGCCTCCATCACGTGGGCCGCCGGCGACAGCTGCCCCTGAACCGAGGATCCACCATGCCCGACCACCCGATCCACGAGGACATCCATCTGCTCGATGGAACCTTCTACGTCGACCGCCCACTCGAGCACTACGCCTGGATGCGCGCGAACGCGCCCGTCTACTACGACCCGAGCGGCGAGATCTGGGGCATCACACTTTACGAAGACGTGATGCACACCTCGAAGGCCCCGGAACTCTTCTGCTCCGGCAAGGGATCGCGCCCCGACAGCTGGGTTCCATCGTCGATCAACATGGACGACCCCGAGCACAAGCGACGTCGTGGTCTCGTCAACCGAGGCTTCACACCCGGGCGACTCGCCGCGCACGAGCCGCGGGTTCGGGAGATCTGCAACTGGCTGATCGACTCCGTCTGCGAGCGCGGCGAGTGCGAATTCGTGCGCGACGTCGCAGCGCCGCTGCCGCTGATCATGATCGGGGACATGCTCGGTATGCCCAAGGAGGACTTTCCCACCCTGCTCCGTTGGTCGGAGACGATGCTGCAGGCCACCTCCTCGACGGCGAGCGCAGCCGAACTCGAGGCGGCGACCGCCGCCGGCGGTGAGTACTTCACCTACATCATGGGCGCGATGGCCGACCGCAAGACGACACCCACCGACGACCTCGTGTCCCTCCTCGTCCACGGTGAGATCGACGGGGAACGCCTGACCGACGAAGAGATCGCCCACGAATCCCTTCTCATCCTCGTCGGCGGGGACGAGACCACTCGACACGTGATCACCGAGAGTGCGCTCGCGCTCATGCAGTTTCCGGAACAACGCGCCAAGCTCATCGAGGATCCGTCTCGCCTCAAAGTTGCGGTGGAAGAGTTCCTGCGCTGGGTTTCGCCCATCAAGAACATGAACCGCACCGCCACGCAGGACACCAGGCTCCGCGGCCAGAAGATTCGGGAGGGAGACAAGCTCCTGCTCCTCTACCAGTCAGCCAACCGTGACGAGCGAGCGTTCGCGAACCCCGATTCGTTCGACGTCGAGCGGCACCCGAATGACCACGTGGCCTTCGGAGGCTACGGCGCACACCACTGCCTGGGCGCGAGTCTCGCCCGGCTGGAGCTGCGCGTGATGTTTGACGAGCTCCTGCGCCGGCTTCCCGACATGGCGCTCGCGAACGACGACCCATTGCCGCGACGCCCGTCGAATTTCATCGCCGGGCTCGAAAGCATGCTGGTGACGTTCACGCCGTCGAAGCCGGTCGGCGCGATCTGAGCCACGCGGCCGGTGATCGCGGCGACGAGTGCACCGCCGACGGCGGTTACACTTCGTCCTCAGTCAGAACGTTCGCCGCGCCGCCCCGGAGCACGTTCTTCAACACCTTGCCGGCCGGGTTTCGCGGAAGCGGCTCGGGGCGGACCTGCCAGCTCGTCGGCACCTTGTACGGAGCCAGAGTCTCCGCGCACCACGCAGCGAGCGCCGCGGGCGACGGGGCTGGGCCCTCCTCCGGAACGACAACCGCGTGCACGGCCTGCCCCCACTCCTCGTGCTCGACACCGTACACCGCCGACTCGCGAACCAAAGCGTGCTTGTCGAGCCGGTACTCGATCTCAACCGGATAGACGTTCTCGGCGTTCCGCAAGATCATGTCTCGCGCCCGTGAGTTGATGTAGACGAGGCCGTCCTCGTCCACGCGACCGATGTCCCCGGTGTCGAGGAACCGATCCGGCCCGATCGTTTTCGCGGTCGCTTCCGGGTTGCGCCAGTACTCGAGCATCGCCCAAGCGCTGCGAACGAAGATCTTCCCCTGCTGCCCCCGCGGGAGAACGATCCCGTCTTCGTCGCGAATCTCGACTTCCTGCCCAAGCGCGATATAGCCCGTCGCCTCCGGATGCTCGTGGTAGTCCTTTCCGTTGAACGACGCGACGATCGCCACCGTCTCGCTCGAACCGTACCCGATCCCGAGATTCTGCCCGGCTGTCGGGAAGGCCTTTCGCATCTTCTCCTGGAGAGCCGGGCTCGCCGGCGCCCCGCCGAAGCCGACGTTCGTCACACTCGACAGGTCTCGCGTAAGCAGGTCCGGATGACTGCTCACGCGGTGTCCCATCGCTCCGAGCGCGGTGAACTGCGTGATTCGCTCGCGCTCCATGAGCGCCAAGATTTCGCCGGCGTCGAATCGACCACTTCGAATCACGAGCTTCCCGGCGAACACGAGTTGCAGCACGATCGAACCGTAGAGGCCCGAGAGATGGAACATCGGGGCGGCGGCAAGAGAGACGGTCTGCGGACGCTCCGCAGCCGCCGGAGCGTCGTCTCCCTGCTCGGCCAACTCGATCAGAAATTTCAACGTCGCCGAAGCACGGGCGCCGTCGGCGAATCCGATGAGCCCACGGTGGCTTCCAACGGCACCCTTCGGCCGACCTGTCGTCCCGCTCGTGTAGAGAATCGTCGCCGGGTCGTCCTCCGCGAGCTCGACGTCCGGCAAGGAGGCGTCCACCGCAAAGTTCTCAAGCGCGGCGAAGCCGCTCTCGATCTCCAACGTAGGCACGTCGATGCCCGTCCCTTCGAGACGGGCGAGCCGCTTCCGGTCGCCGATGAGCAGCTTCGGAGCACTGTCCGAGAGGCCGTACTCGATCTCATCGGCCGTCCACCAGCCGTTCAGCGCCGCGACGACCCCACCGAGACTCACCGTCGCCCAGAAGGCGATCGGCCAGGCCGCGCAATTCGCGGCGAGGATCGCGACGCGGTCCCCCTTCTGCACATCGTACTCGTCCCGCAGCGCCGCAGCGACCGATGCGACCAACCGCACGTGCTCCGGGTACGTGATCCGACGCTCGTGGTCGACGAGATACTCGACGCCCTCACGGTCGCCGGAGGCCGCGAGCAACTCGCGCAGAGAACGCTTTCGCGTCTTGAACACCTCCAGTTCGCAGCCGAGGACCGGCTCACGGACGAGTTCACAGAGACCGCCGGGGCCCGTTGCCTGCTTCCGGACCTCGGCCCGGATCACCGCTCGATTCGATTCGTTCATTCAGACTCCAGCGCCAATGGTTGATCCCACTTCCTTCTCCTCGTACCGCTAGGAGCGTTGATCGTCGATACCCATACGCACATCGTCTCGCCCGATCGGGAGCGGTATCCATTGCGGCCCTACGGCCTGCCTCAGGGAGACGGCGCACCCGCCCGCTGGTTCGACACCCATGCGGTGTCGGCCGAGGATCTGATCGCGGCGGGCGATGCCGCCGGCATTGATCGGACCGTCGCCGTCCAAGCCATGGGCGCGTACTCCTACGACAATTCGTACTGCCTCGATGCCGCGAGCGAGCATTCCCCCAGGCTCGGATCGGTCTGCATCGTAGACCCCTTGGATCCGACCGCCCCCAAGACGCTCGAGCGGCTCGTCGTCGACCACGGAGCTCGGGGCGTACGCCTGTTCACGATCACGCATCCAGAATCCACATGGCTCGACGAGGCTCCCGGAGTCGCCGTGATCGACGTTGCAACCCAGCTCGGGATCCCGATCGTGGCGACCCTACTCTCCAACCAGATGCCGAAGCTCGAGAACCTGCTCGCCGCACATCCCCGAGCGAAGGTCGCCCTCGATCACTGCGGGTTCCCGGATCTCCGAGGGGGCCCCCCCTTCCAGGGCGCGACGACGCTGTGCGCGCTCACCCGGCATCCGAACCTGCACCTCAAAGTCTCGACGCATCTCCTGGGGGCAATCGAACGGAGCGGCGACGACGTGCGCGACTTCGTCGACCATCTGCACACCATCTTCGGCCCCGGTCGACTTCTCTGGGGATCCGACTACCCCCAAACGCACGATCGCTCCTACGCAGAGATGGTCGCTTTCGCCCGACATGCCTGCTCGCGCCTCGACGACGCCGCTCAGGCGAGCTTCCTCGGCGGCGCCGCGTTGTCCCTGTGGCCGGATCCCTCAGACTGAGCCGCGAACCGCCGGGTCCAACTGCAGAAGCTGCTCGTACAACTCCAGGGTGAGCGGACAGGAGACTCCCGCGTCCCGTGCCGCGCGCAGCGGCCGCGCGTAGAGCGCCTCGATCTCGAGCGGCCGACCACCCTCGTAGTCGAGCTTCATGCTGGGATCGTAAGGTGCCATCTTCGCCGTGAAATCGAGCATCGTTCGTACGAAGTCCGTGGGAATGGGGTGGCCGCGGGCGGCCGCGATCGCCAGCACCTCGAGCATGATGTGCTCAACCCGCTCCCGCGTTTTCGGGTCGGCCATCACGACGTCGGTGGTTACGTTCCGAACGACGCAGAGCCCGTTATAGGGCACGTTCCAGACGAGCTTCTTCCAGCGCGCGGTATCGAGATCGGCCTCGAGGGCGACCCCGACACCAGCCGCTCGGAAATCCTCGGCAACCGCACGCACTGCGGGCGTGATTCCGGCGGGTTGCCCGTCCGCGCGGTATTCGGCCAGGCGGACGTCCCCGTAGTCCAAGTGCTTCACGTGTCCGGCGCCCACCTTGTTGGAACACAAGAACGCGAGGCCACCGATAATCGTGCGCCCCGGAACCGCCTTCGCGACGTCCGCCTCGATGCCGAGGCCATTCTGCATGCTGAGAACCAGCGCATCTCGGCTCGTCGCCGGCGGTAGAAGCGTCGGGAGAAGCGAGTTCCGCGTCGTCTTCAAACCGACGACAACGACGTCGCTCGCGGGCATGCCCTCGGGAAGGGCATAGACCTCCGGCTCGGCGAGCGAGAAGTCTCCGTGGATCGAATCGACTCGCAAGCCATGTCGCCGCACGTGCTCGTAGTCGCGGTTCACCAGAAATCGGACCGTGCGGCCGGCGTGCGCCAGACGAGCGCCGTAGTATCCCCCGAGCGCCCCGGTCCCGATAATGCTGTAGCTCTGGCCCGCCATTCCTCGCATCATTCAATAGCACGGAGCCTTCGTCGCGGCGCCCCGACCCTGCTATCTAGAAACGCACCCGAGGAGGCCCAATGGAATTTAAGGATCTTCGCTACGAGAAGGACGGACACATCCTCACGATCACGCTGGACCGCCCCGAGCGCATGAACGCGCTGAACCAGAACCTCCTCCACACCGAGATCCCCGCAGCCTTCGCCCTGGCCGCCGGGGACACCGAAGTACGCGTCGTCATCCTGACCGGCGCCGGCGAGAAGGTCTTCTGCGCGGGTGCCGACATGAAGGACACCACCGAGAGCGGGACCATCGGCGGCTCCACGAAGGGCCCCTACTACCGCGGCTCGCCAACCGACTGTCTGCACGACGGCTTCGACAAGCCGGTGATCGTCGCCATCAACGGCATGTGCCTCGGCGCCGGCCTCCACTTCATCGCAGACGGCGATCTCATCCTGGCCGCGGAACACGCGACCTTCTTCGACACCCACGTGAAGATCGGCCAAGTCTTCGCTCTGGAGACGATCGGCCTCGCGCGGAAGGTTCCGTTCGGCGAGGTCATGCGCATGATGCTCCTGTCGGGCACCGAGCGGATGAACACGAAGCGAGCCCTCGAACTCGGGCTCGTCAGCGAAGTCGTGCCCGGACCGGGTCTCATGGCGCGCGCGCGCGAGCTGGCCGACACGATCGCCGGCTTCTCCCCCGCCACGATTGCAGCGAGCAAGCGGGCGTTGTGGCAGTCACTCGACCAGGGGCTAAACGATGCGCTCGAGCGCGGGTGGCGGGAGATCTACCTCCACTGGTCGCACCCCGACTCCGCCGAGGGCCCCCGCGCGTTCGCTGCGAAGAGGAAGCCCGACTGGAAGGTCGACGAGGAATAGGAACCCGACCCGGAACCGGTCAGGCCCCAACTGCACCCCCGTTCAGGCGCCCCGAATGAAATGCCCGGGAAGGGCGCCCGTCGGCTCGCCCTCTTGCATGACGATCTCGCCGTTCACGACTGTGGCGACGTAGCCCTCGGCCTTCACGACGTAGCGCTCGGTCTCCGCAGGGAAATCGCGCACGAGGTGAGCCTCGCCGCACGCGAGCCGGGCCGGGTCGTAGACGACGATGTCGGCCCACGCGCCGGTCCGCAGGAATCCCCGGTCCCGCAGACCGTGCACGGTGGCCGGCATCCCCGTGAGTCGCCAGATCGCCTGCTCCAACGAAAGAGTCTTCGGCACCCACTCCGTGAGAAGACGCGTCGAGTAGTCGGCGCCGGTGAACGACGCGAGATGGGCTCCCCCATCGCTGGAGCCAGCCATCACGATGGGGTCCTTGAGCCCGCTCTCGACGATGTGGCCAATGAACTCCTTCGCGATCTCCGGTGAACGCGTGCGGAAGCTCATCTGAAGATCTTCGAGGAGGGCGAGGTCGAGAAACGTCGCCAACTTCTCCGTGCCGCGCTCTTCGGCGACCTCTCCCACGGAGCGACCGACCAGGCCGCGATTCGCCTCGTCGCGCACGTGCTCGATCTCGAGATCTCCGAGATCGAACGCCACGGCCCGCGCATCGTCGTCGTCCCACTCGGCTTGCATGCGGCTCCGCCAGTCCGGGTCCGCAAGGCGGCGGGAACGCTCCGGCTCCGCGGTGGTCAGGATCTCGCGCCAAACCGGCATTTCGTCGAACACGAATGTGTCGGCGATCTTCAGGTGGAGCTCCAACCGGTTCGTCGTGAACTGGGGATGGAGCCGCGCACCTTGCGCGAACGCCTCGTTGCAGAACTCCAACATGTTCTGCCAGCCCATCGGATGCTGCGGCGTCGGCGTGAGGATGTTGAGCTCGACCGGCTTCCCCGACACCCGGTACAGGCCCAGCAGCAACGCTCGGTCTTTTTCGTCGTACCCCTCGGCGAAGCTGCGCGGAATGATCTCGATCGCGCCGTGGTCGAACTCGGAGAGGACCGACGCGAGGGCGAGGATCTCTTCGGGGGTGGCGTGGTTCGAAGGCACCTCGCGCCCGTCATCCCCCACGTGGATGTCGATCTGCGAGGTCGAAAACCCGATGGCCCCCTCCCGCATCGCAGCCCGGACGAGCTCCTTCATCTGCTCGATCTCGTCGTCGGTCGCAGTCCGTTCGGAGGCATCGTCACCGAGGACCCACCTGCGAACAGCGCTATGGCCGACGTACCCGCCGGCGTTCACACCGAGCCGTCCCTCGAGGCGACCCCAGAACTCACCGAAGCTCCCGCCGGCAAACTGGAAGCCCTCGGCGAGCGCCTGCTTCGACATACCCTCGACCCGCGACAACATCGCAGCCAGCCAGGAGACATCCTCCGGCTTCGCCGGCGCCAGCGTGAACCCACAATTCCCTGTGAGAACGGACGTAACGCCATGCCAACACGACGGAGAGGCGAGCGGATCCCAATCGAGCTGCACGTCGTAGTGCGTGTGTACGTCGATGAAGCCCGGCGCGACGACACACCCCGCGGCGTCGATCTCCCGTGTTCCCGACTCGTCGATCCGACCGATGCGCGCGATCCGGCCATCCTGTACCGCCACGTCGGCAGAGAAGCCCGGCATCCCTGTTCCGTCCACCACGCGACCACCGCGAACTACGAGATCGTATCCCATGACCTACCTCCTGCGGGCCATCGGCGAATAAAGTCCACGCGAGCCCAGCTGCTGCTTTCCTATACAATGGCCGTCAGCATCTCCACGAGGCCTAGCCCCGCTAGTAGGCCGCGCCTCGGCCTACCCCCGGATGATGTCGACGACGGCGCCCAGGGTCGAAAGGCGCTCCTCGAGACTCCGGCCGGAGGGAGCCGCCATCAGCGTGTTCACGCCCGCATCGCGATAGACCTGCACTCGGGAACGAATCATCGCAGCATCACCGATCAGGTTGCCGGCGTGAACCATCTCGTCCGGCACCCGATCGACCGCTTCGGCGCGCTTGCCGTCGACCCACAGCTTCTGCACTTCTACTGCGGCGTCCTCGTAGCCCGCGCGGCGAAACGCCGCGTTGTAAAAATTCGTCTTTGGGGAGCCCATCGCGCCCAAGACGAACGCCACTTGCGGCTTCATCGCCGCGATGACCTTCGCGGGGTCGTCCGTCACGGCCGCCGTCGCTGATGCGCCGATGTCGAGGTCGGCGAGCGATCGCCCCGCCGCCGCGGCCCCCGCGGCGATGTGCGCGAGGTGCGCGTCGGCCTGCGTGGGGATGAACGACGTGCCGAGCCAGCCGTCTGCGAGCTCGCCCGTGAGGCGCAGGGCTTTCGGCGAGAGCGTCGCGAGATAGATTGGAATCGCCGGATTGGCCGGCTGCGAGAGCCGCAGCGCTTTCCCCTCCCCACCCGGCCGAGGCAGCAGGTGGTGCTTCCCCGGATGCGCCAGCTTCTCACCGGCGAAGGCAAGGCGTGCAATCTCGATCGTCTCGCGCATTCGCCCCACCGGATCCGCGAACGATTGCCCATGCAGCCCCTCCACGACCTGGGGACCACTCGCCCCCAACCCGAGGCGAAACCGATCCTTTGAGATCGCGGCCATGGTGAGCGCGGTCATCGCCGTCATCGCGGGCGCACGGGCGCTGATCTGCATGATCCCCGTCCCGAGAGCGACGGAGCGCGTACGCGCGGCGAGGAACGCGAGCGTCGTAACGGCGTCCATGCCCCATGCTTCGGCGGACCAGATCGAGTCGACGCCGAGCTTCTCGGCTTCGACCGCGTACTCCACCTGTTCCTCCCAGTCGCCTCGGCCCGAGGCGGGTCCCCCGATCGTCACGGCAATCTTCATTTCTGCCCTCCGAAGCGGGTTCTCGCCCCTTGGCCGGCACGTTGCAACCGCGGAGACCCGCCAGTATCGCAAGATCCGTGTCGCGCTTCCGCCTCGACCCCTGTCGTCTGCCCGCCGAAACCACCGCGTTGCGCGGAGAGATCCGTGCGTTCCTCGCCGAGCATCTCGCCGACTTCCCAACGTGGCGCCGGGCCTATACCTGGATGGGCAGCGATCCCGCGTTCAGCCGCAAGATGGGTGAGCGGGGCTGGATCGGCATGACGTGGCCGAAGCAGTACGGCGGCGGAGAACGCAGCAGCTTCGAGCGCTACGTCATGCTCGAAGAAATGCTCGCCGCTGGGGCGCCGGTCGCGGCGCACTGGATTGCCGATCGACAGAGTGGGCCGCTCCTCATGAAGTACGGGACCGAGGAGCAGCGGAACGAAATCCTCCCCCGAATCTGCCGAGGCGAAACCTTCTTCTGCATCGGTATGAGCGAGCCCGACTCGGGTTCCGACCTGGCCTCGGTGCGCACCCGCGCCGAGCGTACCAGCGACGGCTGGCGCATCAACGGCACAAAACTCTGGACGTCCGGCGCCGCGCACTGCCACTACATGATCGCGCTCGTTCGAACGACGGTCGCCGAGAAGAAGCACCAAGGGCTCTCACAGTTCCTCGTCCCCCTCGACGGGCGCGACGGGATCACCATTCGACCCATCCGCGACCTCGCCGGCAACGACCACTTTTGCGAGGTCACGTTCGAAGACGCGCTCGTGAGCGACGACGCCCTCATCGGAGACGAAGGCGAGGGCTGGAGCCAGGTCATGGCCGAGCTCGCTTACGAGCGCAGCGGGCCCGAGCGCTATCTCTCCTGCCAACCCCTTCTCGCGGAGATCGCGCGACATCTCGGCGACGACGCCGGGCCGGCCGCACGCACCACCATCGGACGGCAAGTCGCGCACCTCTCAACCTTGCGCCAAATGACCCTGAGTCTCGCCGGACTGCTCGACCGCGGAGAGAACCCGGCACTCGAGGCCGCCGTCACCAAGGACCTGGGTGGAGTGTTCGAGCAAGACCTACCCGGCATCGTCCAGCGGCTCCTCGGTGAGGAACCGCGAACGGACGACGGCGCCGAAGCCACCCAGCAGCTCCTCGCCCATCTCATGCAGAACGCCCCCTCCTTCTCCCTTCGCGGTGGTACCCGCGAGGTTCTCCGGGGCATCATCGCGCGGGGGCTCGGGCTGCGATGAGTGAAGCTCGCAGCATGATCGCGGAGACCGTCGAACGTCTCTTCGCCGATTCCATCGATGCCGAGAGCCTTGCCGAGGCCGAGAGCGGCTCCTGGCCTAACCATCTGTGGGACGCCGTCGAAGAGACGGGCCTCACGCGCGCGCTGCTTCGAGCCGACAACGGCGGCGCAGACGGGGACTGGCTCGACGTCTTCGAGATCGCGCGAGCTGCGGGACGTCACTCCGTTCCCCTGCCGCTCGTCGAGACGATTCTGGCAACGTGGCTGCTCGAGCGCAGCGGACTCGAGATCCCGAGCGGTCCGCTCGGCCTCGTACCGGTACCCTTCCAAGCCGAGGTCGGCGCGCAGCTCGAACGCGTACCGTGGGGACGCGCCGCCGGTCACTTGGTCGGCCTCGTCGCCGGCGGCGAAGGCGTCGCCCGAGTCGCGTGCCTCCCGCGCTCCGGGCTCGCGGTCACCGAGGGGCACAACCTGGCCCTCGATCCGCGCGACACCCTTACCCTCGGTAACCAAGCGCCGGTCCTCGGGCCGTGCGATCTCGCGGCGAACACGGTTCGTACTTACGGAGCCCTGCTTCGCGCCGGACAGATGACTGGCGCCCTCGAGCGCATCCTCGACCAGTCCGTGCTCTACGCCACCGAGCGCGTACAGTTCGGGCGACCCATCGGAAACTTCCAAATCATCCAGCAGGAGCTCGCCCGCCTCGCCGGCCAGGTCGCGGAGGCGACTACCGCTACCGAGATCGCGTTCCGCGCGGCGACCGAAGCGCACGCGGGGATCCAAGGGCGGGTCGGGACCGCCGGAGACCCCGCGTTCGAGATCGCCTGCGCCAAGGTCGTCGTCGGCGACGCCGCCGAGCTAGGCCCCCGAATCGCCCACCAGGTCCACGGGGCGATCGGCTTCACCTACGAGCATTCGCTTCACTTTTCGACCCGACGACTGTGGGCGTGGCGCGCCGAGTTCGGGCTCGCCGACGAATGGGCCGAAGAGCTCGGGGATGCCGTTCAGGGCGACCATGGCGGAGAGATCTGGCCGCTGGTCACCTCCAGGTAATTGATCCCGGTCCTGTATCGCGACGACCGCTTCGTTGCGGTCGACAAGCCCGGGGGGCTCCTCGTCCACCGCAGCGCCGAGGCGAGTGATTCCACCGCCCTCCTCCAGCTCGTGCGCGACCAGATCGGGGCGTACATCTACCCGGTCCACCGCCTGGACCGTGCCGCATCCGGCGTCGTTCTCTTCGCCCTCGACAAGGAAGCGGCTGCGGCGGCGCAGGCCTGCATCACTGGGCCCGAGACGAGGAAGACGTACCTTGCCCTGGTGCGCGGCTCGACCGAGGAAGCGTTCGAGAGCCGGCGCCCTCTGCATTCCGAGGCGGGACGGCCCCAAGAAGCGTGGACCGAGTTCCGTCGGCTCGCAGAGATGAGTCGCTGCTCCCTTCTCGAAGTCCGGCTTCACACGGGCAGGCGCCATCAGATCCGACGACATCTCGCGCACCTTGCGCACCAGATCATCGGTGACACGCGGTACGGCAAGGGACGCATCAACCAACGTCTTCGAGATTTGTACGGGCTCCCTCGATTATTCTTGCACGCGCGCCGCCTCAACCTCCCGCACCCAACGACCGGCCGCGTGCTCGATATCAAGGCGCCGCTTGCCCCGGACCTGCACGCTTTCCTGGCACGGCTCCCAGGCACTCCGCACGATCTGCCTCAAGAGTAGACAGACGAGCCTCCGCTGACGCATCGTCGCGCCACTTGACGTTCGGCCAGTGATCCTTCCTGACGCGAAGCCAATCCCTAGTTTCGAATGTTTGTATTTCGAAATAGGCGGCACGCACATTGTTTCGATCGAACGCTTGGATATTCCCGGAATGTCCCACCCAGTTATGAGCCCCGGAACGTCGGCTGCGCCGGCACGTTCAACATCCAGAGCGACAGCAGGCCTCCGAACCGCGAGGCGCCCTGCGTCGACATCAACAACGGAATCGCAACGGGCAATACCCTCCCCCAGATTCCGCCCGACTACCCGGCCGAGGTGCTCTTCATCCTGGACAACGCCTTTTGGCAACCCAACTCGATCGGGACACCGCTTGCCGGCCTGAAAAACGAGGCCGCAATAGCGGTCCAGGTCGTTGTCGGCAACGAGGCCTTCGAGCGTTCGGCCACCTGGCAGCCCAACAAGAAGGGCTGGCGGGTGAAGATGAACTAGTTCACCACCGTGGACGTGGGGCTCATCCCTTGCCGCCCCTCGGCGACAATCCATGAACCCCATGTCCACGGCGCCGCACGAATCTCTCCTCGTGGGCGGAGGAAGATAGCGTTGGGTCTCTGACCTTGCCGGAGAAACGGGGGCACGGACGACATCGTCGACCGTGCCCCCGATTCGTTTGGGCGAACGAACCATCCGCGAGGTTCTTCCGCCCGCCCTCCGCTGACGGTAGGGTTCGCGCACATGGTGCCCCCATCGCTCGACCCAGCCACCTCCGTTCGCCGCGCGGGGCTCTCCATCGCGTCGATGGTGGCCTACGGCTCAGGCAATTTCGCGTTCGCGCTGCTCGGGCTCGTGATCACTGTCAACCTGCAGTTCTTCTACACCGACTACGTCGGGCTGTCCGCCGGCCTCGTCGCCTGGTCGCTTCTGTTCGCGAAGGTGTTCGACAGCGTGACGGATCCCCTCATGGGGTACTTGTCCGACCGCACCCACACCCGGTTCGGCAGACGCCGGCCGTACTTTCTCGGGACGGCCATCCCCCTCGCGGTGGCGTTCTACTTCCTCTTCACGCCGCCGGCAGTGACCGACGGCGAAGGGGGCCAGGTCCGGATGCTCGCGTACATGCTGACGCTGTACATCCTCACGTATCTCTTCTGGACGATCGGGGCCGTGCCCTACTTCAGCCTCGGCGCCGAACTGACCGACGACTACCAGGAGCGCGTGAAGCTCATCACCGTCCGCGAGGCGTGCGCTCTCGCCGGACTGCTGCTCGCGACGATCTCCCCCGCCTACCTCATCCACGTCTACGGCGGGCTGGTGGGCTATTCCTTCATGGGAGCGATCCTCGGAGCGGGAACCGCGATCACCCTGATCGTGTCCGCAATCGCGTGCCACGAACGCCCCGAATTCCAGGGCCGTGCTCCGATGAACCCATACGCCGGCTGGCTCGCGACCCTGAAAAACCCACACTTCCGACCGCTCCTGCTCGCGTTCTCCCTTTCGGCTGTGGCGGGCGCCGTGCCCGCGGTTCTCGTCATCTACATCTCGATCTACGTCATCGGAACACCGCATTGGTGGACGGCCGCGGTTCCGGGGTGGATGCCCACCTGGTCGTATTACCTCCTACTGTACTTCTCGAGTGGAGTGCTCTCGCTTCCGTTCTGGAACCGGGTCGCGGCCGTGCTCGGGAAGCGCAACACGTGGACGATCGCGATCGTGATGGCGAGCACGACGAGCCTCGCGTGCACGCAGCTCACCGATGGGTCCGTCTTGTACTTTTCCGTGATCCTCATGATCGGCGGTGCCGCGTTCGGGAACACATTGTCGCTGCCGCCGGCCATGGTCGCCGACATCATCGATTGGGACGAGGCGCGCACCGGCCGACGCAGAGAGGGCTCCTACTTCGCGATCTGGGCCTTCGCGACGAAGCTCGGCGCCGCCATTACCGGCTTCGTAGCGCTCCAGGTTCTCGAACACGTCGGCTACGAACCGGGCGTCGAACAAACGGAGACGGTCAAGTGGTGGCTGGTCTGGATGTACTCGTGGTTCCCGGCCGCGTTCTACGGCGCCGCCGGACTCGCGCTCTCCAGCTTCCACTTTACGCGCGCCGATCTCCTAGAGGCGCAGCGGGAGGTAGGCCGACTTCCATGATCCAACGCCTTACCTCTCACACGCCCCGCCCCGGGACCTCGCGCGCGATCGTCTTCGGAGGCCTCGTGCTTCTCACAGTGGCCCTCAGCGCCTGCGAGCGCCGCCCCCCTCCCCCGTGGCACCCCGAGCACTTCCCCGTGCCGAGCGTCCCCCCCGAAAACGCGCTCACGCCGCAGAAGGTCGAGCTGGGACGTCACCTCTTCTACGACGAACGCCTCTCGGTGAACGGCGAGACGAGCTGCGGCACCTGCCACGTGCAGCGACTGGCCTTCACAGACGGCCGCCCCCGCGCCATCGGCGCGACGGGCGAAGTGCATACGCGAAACGCGATGTCGCTCGCGAACGTCGCGTACAGCTCGAGGCTCACCTGGTCGCATCCTCACCTGAATTCACTCGAGGAGCAGGCGCGGATGGCCCTGTTCAGCGAGCGGCCCACGGAGATGGGGCTGGGCGGGCACGACACGGAAATGCTCGCTCGACTCCGGTCCGACCCGGAAACCGTGACGCGATTCCGCGAGGCCTTCCCCGATGACGACGATCCCGTGCAGATCCGTCGAATCCTCGACGCCATCGCGAGCTTCGAACGCATGCTCATCTCCGGGGATGCGCCGTACGACCGCTACGTGCAGGGTGACGAAACCGCACTCACCCCCGGCGCCATTCGCGGGATGGACCTCTTCTTCTCCGAACGCCTGGCGTGCTTCCACTGCCACGGCGGATTCAACTTCAGCGATAGCGTCGATCACGACCGCACACCGCGCACCGGGCTCGGCTTCCACAACACCGGCCTCTACAACGTGGACGGTCGCGGCGGATACCCGGCGGAGGACACGGGCCTTCACCGGATCACCGCCAAGCCCGACCACATGGGTCAGTTCAAGGCACCGACCCTGCGCAACGTCGCGGTCACCAGCCCCTACATGCACGACGGCAGCATCACCACGCTGGAGGAGGTGATCGATCACTATTCCGGCGGCGGGCGCACCCTCACAACGGGCCCGAATGCCGGCCGTGGCTCCGACAGCCCTCTACGAAGCGAGTTCATCGTCGGATTCGTCCTGACGAAAGAGGAGAAGGCCGACCTTCTCGACTTCCTCGAAAGCCTCACCGACGTCCGCTTCTTGAGTGATCGCCGGTTCTCCGCCCCGCGCCCCTGAGTCTGCCGGACGACATCGCCGCCGGCGTCGATTGCAACGATCCGACCGATCGCCTGCTTCCCGGCGAAGGGCTCCACTAAAATCACCAAGGCCGCCGCGTCGCGCCTCAGCAAGACGACCTCTGCGTGCACAGCGGCATCTTCCCCGGGAGCAGCCGGGTACGCGAGCTGCCCGGCTCCGTGCGATGTGACCGTCCCCAGCATCTCGACCTACGACGGCGTGGCGAACTGCCTCGCCTGCCGCGCCACCAGCGCAGCAACCGGCGCCGCCGACACCGCGTACGGCTCCGCACCGCCGGTCGAGGGCGACAAGACCGACGTCTGAAAGTGCCAGATCACGTACGCTGGGAAAGCAACGCGGGTCTACCTCGACAAGCGCATGAAGGCGCCACTCCTGCCAGAAGCTCGAGGACTCGAACAAGATCGACAACGACGGCCCGGAGCCGGACCCGTGCGTCAAAGCACAATGTGACTCGACCTGGGCCTACGTTTTCTCGAACTCACTCCCGCACTACGACTTCGTCTAGACGACCCCGAACCCACGAATCGAGAACCTCGACATTGTCCGCTTCCCTGTGAGCACCACGGCCGTCCCGACGGCGGGCGCAACCGATGCTTCGACCATCACCGGCTGCACGGCTGCCTACACGCAGTACCTGGCAACACCAAACCAGGGCACGAATGGAGAGCCCTCCGGCCTGTGCGCACTCGGGCCGCCCGGCAACTTCAACGTCGAGTACATCTTCGACGCCCTCTCGACGGGGACCGAGTGCTATCAGAAGATTCCCTGCCTCAATACGGCAGCCGAGAGGATCAACGGCTCGCGGCAACGCGGCTCGTCTCTTCTCGTTGCACCGCGCGGGCGGCATTCCACCGAGACCCGACCGTTTAGGTTGGCGAAGTTCGATCCGGAGCGTAGTTTCCCAGAATCCTGTCCGGATAGGATTCTGACTCGGAGGCGATCCAATGCGATTCGGCGTGTTTTACGAACTTCAGCTACCCAAGCCCTGGCGCGAGGGCGATGAACACCGTCTCTTTCATGAGGCCCTCGATCAGGTCGCCCTCGCCGACCGACTCGGGTTCGACTACGCGTGGGCGGTGGAGCACCACTTCCTCGACGAGTACTCGCATTGCTCCTCGCCCGAAGTATTCCTCGCCTGCGCCGCCGGTCGGACCGAGCGAATTCGACTCGGCCACGGCATCCGCCAGGTGATCCCCAACTACAACCACCCGGCGCGCAGCGCTGAGGGCATCGCGACTCTCGACCTCGTCTCGAACGGCCGCGCGCAGTTCGGCATCGGCGAGGGCGCAACACGCCTCGAACTCGGCGGCTTCGGGATCCCCGCGAAGAAGAAGCGAGCGATGAGCCTCGAGGCGGCCGAGCAGATTGCGAACATGATGGTGATGGAGCCGTACCCCGGCTTCGAGGGCGAGCACTTCTCGATGCCCTGCCGCAACGTGCTGCCGAAGCCGCTCCAGAAGCCCCACCCACCGATGTGGATGGCGTGCACGAACCGCGACACGATCAAAGTGGCGGCGCGCCTCGGCCTCGGCGCACTCGCGTTCTCGTTCGTAGACCCCCAGGAGGCCAAGGCCTGGGTCGACGTCTACTACTCGATCATCAAGTCCGACGAATGTGTTCCCATCGGCCACACCGTGAACGCCAACATCGCCATGGTGTCGAGCTTCTCGATCCACCACGATCGGGCCGAAGCGATTCGGCGGGGACGAGAGGGCTTCGAGTTCTTCGGGTACGCACTCTCGAACCTCGTCACCGCGGACTCCGTGCCCGGACGAACGACGCTGTGGGAGGATTTCAAACGCCTCCGCGGCAATCGCACGGAGGATCTCATCGAGGCCGCCTCAGCCGCCGGGTATGACGGCGCCGGCATTGGGACGCCCGACGATATGCGCGCCCATCTGACGGAGTACCGCGAGGCGGGAGTCGATCAGATCATCTTCATGCAGCAAGCGGGCCGGAACCGACACGAGCACATCTGCGAATCGCTGGAACTCTTCGCCTCCAAGCTCATGGGACCGTTCGCCGCGGATCGTGGCGCGCGGGAACGAGCGAAAGCCGAGGAACTCGAGCCCTACGTCCGAGCGGCGCTCGAGCGCAAGACGGTCCTACCGGCACTGGCCGACGACGAGATCCCCGTGGTGCGAGCCTCGGTAAAGAAGGTTCGCGTGAACCAGGGCGCGGTCGACTGACCTGCTGCCCGCGACTCACGGAGACAGGACGAGCTTCGCGTCGGACGTCTGCCCCAGTCGCGGGAGAAACTCGTACGCGATCTCGACCGGTTCGAAGAGCGCGAAGTCGATGCGATCGAAGGCGAGCGCCGGGCGCCGAGTGAGGAGAACCCTCGCCGCGACGGGTTCCCCGGCAGCCGTCCGCAGAACCTCTGCGGCGAACACCGGTACGGCAGGCACCAGGTCGAGGACCTGATCCTCCTGGCGACGTTCGTCCCCGTCGCCAGGTACGTGCTCCGACTCGCGTGAAACCTGAGGCCCCTCTCGGAGAGATTGACTACCGAGAACACGTTTCCGTCGATCTCGATCGGGGGTCGAACGGGAATTGGGTATCTCAACCGAAAGTGCCGATGGCGCTCATCCGACATCACTCCAAGTGCTAGTGCGGTCGCCGAAGTGCGGTCAAGCGCCGCTCGCCCTATGCCTTCTTCACCTGATCGCTGAGAGCGGCGCCGCTCATCTGGCCGAGCGCCTGCATGTGCGGCCCCGCCTGGAGGTCCGCCGCGGTGCGGATCACGCTCCGACCGCCGCGCGCCTCGACGGCGGAGTGAACGAGTCGCTTGTTCACCGTCACCACCGCCGGCGGAACCTCGGTAATTCGTTGCGCAATCTGGAGAACCCGCGCTTCGAGCTCTTCGGGCGGGAACGCCTGGTTGATCATGCCGACCCGCTCGGCCTCGTCGCCGTCGTACTCGCGCCCGGCCACGTGCAGCTCCATCGCGTGCCGCGGGGCCATGGCGACCGGAAACCACGCGAAGTCCGGGACTCCGGCGACACGAAGGACCGGGTGGGCAAAGCGCGCATCACGGGCGGCGTACGCGAGATCGCACGCGCCCACGAGTTCCAACCCGCCCGCGAGAGCGTAGCCATGGACTTGCGCGATGACCGGCTTCGCCAGATCCCACAACGACATCCAGCCCTCCGCCACATGCCGCGCCCATTGCATGCCGACGTCGGCGGTGAAGTACGGCTGGTCCGCACCCAGGTCCGACTTGATGTCGTAGCCCGACGAGAAGCAGGTCCCCGCCCCACGCAGGATCGAGACCCGGACCGCGTCGTCTCGATCCGCCGCCTGCAGAGCGGCGAGGAGCTCGCCGCGCATCGCGTTGTTGATGGCGTTGCGCTTCTCGGGGCGGCTGAGGGTGATCCGACAGACCCCCGGGGCGGCCTCGTCGACCTCGATGAATTCATGGGATGCCATCGGGCGACCTTCGCACCACCGGCCAGAGATGAAAAGACGTCCGAATTCCCTGTAGTTTCAGATGCTTACAGAGCCGGTCCGGATTCGGATGGCTTCCCCGCATCTTTTGTTAAAGGGAGGGGCTCGAACCGATCGGAGACCCATGGAAGCCACAAACCCGACCTATTCGCTGGACAATCCCTTCGCGCCGCCCCCTGCCCCCACGGGTCCCGTCCACACGGGAGGCACGGTGTACGACGCGGCCCTCAGCCTCGGGCAGGAGCTCCTCGACAAGCCCATGGACGGCGGCGGCCTCGCCCGCATCCGCGTTCAGCACTCCAAGGACCGGATGACGGTCTTCGAGCGCATCAAAGTGCTGACCGAGAAAGAACCGAACCTGTTCTGGCAGAACTGGGGCCCGAACCTCGACGGCGCCTCGCTGGTCTGCGGCATCCTCGACATCGGCGGCCGCGACGTCGCCGTCTACGGACACGACTTCACTCTGCGCGCCGGCTCGATGGACGCGACGAACGGCGCGAAGCTCGCTCGCCTCATCTACATGGCCGGTGAGCGCGGCATTCCGCTGATCGGCATGAACGACTCCGCGGGCGCGTTCGTTCCCGCAGGCGTCGGCGGGCTCGACGGCTACAGCGAAGCGTTCACTGCGCTACGCCGGATCAGCGGCGTCGTGCCGAGCATCAGTCTCATGTTCGGCTACAACGCCGGCGGCGGCTCCTACCTGCCTCGCCAGGGATCGTTCATGATCCAGTGCGAAGATACCTTCATCGGGCTGACCGGTCCCGGCGTCGTGAAGAGCGCTCTGGGAGAAGACGTCTCCGCCGAGGACCTCGGCGGACCGGGCATCCACGGAATGAACGGTGTCTGCGACGTCACGACGAACGACGAGCTGGGCTCGCTCCGAACGGCGATCCGACTCCTCGGTTACCTGCCCGACAACAATCACACCGCCGCACCCTTCGCGCCGACCTCCGACCCCATCGATCGCTTCACGGTCGAAGAGGACATCCTCTTCCGGAAGACGTTCAACTCGCCCGCGGGCATGAACGCTCCGCTCGACATCACGCTGTTCATGCAGCAGATCTGCGATCACGGCGAGTACTTTGAGCTGCAGGAGGCTCGCGCGCGCAACCTCGTCACCGCGTTCGGCCGTATTGGTGGCCACGTCGTCGGGTTCGTGGCCAACAACTCGCACGTCTCGTCCGGCCAGATCGACGTCCACGCCGCACGGAAGGGCACCCGATTCATCCGGTTCTGCAACGTCTACAACATCCCGATGATCTTTCTCGAGGATACGACGGGCTTCCTGCCCGGCAGTGAGCAGGAATCCCGCGGCATCGTCCTCGAGGGTCGGAAGTTCCTGGACTCGATCATCGACCTCCGCACCCCGTCGATGACGTTGATCATTCGCAACGCGTTCGGCGGCGCGTACGCGAGCTACAACTCCCACTTCGTCGGCGCTAACACCGTCTTCACCATGCCGCATGCACGCGTCGCGGTCATGGGGCCCGGCGGCGGCAAGGAATTTGTCTACAAGAACGAGATGCGCGCCGCGGAAGCCGCCTACAAGAAGGCCGTCGCGGGCGGCGCCTCCCAGGAGGAGGCGGCCGCCGAACGCGACGCCGCGCTGGCCGAACTAACCAATCGTTACGAACGCGAATTGATGAACCCGAAGGAAGCGCTGTCCC
This sequence comes from Candidatus Binatia bacterium, assembly GCA_029243485.1. Lineage (NCBI taxonomy): Bacteria > Candidatus Binatota > Binatia (SeqCode) > Binatia bacterium. Next base: position 158,921 of record JAQWRY010000088.1, on the reverse strand, counting down.
TCGGCTCCATCTCGCGAATCGTCATGCCGGGCACGAGCCGCCGGGTGCTGGCGAAGAACCTGGATTTTCTCATGAGGACGTACACGCCCACGGCGATGAGCGGCCCGCAGCGCGAGTTCGAGTAAAGGGAGCCTGCACGTGTTGGATCGAAAGCTCGAACCCATCGCCCCCGGCAACGCCGGTTCCAGCTGGATCGATTCGTTCTCCCTCGCGGAGATGAAGATCCTCGTCGTCTGCCGCGGCCCGGTCCGTCAGGAAGCCTTCGAGGTCTTCGACCGGATCGGTGTCGGCGAGTACGGCATGCTGCTTTCCGAGAAAGACTCGGTCACGTACGCGCGCTGCCTTGCCCCGGAACTCCGCAGCCTTCGCTTCCCTTCCAATGTCCATCGGGTCGCGGACTACATGGGCAGCGGCCAAGAAGAGAAGCTCGAGCGCATCGATGAGATCATCGAAATCGCAAAGAGCCGCGGATACACGCACCTCTTCGCCGGCTACGGATTCATGGCCGAGGACGCCGAGTTCATCGAGGCCATCGAGAAGGCCGGACTCGGCTTCGTAGGTCCGTCTTCCCAAGTCGCGCGCCGAGCCGGCGCCAAGGACGAAGCCAAGAAGCTCGCCCGCAGCCTCGGGAACGCCATCATTCCGGGCGTCGACGACATCAGCTCGCGCGCACTCGCCAAGACCGCGAAGGACAAAGGCGGCCTCGAGAAGCTCGCGAAAAGGCACAATCTCACCTTCAAGTGGGACGGCGACCAGACGGTCGAAGAGAACGGCGAGAACCTCCTCCAGGAGGCCTACGGCGCGACGGTCGAGCTCGTCACAATTGCCGAACTCCAGGCGATGGCCGCGACGATCAGCGCCGAGATGTGGGAGAGCCACGCCGGCTACCGCATCCGCTTCAAGCACATCGGCGGCGGCGGCGGGAAGGGCCAGCGCGTCGTCTCGTCGCCCGATGAGATCGATGCGGCCGTGATGGATGTGCTCGCCGAATCCAAGGTCGTCGAGCCCGGCTCGAATCGGAACTTCCTGGTCGAGCTCAACATCGAGAGCACCCGCCACAACGAGATCCAGCTCATCGGCAACGGCTCCTGGTGCGTCGCCCTCGGCGGACGCGATTGCTCGGTGCAAATGCACGAGCAGAAACTGTTGGAAGTCTCGCTCACGGCCGAACTCCTCGATGCCGAGATCGCGCTCGCGAGCGCAGCGAGCCAGAAGAAGGCCGTCGAGATCCTCACGGGCGACAAAGGCTGCCTCGATCGCATGGAGAAAGAGGGCGAGCGCTTCGGTGAAGCCACCGGCCTCAACTCGGTCTCCACCTTCGAGTGCATCATCTCGGGCTTCGACCACTTCTTCATGGAGATGAACACCCGGATCCAGGTCGAGCACGTCGTGACCGAGCTCGCCTACCGGCTGAAGTTCACGAATCCCGACGATGCCGGGGAATCGTACTACGTCGAGGACCTGATCGAAGCGATGTGCCTGCTCGCGTCACATGGCGATCGCATGCCCAAGCCCGAACGCACGGTGCGAAACGTCTCCGGTCTCGAGGTCCGCATCAACGCGACCAACCAAGCACTACAGCCGCACGCCGGCGGCATGATCCGCTCGTGGTCGCCGCCGATCGCCGGCGAGATCCGCTTCGATCAGGGGATCGGCACGCGGAACCCGGACACGGGCGCGTTCATCTTCTACCGGCTCGCCGGTGCGTACGACTCGAACGTCGCGCTCGTCCTCACCGACGGCACGAACCGGCGCGACAACTACGAACGAATGGCCGAAGTTCTTCGCCGCACCTCCCTGCGAGGCGATGACCTGCAGACGAACCTCCCGGTGCACTACGGACTGGTGCAGTGGTTCCTCGGCAAGGGCGTGATGGCCGAACCGACCACCGGGTTCATGCAGCCCTTCCTCGCCGCCGTCGGCTCGCTGCAGAAGATCGTCGACGACGTGGATCTCGACATCGCCGTCGCAGAGCTGGTGAAGAAGCAGCCCGATGCCGAGGCGCGCAAGATTCTGGCAACGAAGCAAACCCTGCTTCTGCGCCCGATTGCGAAGCTCCTCGAGAACTCACACGTCCTTGGAGGCTTCCTCGGCCGATACGACGGCGACCTGTTCGCCCACGGCGATGGCGAAGTCCGATTTGTCGACAACCCAGTGCACTTCCTCGAACGGCTCTACCAATTCCTCGACCTCGAGCACGTCGGCGCGAAGCCGCCCTCCGAGCGCATCTGGGACCACGATCAGGACATCATGGACTCGGCGCTCGCGTTCTATGCCGAGGTCGAGAAGCGCACGGGCGCACGGACGGCGGCCGAGCTCGAGAAACTCTTTTCGGAGAAGCCGTCCAAGAAGCTGACCGAAGGTGACGACGAGTTGTGGAAGCGCGCTGTCGCCGCCCACCGCGGATTCCAGGTCGGACTCGATCTTATGCTCCTCATCCCTCGAATCGGGGCGCACTCGGGCTTTCTCGAGATCACCGTCGGCGACGACCTCGTCCCTGTGTTCCCGGAGCGATTCCTCGACGAAGAAGCCATGGTTCCGAATCTCCGGGCGCTGGCACCGCCGCCGCAGGCAAGCGCCGATGAGATCGTGACGCCGATGGGTGGCACTTTCTACGCGCGCGAGGCTCCGCACATGCCTCAGCTCATCGACGTGGGAGATCACTTCGAGGCCGGTGAGCCGCTCTTCATCATCGAGGTGATGAAGATGTTCAACAAGGTCTCCGTGCCGTTCTCCGGAACCATCACGAAGAACCTCATGGTAGATCAGGACGCGACGGTCGTGGCCAAAGGCCAGCCGATCTTCAAGATCGAGCCGGATGAGCGCTTCGAACCGGAGTCTCCGGAAACCATCACAACCCGTCGCCGCGAAGTCACACTCGGGCTCCTCTAGCGCAGCGCCGTAACATCCGTCTCGCGGCGGGAGTAAACTCGAACCGCGAATGGACTCCACCGAAGAACAGCTTGCCCACTATCGGGAGTACAGGTTCGTCATCCTCGAGAACTCCGAGCTCGAGGCCCTGAGCTCAGCCCTCCAGCCGTATCTCGACCTCGGCTATCAGGGCCGGAACGGCTTCGAGGGGGCGGCACGGCAGGACGAGCGATTGGACACGGATCATCGCGAGTGGGGCCATGGTGGTCACGATGCTGCTCACCGCAGGCGTCTCTCCGGCGATCGGATTTCTCCCCTACCGGAGGATGCTTCAAGCGGCGCGAAACCCCGAGCAGCCGCTCGCATTCGTCCATGACAAGATGCTGCGGACCTCGCTGCGCAGGGCACTCGTCGAGGCGGATCCCGTCACCGCCCTTTCCATCTCCCCTTACGTCTTCGGCGGGCACGCCTATCTGGTCGGCTGGGTGAAGAACGGCGAGGAGCGCTCGGCGCTCGAGAATGCGGCCCGCGGCGTGTCCGGCCTGGCGTCGTTCAGTTCGTACCTGCCGACCGAGCCGTCCGACGCGCCGATTAGCACCGATGAACTCGCCCTGGAGGCGAAGGCCGAAGCGGCGATCACGGTGGACTCGCAGGCCCACCGGATGAACGTCTCCGTCGATGTGCTCGGCACGCACGCGGTCCTGGTCGGAATCGTCCCCGAGCCGGGCAGCGAGAAACTACTTCAAGGCCTGCGGCCCTAATCCTTCGCCGTCGCCCTTCCCCTCCCCCACCCTCTTCGTGGTAGACGCACCCTCATGGGAGAGCGCCTTGCGGGCAAGCGAGCCGTCGTCACGTGCGCCGGCGACTACATGGGACCGGCCATCTGTACGCTCTTTCGCGAGGAGGGTGCGGATGTCGTCGCGGACGAGCGCGATCTGACCGACGCCGCGGCACCCGCCACGCTCATTCTCGAAGCCGGCCACGTCGACATCCTGATCGCAAACCTCTCGACACCGGCCGACCTCCAGCCTGTCGTCGAGATCCAGGACGAAGCCTGGGTTGGTGCGTTCGACGGCATGGTGCACCCACTCATGCGCCTCGTGCGGGCCGTCCTCCCGCAGATGATGGAACGCCGCGCCGGGAAGATCGTGGCGATCACGAGCGCGACGCCGCTCCGCCCGATCGGTCCCGTCTCGGCCTACGCTTCCGCACGGGGCGCCCAGCACGTATTCCTACAGCACGCCGGCCTCGAGGCGGCGTCACACAACGTACAGATCAACGCGGTCGCTCAGAACTTCGTGAAGAACCCCGACTACTACCCCGAGGACAAGGTCGACGGCGAGGGCTTCCAGGCGTTCCTGAAAAGTCTCTGCCCCACCGAGCGATTCGCAGAAGGCAGCGAGAGCGCAGAACTTGCCCTCTTTCTCGCGAGCGAGAACAGCAACTTCATCACGGGGCAGATCATTCCCTTCGCCGGTGGCTCGGCCGTGAACGTCTGAGTGTCCCGCTCACCGTTCACAGCGACCGAAGCCGCGGGCCTAACGGTCGAGCAGAGGGAGTTCCGGAACACCCTGCGTCGTTTTCTCGCAAAGGAGGCTCCACCACCCGCGGTCCGAAGCTGCATGGAAACGGACGACGGCTTCAGTGCGGAACTCTGGGAGCAACTGTGCAACGAGATGGCGCTGCCGGGCCTGGCCGTCCCCGAGGACCTCGGCGGCCAGGGCTTCGGCATTGCGGAGGTTGCGATCGTCGCCGAGGAGCTGGGCCGAGCACTGACGCCGACTCCGTACTTCGCAAGTGGAATCCTAACCGCTCGCGCCGTGACCCACGCGCCGGCGGGGCGCGCGAGAGACGAGCTCCTGTCTGAGATCGCGCGCGGCACGACAGCGACGCTCGCTTGGGTCGAGCCTCACGGGAGCTTCGATCTCGACGCGGTCTGCATGACACGCGACGAAGAGAGCGGCACCGTGACGGGAACGAAGACCTTTGTCCTGGACGGGCACTCGGCGGACCGGCTCCTCGTGATCGTTCGCGGCGGGCCCGAAGGCCGGCTGCAACTCGTTGCGGTCGATCCCAGCGCTCCCGAGGTTACGCGCCGCAGGCTCCAGACCCTCGACCGCACCCGCCGTCTCGCGACGGTGGACTTCCACCGAGCACCCACGATCGAGATCGACCCGAGCGCGCGCGACGCACTCGCGGCGACGCTCGCGGAGGCCGCGGCCGTGCTTTGCGCCGAAAGTGTGGGCGGCTTCGGCGCTGTCGTCGAAGCCGCCGTTGCCTTTGCCCGCGAGCGTACTCAGTTCGGACGCGCCATCGGCTCGTTCCAGGCGATCAAACACAAGCTCGCGGATCTCTGGATCCTGTTCGAAGGTTCGCGCACGGCAACCGACGAGGCCATCGCGAGCCTCGTCCGCGGGGAAGCTCGAGCCCCCTTCGTCGCGAGTATCGCCAAGAGCTACGTAGCTGATGCCTACCGTGACGCTGCATTCGAGAACATTCAGATCCACGGCGGCAGCGGGTTCACCTGGGAAGTCGACGCGCATCTCTACCTCCGGCGGGCCCAATTCAATGCCGACTTTCTCGGAAGTCCGGCGTTCCACCGAGAGCGCGTCGCGCTCGAGTTGGAGACAATCCACCCGTGACTCGACGCGCCGACACGACGGACGAGGCCAGGTTTCGCGCGGAGGCGCGAGCCTGGCTCGAAGCGCACGGCCTCGCGTGGCGCGCCGAGGCCGAAGCGATTGGCTTCGGGCAGAAGCACACCCCAGAGGCCGAACGCGTTTGGTTCGAGCACTGCCGGGCCTGGCAGCGTACGCTCTACGACGGCGGCTGGGCCGCCCTCACTCTTCCGACCGAAGTCGGTGGCCGGGGGCTCTCGGTCCCGTACCGCATCCTCTTCGAGGAGGAAGCCGCGCGGCACCAGGTCACCGCCGGGTTCGTCGGTGCCAGCCTCGCACTCATCGTCCCCGCGCTGCTCACCTTCGGGAGCAGCGAGCAACAGGCACGATTCCTCGCCCCGGCCCTCCGGGGAGACGAGGCCTGGTGCCAGCTCTTCAGCGAACCCGAGGCGGGAAGTGATCTCGCAGGCCTTCGCTGTAGCGCCGTCGTCGATGGGGACGAACTCCTCGTGAACGGCCAGAAACTCTGGACGTCGAGCGCGCAGTTCTGCGAGTGGGGCTTCCTTCTCGCCCGCACGAATCCCGAGGCACCGAAGCACGCCGGAATCAGCTTCCTGCTTCTGGACATGAGGAGTCCCGGCGTCGACGTCCGTCCCCTCCCGACGATCACCGGAAGTCGGCACTTCAACGAGGTCTTCTTCACCGACGTCCGCGTCCCGCTCTCCCAGATCGTCGGAGGGATCGATCAGGGGTGGGGCGTGACGCGACTCGTACTCGCGAGCGAGTCCGTCTCGATCGGAACCAGCGGCCCCAACCGCGACAGCGCCGAGGACCTCGTACGACTCGCGCGCGAACGCGGACGCCTCAAGGAGCCACCGGTCCGCGACGCCGTCGCGGCCGCGCACATCGAGGAGCAGATCCTTGGATGGCTCGGCGAGCGGATCCGCACAGCGGTGCTCGACGGCCACGCCCCCGACGTCGATGGGTCGGTTCTGAAGATCCTATGGGCCGAAAGCCGGGCCCGCAGGAGCGACGTCGCCTTGGAGATCCTGGGCGCCGACGCTTTGCTCGATGGCACCGACGCCTACCGCGCCGGTTTCTGGCAGAACCAGATGCTCGATCGCTACCAGGGCCTGATCGGCGGTGGAACCGTCGAGGTGCACCGAAACGGGATCGGTGAGCGCGTTCTCGGTCTACCGCGTGAAACCCGTGAAGACCGCGAGGTCCCGTTCCGGGATCTCACCAAGAAGCCGAGCGAGTGAGGTCGGGAGGCGTCCTCCTCCTCTCCAGCCTCGCGGCTGGGGTCATCGAGTACACCATGATGGGGAACCATCTTCATCTGATCGTCGAGGCCCAAGACGAAACTGCGCTCTCGCGTGGAATGCAGGGCCTTTCGAGCCAGATCGCGAAGGGACTCAACAAACTCATGAGGCGCAAGGGGAAGGTCTTCACGGACCGGTCCTCCGAAGCCCCCGGTGGACCGGTCCCCGGCCGACCCCCTAGTCGATCCGGACGCGGAACTCCGCGAGGCCACGGAAGCCGGGGACCTGTTTCCAGACCTCTTCGCTTTCCGCCGCTCGAAGGTTCGGGTAGCGCGCGATCAGCGCACCGATCGCCTCCTGGGCCTCGACGCGGGCGAGGTGAGCTCCGAGGCACAGATGGGCGCCCCCGCCGAACGAGAGGAGGCGAATGTCCTGCCGGTCGATGTCGAAGCGGTCCGGATCCGGGTGGCCCGCGGGGTCGCGGTTTGCCGAGGCGAGCAGCGTCGTCACCGACTCGCGAGCGCCGATCTCGACGCCATCGATCTCGGTGTCCTCAGACGCGATTCGACCGGAGACCGTGACCGGTGGATCGAAACGCAGCATCTCCTCCACCGCGTTCGTGATTCGGGTCGGGGCGGCACGGATCTGCGCGAGCGCTTCGGGGTGTTGCAAGAGAACGCGGGTGCCATTGCCGATCAGGTCGGACGTCGTCACATTGCCTGCGATGAGGAGCAGGTTGCACATCGTCACCAGCTCTTGCTCACTGAGACGATCTCCATCTTCCTCGGCGGCGACGAGGCGCCCGATCAGATCGTCGGCGGGAGTTTCGCGGCGGCTGGCGATCTCTCGAAGGAAGCACTCTTCGAGGGCCGCGTATCCCTCCTCTCCCAGCCGCTGCGCTTCCTCGCTGGCGAACGGATTGAAGAACGCGGCACTCGATGCCTCGGACCACGCCTTGAAGCTCTCCTGCCGCGCAGGGTCGACACCCAGGATCCGTGCGATCGCAATCGCCGGGAGCGGTGCCGCCAACGCCTTCACGAGATCGAACTCGCGCTCGCCCGCTCGATCAACGGCGTCGAGCAGCTCCGCCGCGACCTCCCGCACGACCGGGCGCCATTCCTCTGACCGCCGCGGCGTGAACGACCGGCTCACGAGGTTGCGAAGCCGCTGATGATCCGGGGCGTCCAGGAACAACATGGACGGCTCTTGATCGTCGTCCGCGAATCGTCGGACGGGATCATCGGGCAACGACTTTCGCGGGTCGACCCAGTAGTTCCGCGCACGCAGAACGTCCTCGACATCCGTGTGACGGGAAAGCACGACCCGGTCGAACGTCCGGTCGCGATGGACCGGGCACTTCTCGCGCAGCTCCTTCAGAACCTCGTGCGGTCGCTCGCGAAACACCGGGTCCAGCGGAAGGAGCCGTAGCCCTTCCGGAATGTCCTCGCCCGGATCGTGCTCGTCGCGCTTCGACCGCACCATTCCTACTTCTTCCTCTTGAGCAGATCCCCGAACGTTCCGAGACCGCTCCCGCGGTTCAAATTGTCGACGACCACCTGGGCCTCGCGCCGGTCCTGTGCATCTTCCTCATCGCGCTTCTGGCGCGCGCCTTCGACCATCGACAACCCGAGTCGTCTCTTGTTCGGATCGACATTCACGACCGTCACGTCGATCTCGTCTCCGACCTTCACGACTTCGCGCGGGTGGGCCACGCGGCGGTCGAGGGACATCGCCGAGACGTGCACCAACCCGTCGAGCCCCGGCTCCAGTTCCACGAAAGCGCCGAAGGCTTCGACCTTACGCACCTTGCCGCGCGCTGTGAGGCCGGCGGGGTAACGCTCGGCCGCCGTGCTCCACGGGTCGGCCGCGAGCGCACGAATCGAAAGACCGATCTTGGCGCGACCACCGTCCTTCGCCGCCTCGATCTTCACGACCTGCGTCTCGACCTTCTGTCCGACCTCGAGAACTTCGGAGGGATGCTCGACCCGCGCGTGCCCCAGCTGGCTGATGTGAACGAGCCCCTCGACACCACCAACGTCTACGAAGGCGCCAAATTCCCGGATCGAAGTCACCTCGCCCTGGACGACGGCACCAACCTCCAGGCGCTCCCAGGTAATCGCCGCTTGTGCCGCCATCTCCTCTTCGAGGAGGTCGCGACGCGAGACGACGATGTTCCGTCCTCCGGACTCGATCTTGGTGACGCGGAAGCGCAGACGCTGACCGATCCACGCGTCGGGGTCACCGTCGCCTCGACGACGGTCCATCTGGGATGCGGGACAGAACGCGCGCTGCCCGGCGACCTGCACATCGAACCCACCCTTGTTCCGACCGGTCACGACGCCCTCGATCGCGATCGCGTGCTCGAGGGCTTGTTCGAGTTCGCCCGGCACGCGACCGCCGCGCCCGAACGTCCGTTTGAGGACGATCGAGCCGGATTGGCTTCCGTCATCGGTGATCGTCGCCTCGACGGTGTCGCCGATAGACAGCGTGTGCTCTCCGGTCTCCTCGTCGCGAAACTCGCCGAGACCGATGGCCGCCTCGGCCTTGCCGCCGAGAGCCACGAATGCCGTTTCCGGGCCAACTGCGACGACACGGCCCTTCACGAGCGCGCCGACCTCGAGCCGGGCCTGCTTGGTCTCCTTGGACTCGCTCTGAGCGAACATCGCGGCGAAGTCCTCTTCGGCCTCGGGCTCGGGCGCCGGCTCAGGCGTGGTCTCGGGCGCCGGCTCAGGCATGGTCTCGGGCGCCGGCTCAAGCGTGGTCTCGGGGACGGGAGTCTCCGCAGCCGCCGAACCGTCCGTCGCTACTGCTGCCTCAGGCGCGGGCTGCGGGACGGGAGTCTCCGCGCCCACCGAACCTCCCGTCGCTACCGAGCCCTTTTCGTCGTGACCGTGATCATCTGGCATGCCGGAGACTCTAGTGCACCGCCCCCCGGATCGCATCAAAGCGTTTGGCACCTGCCCCGGCTGGCGCGGATCCCCCAGGGGACGTTAAGCCTCCACATGAGCAATGCACCGATCCTCATCGAGCGCCGCGACGCCGTCACGATCCTCACGATCAACGACGCTCCGTACAACCGGATGTCTCTCGCCTTCATGGACGAGTTGGAGCGGCTCGTCGCGACGATCGCAGCCGACGAATCCGTCCGCGCCGTCGTGATCACGGGAGACGGCGACCAAAACTTCTCGGTCGGGATGAACTTGAAGCAGCTCCCGCAGGGCATCAAGGAGAAGGGCAGCGCCGACGCCGTCTTCAACCAACGGCTGCGCGTCATCGCTGCGATCGAAAACATGGGCAAGCCCTGGATCGCGACGCTTTACGGCTACTGCCTCGGAGGCGGGCTCGAGCTGCCGCTCGGATGTCACTTCCGTCTCGCGGCGGAAGAAGGCGCGAAGATCGGCCTCCCCGAGATGGACCTCGGAACGGTCCCGGCGTGGGGAGGCAGCGCCCGACTCGTGCGCTGCGTGGGACGGGATCACGCGATCGACATGATCCTACGCGGGAAGAAGATTTCCGGGCCCGAGGCGCTCCACATCGGGCTCGTCACGGAGGTCTGGCCCAACGCCGAACTCAAGGACCGCGCCATCGCACTCGGCGAGGAACTCGCTGCGCAACCGAGACTCGCCGTGAAAGCGATCCTCGACTGCCTCGTCGGCAGCGAAACTAAAACGCTCGAAGAGTCGCTTCGGGACGAGCGCGCGGCGGTGCACGCCAACTCCGGGACGGCCGACCAGAACGAAGGGATCCTGGCCTTCCTCGAGAAGCGCAAGCCCGTCTTCAACCAGTCCTGAATCTCCACCACGCGGACGCCGAAGTCTCGTCTCGGCGGTCTTGACCCCGCAGCCCGGCAACGCGCACGCGCGAGAGGACCTCGCCCGCGTACGACGAGGGCGCCAGTAGCGAAGGTCGCGCCCGGCCCCGGGAGGGACCGGACGCGAACAGATCAGTACCCCTGCAACGTCGCGAAGCGATCCCGGTGGTAGCTCGCGTCGCCGAAGGTGAGCTCCTGAACACGAGCCCGCTTCAGGTAGAACCCGATGTCGGCCTCGTCGGTCATGCCGATCCCGCCGTGCATCTGCAGCATCTCCCGCGCGATCAGACTTACGGCGTCCGAGCAGCGCGCCTTCGCCACGCACACGAGTGTCGGCACATCGGGGCCATCGTCGTCGATCGCACTCACCGTCTCACGCACGACGGACCGCGAGAGCTCGAGCTCGGCGAACATCGCCGCGGCCCGGTGCTTCAGTCCCTGGAACGTTCCGATCTTCACGCCGAACTGCTCACGGGTCTTCAGGTACTCGATGGTATGTTCGAAGGCTTCGGTCATGAGACCGAGCATCTCCGCGCAAAAAACCGCCGTGGCGCGATCGAGAACCGGATCCAGAACATCTGCGCCCTGGTCGACGGTACCGAGCACCACCTCCGCTGCGACGCCATCTAACTTCACAGTCGCCGCGTTCCGATTGTCGACCATCGTGGTGCGCGTGATGGTGAGACCCTTCGCGGGTGCGTCGACGAGGAACAAGGTCAATCCGTCTCGATCGCCCGACGAGCCCGACGTCCGGGCGACGACGACCAGCCGGTCGGCGACGTGACCATCGAGAACGAACGTCTTCTCCCCCGTCAGAACCCAGCCGTCACCGGATTTCTCCGCCTTGGCCGTCACTGCGTAAGGAGCGAACGTCGCGCCTTCGTCCAGAGCAAGGGCAAGCAGCGTCTCGCCACGGGCGACACCCGAGAGGATGGGATTACGAAGCTCCGCGGGCGCGCCGGCGCGCACGCAGCCTCCGGCGAGAACGACCGATGCTAGGAACGGAGACGGCGCCAGTTTGCGGCCGCACTCTTCGAAGAGCACCGCCAGTTCGCCGAACCCGAGGGCACTTCCCCCGTTCGCTTCGTCTTCGATCAAACCCGCCCAACCGAGCTTCGCCATCTCGGCCCAGAGATCTCGCGAGAACCCCGTGGCGTCCTTGCCATCCCGCAAACCTCGAAGGTGCGTGACGGGCGCATTCGCCGCGATGAACTCCCGCGCCGTGCTCTGCAGAATCTGCTGCTCTTCGGTCAATGCCAGTGCCATGGAATTCCTCGCTCAGTCCGGCAGACCGAGAACGCGCTTTGCGATCACGTTCATCTGCACTTCCGACGTTCCGCCCTCGATCGAATTGCCCTTCGACCGGAGCCAGGCGCGCGTCTGCGCCAATTCGTGCGGCTCGAAGCCCTCGCCTTCCCAACCCAGAGCCTTGCTTCCGAGTGATGTCATAATCAGCTCTTGGCGACGCTTGTTGAGTTCGGTGGCGTACCACTTGAACATCGAAGCAGTATGGCCGGGGCCCGCCCCCGCCTTTGCTTCCTCACCCGCGCGCTTCGTCGAGAGCGTGAAGCAAATCGTGTCCATCTCGTTCTGCGTGAGCTGGTCGCGCAGAGTGACATTCGCGAGCTTCCCATCCTTCTGCGGCTGGTACTGAAGCGCCATATCCGCCATCGCGCGATACACCTTCGCGACCCGCTTCTTCTTGCCGGAGCGCTTTCCGCCCGGCCCCGCGCCGAAGCCAGAGATCATCGTGCGCTCGAACTGAAGGAGACGCTTCGCGATGGCCCAGCCCTTGTTCTTCTCGCCGATGAGGTTCTCCGCCTTCGCGCGGACATCCTCGAAGAAGACTTCGCAGAACTCGGACGCGCCACTGATCAGCTCGATCGGGGAAATCGTGACGCCGGGGCTCTTCAGATTAAAGAGGATGAAGCTGATGCCGTCGTGCTTGGCTGCCTCGGGATCGGTTCGAACCAGACAGAACATCCAGTCGGCATTGTTTGCACCCGTCGTCCAGATCTTCGATCCGTTGATGACGTACTCATCGCCGTTGCGCACGGCGCGAGTCTGGAGACCCGCGAGATCGGAACCGGCCCCGGGCTCACTATAACCCTGCGCCCAGACTGTCCGGCCGGCCGCGATGTCCGGTAGGAAGCGCAGCTTCTGCTCGTGGCTGCCGAGCTCGAGAAGAACGGGGCCGAGCATGTGCGTGCCGAAGCTGCCGCCGGGGACCTGCGCACCAATCGTCCCGATTTCCTGGCGCAGGACTCTCTCCTGTTCTTTCGAGAGGCCACCGCCCCCGTACTCCTTCGGCCAGCTCGGGCAGGTGAAGCCCTTGGCTGCACAGCGATCGAGCCATTGCTGGGCCTCCTCGCCGAACTGGGGAGATCCCCACGGGACGGCCTCCTCGCCCTCCCTCAGCTGCCGTTGCGAGACAGGGCAATTCTGCTCCAGCCAGGACTGGATCTCCTGCCGAAAACTCTCGAGCGAATCCATCGATGGACCTCCTTCAGGAAAGAGAGCCGGCGGTCGCCGGCCCACCCGAATTAGTGGCACTACGGCTGCCGATTGTCGAGATCGGGCCCCGGCGTGCCGATCGTCCTTGATCTCCTCCGCCCGCCAGTCGTACTCCTATCCGCATGACGGAATGGCACTTCGGAACCCTCTGGGAATCCATCGCGGACGTCCTCCCCGATCGCGCGGCAGTGGTGTGCGGCGAAGCGCGGGTGACCTGGCAACAATGGGAACACCGAAGCGCACGGCTCGCCACAGCATTCACCGCTGCCGGCCTCGCGCCCCACACCAAAATCGGGCTCTATCTCTACAACGGGATCGAATACACCGAGACGCAGTTCGCGGCGTTCAAGGGGCGACAGGTCCCGATCAACATCAACTATCGGTACCTCGACGACGAGTTGCACTATCTCCTCGAGAACTCGGACTCCGAAGCGCTCGTCTTCCATTCCAGTCTCGGCGAGCGCGTCGCGCGCGTCATGTCGCGCTGCCCCAAGGTGAAGCTGTGGATCGAAGTCGACGACGGCGGCGAATCCATCGACGGAACAGTTCCGTACGAGGACATGATCACCTCGCACGATCCAGCCCCGCGGATTCAGCGATCCGAGGACGATCTCTACATGCTGTACACCGGCGGCACGACCGGCATGCCCAAGGGCGTCATGTACAACATGGGCGGAATGGCGCAGAGCTTCCTGGCTTCGTCGTTCCCGGTTCTCGGACTCGGGCTGCCCTCCCGACCCGAGGAGACCGCGGGCCTGGTGAAGCAAGCGTGTGACGAGGGCAAGGGCATCGTGTCCATCCCCGCGTGTCCGATGATGCACGGCACCGGCGGTTGGGTCGGAACGATGATGCCTCACTGTGCGGGCGCGACCGTCGTCGCCCTCGAGAAGCGCTCCTTCGACGCGCATGAGCTCTGGACCACCGCCGGGCGCGAGCAGGCGAATCAGGTCGTCATCGTCGGCGACGCATTCAGTCGCCCCATGGTGAAGGCGCTCGAGGAGGCCAAGGAGGCCGGCACACCGTACGACACTTCACCCGTGAGGCTCCTCGTGTCCTCCGGGGTCATGTGGACGACCGAAGTAAAGGCGCAGCTCCTCGAGTGGGGCGACTTCATCCTTTTCGACGCGATGGGCTCGAGCGAAGGCTCGATGGGCAACCAGATCACCACGCGCGGGAATCTCGGAGAGACGGCCAAGTTTGCCATGGCGCCGACCACGAAGGTCTTCACCGAGGACGGGCGCCTGGTGGAGCCGGGCTCCGGCGAAACCGGAATGGTCGCCGCCGGCGGCAACGTGCCGATCGGCTACTACAAAGACGAGAAGAAGAGCGCCGCGACCTTCAAGACGATCGACGGCGTGCGCTACTCCTTCCCCGGCGACTGGGCGACGATCGAAGCCGACGGTACGCTCAATCTTCTGGGCCGCGGCTCGCAGTGCATCAATTCCGCCGGCGAGAAGATCTACCCCGAAGAAGTGGAAGAGGCGATCAAGCGTCACGAGTCCGTGGTCGATTGTCTGGTCGTCGGCATTCCGGACGAGAAGTTCGGCCAGTGCGTCGCGGCCGTCGCATCCGTGACGCATGGTTCCGACATCGGCGAAGCCGAGCTACGGAGCTTCACGAAGTCGAAGCTCTCGGCGTTCAAGGCGCCGAAGAAGGTCGTCGTCGTCGACAAGGTCCAACGCGCGCCGAACGGGAAGGCCGACTACAAGTGGGCCCGTTCGATCCTCGAGTAGGCCGGCCCCGCCTACGCGTCGTCTAGCGGCCGCACCGCCGGCTCCCGGCGACGCGGCAACGTGAACATCCGGAACACGAACGACAAGAAGAACGTCTGAACGCCAATTGCGAGCAACGTCGTCCCGATTACCACCGGATGAAGCGTCTCGGCCGGATCGAGCACACCGAAGCCCGACTCCATCCAGGACCACGCCACCGTGCCGATCAGGCCCAGGCCGACGAGGAACACGACCCCGGCGCCGATCAATCCGCGCTCCAAGGTAAACCCGCGCATCGGCCGCGTCATGATCGACGACGGCGGACCCAACTCTTCGGCCAACGCGTACAGCCGTGCCGCGACCGCTGCCCCGACTGCCTGATAGCCGACCAGAACGAGCAGACTGCCGACGACCAGGGTGTGGTACCGGACACGCGCCGGCCCGTAGGACGTGCCGATCCACATCGCGAACCCGGCCGCCATCAGCAAGAGCCCCGGAGCGAGAAGCGTCCAGCGCGGGGACAGCGTCAGCAGGAATCGCAGGTGGCGCCAGCCGTCGTGCCACGTCCGAAGATGCGGCGGGCGAGAGCGGCCGTCCGGGCGAAGGGTCGCCGGGACCTCCGCGATCCGAAGACCGAGAACCGTGGCCTTCACGACCATCTCGCTCGCGAATTCCATCCCCGTGGTCCGAAGGTGGAGGCCCTCGTACGCGCTTCGCCGCAGCGCACGAATCCCGCAATGGAAATCCGAAACCGAAGTACGGAAGAGCAGCCGGCCGACGGCGCTCAACACCGGGTTCCCGAGCCAACGATGAAGCGGCGGCATCGCGCCGGGTTGGATCTCGCCGAGGAACCGAGAACCCATGACCAGATCGTAGCCCTCACGCATCTTCTCGACGAACCGCGCGCCCTCCTCGAAGTCGTACGAGAAGTCGGAGTCGCCCATGATCACGACCTCGCCTCGGGCGGCCTCGAAGCCGGACATCAAGGCGCTGCCGTATCCGCGCTCGGCCACCGAGACGACGCGTGCTCCACAGCGTTCCGCGATCTCCTGAGAGCCGTCATCGCTGCCGTTGTCGGCAACGACCACTTCTCCTTTGTACCCGTGGTCCGCGATGCACTTCTGCGCCGCGAGAATACACCGCTCGAGCGTCTCTGCTTCGTTCAGACACGGAAGGACGAAACTCACGTCCAACTCGCTCCGGATCCTATCAGGAGATGCGGTCACTCGATGTACCCGATGGCCTTGAGCTGAGACCGGGTGTCGGCGTCCAATTTGGTTTTTTCCCCGCGCATCGTATCCAGGCCCGCCAGCGTTGCATCCAGGGCACCCACCAGCCGATCGGCTTCCTTCGCAGAATCGCTCGAACGGTCCTCGTGCTCGCCCCGATCGCGGCGACGATCGAACAGGAAGTCGGTCCGACCCGTCTTCGTACCGGAATACCGGATGAGCTTCCAACCACCGCTCTCGAGGCTCTTCGCCTCAACACCGTACGCGATGCTCTCACTGAAGCCGTCGAGCGGAGCCACCTTCCCCGCCTTCACCGCCCCGACGAGATCGATCCCCCGAAGGCCGAGCCCCGTGGTCTCGGCCTGGGCCAGCGCCAGGACCGTCGGGGCGACATCCAGGTTCCGAACGAGCTCCGAAACCCGCCCGGCCGGGACCCCCGGCCCCGACACGATGAGCGGCACGTCGGTCAATTCACCAAACAGCGACTGGCCGTGGCCCACACCCGCGATTCCCCGGGGGTCGAGATGCGTCTCTTTCTCGAAGTCGGTATGATCCCAGAACTCCTCGCCGTGATCCGAGGCCACGATGAACACGGTGGAATCCCGCATGCCGACCGCTTCGAGATGCTGCGCCAGCCGCGCAACCTGGGCGTCGACAAAATGGATCGAGGCGTCGTAAAGGTCGATCTTGTGCTCTCGGAACGTCTGAAAGGCCGAATCGTCTCCCACCTCTCCCTTGGAGAACTGCCAGCCGGCATGCGCGTGTTCGTGCGGCTTGCCGCTTACCGACGGGAACCGCGCCTGATGCGCCTCGGGCGGAAAGGTGGGCTCATGGGCATCGATGTAGTGGACGTAGAGGAAGAACGGGTCTGCCGGCTCCTTCGCGAGATGACTGTCGAGCTTTTCGATGGCGACATCCGTGACGGCCGCGGCATCCTGACGCTTCTGCGCATGCATCTCGAATCCACGAAGCAGCCCGAAGAAGCCGCCGGCATAGGCGTTCGCGACGATGCCGATCGTCTTGTAGCCGGCGCCAGACAGCTGCTCGGCTACGGTCGGGACATCGCGGCGCAATTTCGTCGAGCCCGTCTTCGACAGGAAGCGCGAGCCCGTCTCGTCGGGCTGCACACCGGCTCCGACTTCGGACGGGTACCGCGAGGTCCAGAGGCTCGCCATCGACGAACCGGTCCACGGCGCCTGCGAGATTGTGTGCTCGAAGACCAGTCCTTTCTTCGCGAGCGAATCGATGAACGGCGTCGTGTCGCGCTCGTACCCATAGGCGCCGACGTGATCCGCACGCAACGTGTCGATCAGAACGAACACGAAATTCGGAGGCTCGGGCGGGGGCGACGGCGTGCAGGCGGCAAGCACAAGCGCCAGGACGACCGCCCCGAGCGGCCGAACCCCACGAAAAGACAGGCCTGCGCGCATCCCGGGAGCTTATCTCAGTGACGCTCCCCCCGCACCAAGATTTCGTGGCTCCCCGAGAGGGGGGAGAATCGACGTCGGTGTCCGTCGTCGTCGTGAATTGGAACGGCGGAACCGAGGTCGTGGAGTGCATCCGGACCGTCTTCGCGCAGAGCCGACCGGCGGACGAGGTGATCATCGTCGACAACGCCTCGACCGACGGCTCTCGGGAAGCCATCGAGAGCACGTTCCCGACGGCCCGCCTGGTTCGAAGTGAGACGAATCGCGGCTTCGGTGGTGGCGTGAACCTCGGCGTCAAAGCCGCGACCAGCGAGTGGCTGGCCCTGCTGAACAGCGACGCCATGGCAGACCCCAGGTGGCTCGAGGAGATGCTGCACTCGGTTCGGGCGAGCGAGCGCTTCGGCATGGGCGCCTGCAAGATCTACCTGGATCGGCAGGGCGGCATTCTCGACAAGGTCGGCCATCGAATCGGCATCGACGGCCAAAACTTCGGCTGCGGCCATGGCCTGCCCGACGACGGGCGCTACGACGAACGGAGTGAAGTCGCATGGCCGGACGGGTGCGCGAGCCTCTGGCGACGCGACGTGTTCAATCAGGTCGGCGGCGTGGACGAGGAGTTCTTCGCCTACGCCGACGACGCCGATCTCGGCATCCGGTTCCGCCTCGCCGGCTGGAAGTGTGCGCTCGCCCCGACGGCCCTCGTCGAGCATCACCATTCCCAGACGCTGGGAGCGTACTCTCCCGCGAAGCTCTTCCTCGTCGAGCGGAACCGTATCTGGCTCACGTTCAAGTACTTCCCGTGGCACCTCATTGCGCTGAACCCGCTGCTTTGGGCCTGGCGCGCCGCGCTCACCACGCTGGGAGGTCGCAAGGATGCGGGCCCGTGGGCAAAGGTCTCCGCCGAAGAACGCTCTTCGGCAACCCGAGCTGTCCTTCGCGCCCAACTCGCGGGCTGGGCCGGCATCCGCTCGCAGCTGCGGAAGCGCGGAGAACTCGCGAAACGATGCGGGCCCGAATGGCGCGCACGCATGCGCACGATCTTGAAACGAGATCGCGTACCGCTCGCCGATCTGGCTCGCGGCGAGGTGCGTTGAACTTCAGCCGGCGACGCGGCAGCGCATCATTATCGATTCGCCGTGTCCGGCCGCGCTCTCGAGGAGCGTGAACGGAATCGCCGCAAGCGTGAGTGCAAGGTACCCCACGTCCCCCAGTAACGCGGCGGGGCCCGAACCGACCGTCCCCCGCGCGACGCGGGCCGGCGGGTAGGATCCCGGAGCAACGCTATTGGCCAGCGTCGCCGGGTTATCCCGAAGACAAAAGTGGTTCTCGGCGACGACCTCGAAGCCGGCACGCTCGAGCGTCATTCGCAGCGACTTCGGTGCGTAATTGATGAGGTGGCGCGGCGGGTCGAAGCCCGCCCAATGCCGCTTCAGGAGGGATGCGCCCCAACTCCCCGAGTTCGGGACCTGCACTACGAGTTCACCGCCGTCGGACAACAGTCGGCGTGCGGATTCGAGATGGGGACCGGCGGGACGGACGTGCTCCAGGAAATGGAACATCGTCACCAGCGAGAACGAGCCCGGCGCGAACGGCATCGCATCGGGGACGCCCCGAACGGCGGGAAAGCCACGCGCCGAAACGAAGCGAACCGCATCGTCGGCGGTGTCAAAGCCGATGCAGGGCCGACAGTCTATCGCTTCGAGGACCGAGCCGTCGCCGCATCCGACGTCGAGCAGGCCCTTCCAGCGGCCGGCGGCGCGCTGCTCACGAGCAATGTTCCCGACGAACCGAGCATGGTCGCGGAGGATGAGGCGTCGGTACCACTCGGTCAGACGCCCCCGGAGGTCCTCGCCACCGTCCTCGTCCTCTTCGGTCCCTCGCCAGAAGCCCTTGGGGTAGTACTTCCCCAGCTCTTCGGGAGGCGGCGGGGGCGACAGGAAGTACGCCCCACAATCCTCACACTCCTTCAGATCGAACGGGGCATTCGTCGTCTGAAACAGACGGTCGGTCACGGCCCAGCGAGGAGTGATCCGACTTCCGGCACATGAGGGGCAGGCTTCCGGCACCGAGGGACTTAAGCAGAAGGGCTATGGCTGTCGCACGCCTGCGTTCCGCAGGATCTGCGCGTACGCGCGGGTACCCTGGGCCAGGTTCTCGATGGAAATCCTCTCGTTGGTGCCGTGGAATCCTGCCGTGTCCGCCTGGGTGACCACCATGGGATTGAAGCGATAGGCGTCGTCGGCGATCTGGCCGTAGTGGCGGGAATCGGTACCGCCGACGGTGAGCCCCGGAACGACCGCGACGGGGCCGAACACTTGCCCCATCGCCCGGGCAATCGCGCGGAAGCCGGCCGAAGTCGCACTCGACACTTCCGAGGAGGGGTTCCCATCGCGCCGCACCCGAATCTCGACCCGCTCGTCATCCACGACACGCTCGACGTGCGCGATCACATCTTCCTTCGTGTCGCGCGGGTGGAGGCGGAAGTTCACGGTTCCGACAGCCTCGATTGGAAGAACGTTCTCTTTCACGCTCCCCTCCAACATCGTGGGCGCGATCGTCGTGCGCAGAACCGCGTTGCTCGCGCCGCCCGCAGCGAGCTGCGATTCGAGCAGGCCACCGAATAGCCAGCGTTTCGCGAAGACGAGCCGCGGCAGGAACGGCATGTAGCCCGCGAGCGCGTCCAGCGACTCCGCGGTAACTCCGTCGATGCCACCCGGCATCGGATTCTCCTGGAGGCGGACGATCGCGGCAGCGAGCACACCCACGGCGGTCTCCGGCGGCGGCATCGAAGAGTGTCCGCCCACCCCCTTCGCGACCAGGTCGATCGTGAGATAGCCCTTCTCCGCGACGTTGATGCTCGCAACCGGAACGTCGACACCGGGATACACGCCTTCGATCACGAAGGAGCCTTCGTCGAGCGACCACGCGAGCTGAACCCCCTGCGATCGCAGATGCTCAGTGATGGCGCCGGCGCCGTTCTGACCGCCGATCTCTTCGTCGTGACCGAAGGCGAGATAGACCGTCTGGGTCGGCTGAAAGCCGTCGTCGAGAAGCAGCGTTGCCGCATCGAGGATGGCGATCATCGCGCCCTTGTCATCGAGGGCCCCGCGTCCCCACACGTAGCCGTCGGCAATCTCGCCCGCGAAGGGCGGGTGTTCCCAGTCGGCCTCGCTTGCGGGAAGGACGGGAACGACATCGTAGTGTGCCGTCAAAAGGACCGGAGCTGCTTCCGGGTCGGTGCCGGGCCAGGTGAAGAGGACACTGAGGTCGCCCAATACGTCGCGTCGGAGTGCCCCGTGAACGGCCGGATACGCCCCCTCGAGCCACGAGATGTACTGCCCGAAGGGCTCGGGATCCTGGACCGCCGGCGGCCCGGGCGAGACGGTCTGGATCTGGATGGCCTCGGAGAGGCGCCGCGCGATCGCGCCTTCATCCACCGCAACGACGACACGCGCCACATCCGTCGCGGAAGACGATGCCAGCATCGCACGCACCGCCAGAACGGCCACCAGGACCAGCAGAAGCGCGCCGAGCGCCTTTCCAATTGTCTTCACGTCGAGCGACCCCTCCCCGCAGCGCGTTCCTATCCGCTCACGCGCCGCGGGGAAAGGGCGGCTTTCTTACGACTTACTTGCAGGCCAGGATCGGGCCCCCGGCCCGCTGGCACCCGTCGCTCGAGGCGACGCGCGTCAGGCCGTTCTCGTGCTCGACCCGGATCGAGACGGGGTCGTTGAACAGCCCGTTGATGGTCTGCTTCTTGAGCTGGACCTTGTACTTGTAGGTCCCCAGTTCCTTCTTGTTGGGCTTGAACTTGACCCAGATATTCTTGTCGGCCGTGCGGCAGTTCACTTTGTCCTTCTTCTCGAGGCACTAGGATGCCGGCAACACGACAGAGGAGAGCGTCCCACGCCTGCGGATGCGGGACGAAGCCCTCGACAACGTTCTCGGAAGCGCCGCACCGACGTCCCAGGTCCAAACCGTCATCGAACCGTTCAACGGCGGGGGCTCGCTTACCGCGCGGTGCCGCTGCCTGGTTCCGTGCGCAACGACCACCACGGGGGGCGCGCCCGCCGCTCTCGGCCGCGGGCTCTTGTACGAACACGGGCTCCTCGGGAGCGAAGGCGAAGCGGGCTCGAGCCACGGGCGCGACTTCGCGAGCGAGCACAACTTCATCGCCTGCGACACGCGCTGGTCGGGCTTGGCGGAAGAGAACCTCGCGCCGTCGAACTGAGCCCTCAGCTCACGGCGTGGTCACCGCTGAGCGCGAGCTCCTTTGCGGTCTTGTAATCCGGCTTGCCGCTAGGTGCGCGCGGGACCTCCGACACGACGTGGACCGCTCGCGGGATCTTGTACCCCGATACGTGCTTGCGAGCCTCGTCCTGCGCACTCGCGACCGTGACCGCCGCATCGCCTCGAAGGGACACGACAGCCGTCACCTGCTCGCCCCACCGATCACTCGGTGTGCCGACGACCAGCGCATCGAAGATCTGCGGGTGTCGCTTCAAAGCCTGCTCGACTTCCTCGGGGAAGATCTTCTCTCCACCTGAGTTGATGCAGTTGGAACCACGGCCGAACACCGTAATGCTCTCGCCATCCTTCTCGAGCTTGGCCGCGTCTCCCGTCAGGAGCCACACCCTGCCTTCGACTTCGACGAAGGTGCGCGCC
This sequence comes from Candidatus Binatia bacterium, assembly GCA_029243485.1. Lineage (NCBI taxonomy): Bacteria > Candidatus Binatota > Binatia (SeqCode) > Binatia bacterium. The sequence goes on along the minus strand of JAQWRY010000088.1, from coordinate 136,812 downwards.
GTTTTCTCGGGGTCGTTGTAGTAGCCGACCGGAATGTGACCGGAGCGAGAAAAGATCCCGGTCTCGCCAGGAGCGGCATGTCGACGCGACTCGCCATCCTCGTCGATGATCACGTCCATGAAGTCGGAACGCACCACGTTCCCGAGGCCCGCGGCCGTCTTCTTCTGACCACTGTCCATTCCCATCTGCCCGGACTCCGAAGATCCAAAGGCGTTCGTGATCCTCACGTTCGGGAAGTACTTCCGGAACTGCTCCTGTTTCGAATCGGAGAAAACCGCGCCACCCGAACCGACGGAAAACACAGAACTGAGGTCCCACTTGTCCGGGCTCGAGGCGAGCGAGTCGAGAAGCGGAATCGCCATCGCATCGCCGACGATCGAGAGCGCATTCACCTTTTCGGCCTGGACGATGTCCCAGACCTGATCGCCCACGAGCGATCGATGATGATTGAGCACCAGCTTCGCACCGCCGAGCAGCATGATGCACGCGTACCACCAGCACGCGCCGTGCATCAGCGGGGCGAGCGCCATGCCGGCCATCTCACCCTGGAACACATGCGACGCGATCTCGTCGGGTGCCTTGATCGGACCATCGGGATGGAAGTGACCGGCACCCCCGAGGGCCGCGAAGAACAGTCCCTTGTGCGGCCACATGACGCCCTTCGGCATTCCCGTCGTGCCGCCGGTGTACAGCACGAAAAAATCGTCGTCCGCCCGCTCTCCGAAACCCCTCTCGGGCGACGCCTGGGCGATGGCCTCTTCGTAACCGACCGAGCCCAGCGACGACGGATCCGCGTCGCTTTCATCGTCTACGTAGACCAACGTCTGGAGTGTGCCCAACTCGGAGCGAATCTCTTCGATGTGCGGCACGAACTCTTTTTGATGAACGCAGGCGACGAGGTCTGCGTTCTGGAAGACGTACTGAAGCTCCTCCTGCACGTACCGGTAGTTCACATTGATCGGCACCGCGCGAATCTTGAAGCAGGCCATCATGGCCTCGAGGTACTCGTTGCAGTTGTAGAGATAGAGCCCGACGTGCTGACCGGGCCCGACACCCTTATCCGAAAGGTAGTGCGCCAGGCGGTTCGCCCGCGTGTCCAGCGCGGCGTAGCTGAGCCGATCGCCGCCACAGACCAGCGCTTCGCGTTCGGGAACGGCATCGGCGACCTGCTCGAAGAGATCTGCGATGTTGAAGTGCTTGTTCATGTGTCCTCCGGGGTGATGTCGAACTCTTGCGCATAGGGTTGGAACCGCTCGCGAATCTTCGCTGCGTCGAGCCCCCACTGCGAGAGGCGATAGGAATGGCCACCGTGCTTACCCGGCGGATTCACTTCGCGAAAGCCGGCAACCGCAGCCGCCGCCTCGGCCGGGTAGTCGATTCCGAAATACTGGTGGATCTCCCCCACGATCCGCACGGGATCGGCGACGAAACGCTCAAACGGTAGGTCGTAGAACTGCGCCGCCGGGCGACCCCGCCGGGCGGCCATCGTGGATCCTATGGCACGCTCCCAGAGGGCCAGCGTGGCCGACCCGAACGCGTTCGGGTCGTCTTCGCGATTCAGCGGCTGCCGGGACGACCAGCAAAGGCTGCAGACGGATCCGATCAACTTCGCCGGATCGCGGTGCGTCTGGACGATACAGGCGTCGGGATAGGCATCGAGAAGAGCGTCGAGAGCGAACAGATGGGTCGCGTCCTTCAAGAGCCATCGCCGGGACGGTTCTCCATGGCCGATCAGCTCCAAGTTCCGTCGATGGCGGCGATATGCCGGACGCATGTCGTGCTGCGCCCACCACTTCGAGTACGTCGGCACGTACGACTGCGCCTCCCAGCTCGAGTGCGCGAAGTCCTGCGAAAAGAGCCTCCAACATTCGTCGGGAAGCTCCGCCGACATGAAATGAATCGCCTTCATCTCGGGGCTCCGCTCGTACAGCGACCGAATCTGCTTGTCCGATGCGACGAAGTCGGGATCCTCTGCCCACGCCCGCCGCGGCGGCCGGGGCTTAGGTGCACCCGCGAGCCAGATCTCGAGCCCCTGCAGAACCGGATTCTGGGCCATCAGGTGGTGAAGCGCCGTGGTTCCCGTCCTCGGCAAGCCGACGATGAAGATCGGCCGATCGATCGGTGTCTCCTCGGCCCCGGAAAAGCGCGCAAAGCCCGACTCCGAGCGCAGGCGCCCCTTCAGCGCTTCGACGATCATCCCGCGCATCACGAGATCGCCGACGTCGGTCAGGCGGGCTTCGTCGTCGAGCGAACCGAGCAGCATGCGAAGACCGTCCAGATACCCCTCGTCTCCGAAGTCCTCGGAACCGGTCGATGCGCGGGCGGCTTCGTGGAACGCGCCTTCGGAGTCTCGGTACGACGTCACGCCAGGCGCCCCACGGGCACGACCTCGGTCCGCGGCTCGGGGATCTCTCGCGCCCCGACAAAACGCAGGGCGAGTCCCCCCCTCGTGTGCCCCGCCGTGTCGAGCCAGTTCGGAACCCCGGGGTCCCGGTGCGCCACGACTACACGCACCGATCCATCGGGACCCGCGACGGCGGTCTCGTGGTTCACGTGCGTGCGATGGTGGCGGAAGTCCAGCGACTCGAGCCAGTGGTTGCCGATCTGAAGGTTCCAGTACTCACACGACGGCGGCGTGAACTCGATCACGAACGCATCGCCTGGACCGAGCTCCCAGTAGCCGTAGTTGTAGCTCGTGTTGGGATCGCCCTGCGCGAACGCCAGGAGCTTCGGATCGATCGGGCGGATCTGGTGGAGGTGCGCACGGAAGCTCTCTGTCCATCCGAGGAAAACACCCACCGTCCCCGCAACGGCCACACCGACACGGTCCAGCGCCCGCGAGAATGCAACCGGGTCGAGCGGAGGCGGAGGTGCGCCACCATCGACACGGACCAACTCCATCGGGCTCGGCCGCTGCCGATGGCGCGCGAGGAGGGTCTGGCGGATCTGCAGCGCATTGGTGTCGGGCCCCACCGGAAGCCAGTTGGAAGCGTGCTCTTCGCTCGACAGAACGATCTCGAATGAACCGTCGTCCGCGATGTCCAGCTCGTCCGTCGTCACATATCCGTCGCGGATGAGCCCCTGCGGCGTGCCAAGCGCACCGGAGAATGCACCGAACGATATCATCTGCGTATCCCCCGTGTGGCCCCGGAGGCGATACTCGTAGCGCGATGAGATCCGGGCGCGCGCATAAACGTAGTCCGGGTTGTCGAGCCCGATCTTCGGGTTCTCGGTCGAGAGGACCGGCGCAGCGGGGTCCGATTCCTCGACGGCGGCTTTCAGAAAGTTCCGGGTGAGTCGCGTGAGATAACGCAGGCCCTCGGCCCGCTCGAAGGGATCTTCCGATGCCGCGTCGAGCACCTCATGCCCCGCACTCTTCAGCCGATCGCAGAACTCGTCCCACGCCGTACCGTCGACCAGCCGCCGGGTCGCGTCGTCGCTCACGATCCCAACAGAGGAGCCGCGAGGACCGGCGGCGGAAGCGCCGATCGGTGGTTTACGAAGATGGGCGAAGACCATGCGCGCTCGCGAGCTTCCGCGAGACAGTCGTCGTCCAGGTCTACCCGGAAGTCGCCGTAGCACGGCCGCGTGGAGAGGGCGTTGCCGTTCTCGTCGTATGTCGTCCGCAACAAATCACCGTTGATCGCGGCGGTCGGGGGCTGGATCGCCCGCGCGTAGTATAACGCGTCGCGCGCTGTACCCACGAAGTCGTCGTCCGTGAACTGAAACGAACAACCCACCGGGTCCGGGTCGCACTCGAAGCGCTTCCACGGGTCCTCGATGAGATCCGCCGGATCCTCCGACGGAGCCGTACGTGGCCGGATCCGCACGATCTCGATCGCCTCGATGGGATGCCGCACGTCGCTCGGATTGTCGCACTCTCCGGCGCAGAGAGCCTCGAGCCGCTCGGCAGAAAGCGCCTGCTGCGACGCCTCCGGGCAGCCCGGCTTCTGCACGAACGAGCCGGCCGCCCGCACCTCAAACCGCGGCGCCTCGGACAGATCGACATCGGAGCCCATCGGCGCCGGCCCGCCCGGACCGTTCAGAAGATCGAACCACAGCAAGATCTTCGGCCCGCTCGTCCCGTAGACCTCGCGATCCTTCATCGCCTTCCAAACCGCTTCACGTGTCCGACCGGGCGCGTGAACGGCAACGATGCCACCCGGATAGGTGAAGCTCGTCACGCGTTCCGAATCCATTGCGCGCGCGGGAACATCGACCGCCTGCGCTCGCTGAGGATCGACGACGTCGGGCAGCGTCGAGCGAGCCGTCAGGAAGTCGGTCTGAAGGCCCGGCGAAAACGTCATCTTCTTTCGCGCGTACTGCTTGTAGCCGGTTCCCGGTCGGGAGGTGTGATCGTCGGTGGACGCGATGAAGCCAAACCGAAATCGGAGCGGGCGCCCTTCGGAATCCGTCTCGGTCGGGCTCGTGAGCGCCATGGCGTACTGAACGGATTCTCTCGGCCGGTAGTTGAAAGAAGGCTTGAAACAGTCGCGGCACTGATCGCAGTCGAGCCACTCCTCCGCGTCCGTGTCGGGGAACACGTAAACGGGAGAGACGTTCGCGCGCATCGCGAGCTGCTTGGCTTCTTTGACTCGGCGATCACATTCCTCGGCGGGAAGGTCCCCGCAGCGACCGCGCATGATCTCACCCGCCTGCCAGCAGCAAGGCAAGAAGTCCGCGGTGGGCTCCGGACAGATCCGCTCGCCGTCTTCCTCTCGGAAGTTCCGCCACGACCGATACTCCTCGCTGTTGCCGTGCCCGGACATCACTTCGATCAGGCGAACCTTGTCCTCGTCGTGGTACTCGGTTGCGAGCGCCTTGTCCCAAGAGGTCTCGGGCGGCGTATAGGAGCCCCACGCGGTGCCGTGGGGAATCACCAGGGTGTCGAAGCCCCACTGGTCGAGCTTCTCGTAGAGAACGTCGGGCGACGGAGCATTCTCATGGCAGTCGGGCGACAACTCACGCGTGTCGACGCCGATCGGACACTCCGGCCAGGCCTCCGCCTGATCCACCAACCACTCCAGATCGTTGTACTGGCTCCAATTCATCGGGTCGATGAAGCGCGCCTGCGCCGCGGCCCGGGTCGTCTTGAACAGACCAATGTCCGCACCGTAGGGACGGGAGTTGATGGGTCGAACGGGCAACTCGTCTTCTTCCTGGCCCAAGAAGATCACATTCTTGTGCCCCCAGTGCGTCTCCGGCGTCAGGCCGACCTGCGTCCATTCCCATCCGGCGAAGACCATGAGGTCCTGATCCTTCGGGTCTCCCGCGCGCTCGTTGCAGGCACGCACGGCGTCCTTCGTCGCGGCCCAGTGAGCGGGAATCAGCGCCTCGGCGTGATCGTTGTGGCTGAAAAAATCCAGCTCTGCACAGTAGCGAGCAAAGTCGCAGGCGTCGGAGAGCGTATGCGCGCCCTGCCCGCCCATCACCGGCAACGCCAACGCGAACGCATCCGGCGAGTAGGTCGTGTGCACGTGCAGGTCGCCGAAGAGGATCTGCTTCGCGGGGAGCGGGCGAGCCGCGCCCGCCTTCCCCGCTAGGCCAGTCGCCGCCGATCGTACCTGCTCGCGCTGCTCCTCGACCGCCGCGGGCGACCTGGACCCGCCCTCGATCTCGTTGTTCAGACGGTCGACACCCGTACAACCCAGCGTCGCCAACAGTAAGGCCGCGCCGACCACACGGGTCACCACGTTCATTCTCATGTGCTCGTCTCTCCGGAGTGGTTGAGTGCTCATCGCGTCGATGCGGTCTCAGCTCGTGGGCAGAACGCCGTATAACTCCGCCGCGGTGTCATGGAGCACCTTGCGGATCGTCTCCTCGGGTAGGCCCGCGAGAACCTTCTCCGCGTACAGCCGAGGATGCGTCCCCGAGCTCACCGGCCCCGGCGCCTGACACGTCGGGTGGGGGTAGTCGGTCTCGTAGAGAATGTTGTCCGGAAATTTCTTCAGGGCCGTCGCGATGCCGTCTTCCTCGAACCAGAAGCTCGCGTAGATCTGCCGGCGGAAATACTCACTCGGGAGCAAGTCGTACTCGGGATGCTCCGACCGGACCCCCGAATTGTGCCACTGCCAGTCCATGGCCTCGACCACGAACGGGATCCAGCTCGCACCGGACTCGACGGAGACCATCTTCAGGTCCGGAAAGCGATGACAGACCCCGCCGAACACGATCTCGGTCAAACACCGGGCGTTGTCGATGAAGGCGAGGACGGACACCCTCGCGAAATTAGCCTTCCAACCGATGTTCGCGTCGTCCTTCATCAACTCTGCGAGATCGCCGCCGCCCACGTGGAAGCTGACGTTCATGCCGTTCCGCTGGGCCGCCGCCCAGATCGGGTCCCAATGCCGGTCGCGTAGGACGGGCTGATCGTGCGCCTCCGGCGTGTTGCACATCAGCACGGCCTTGTACCCGAGGCGGGCGCAGCGCTCGATTTCCTTCACCGATTCGGCGACGTCCCAGAAGGGCGTCGCCATCACCGGGATCAAACGATTCGGATTGATCGCACAAAAATCGAGAAGGAAGTCGTTGTAGGCGCGCACGCAGTCCAGAACCAATTCCGCGTCATCCAGACGGCGAAAGTTTGCCGAACCGAAGCCACCAACGTTCGGGTACAGCACCTGCGCGTAGATCTTCTCTTCGTCCATGAACGCGAGTCGCGCTTTCGCGTCGTACATTGAAGCGGGAATCTCGTCGTAGTTCTTCCGGAAATCCGGCGGCGTGCCGTCGTGACCCGCCATCGAGTACGCCCCGGGCATACCGACGGGCGTATCCCCGGCGAACCAGAGATCGGTGCCGTCGACGCGACGCACGTGCGGGACCCGATCGCCCCACTTCGTGGAAAGCCGCGACGTCCAGACGTCGGCCGGCTCCGTCAGATGCGTGTCGATGTCGATGACCTGATAACGATCGAAGAGCGAGGTGCTCATGACGTGCTCCCTTCAGCCCGCCGAGACGGCCTGGTCTGCGGCCCATACGGCGCCGTGCACCGCCTTGGCCTCGTCCGAGGCGAGGAACGCAACGACGTTCACGATGTCTTCCGGCTGGCTCATCGCGCGAAAGCCACGATAGCGATCTATCAACGAACCATCGGGGTCGCTGGGGAACTGAACGTTCGCCACCAGGCTCGTTGCGGTTCCCGAAGGCGCCACGCAGTTGATCCGGATATCGCTCTTCACGAACTCCATCGCGAGAGCCTTGCTCATATTGATCAGTCCCGCCTTACTCGCGCAGTAACCGACCGTGTAGGCTTGGCCCATCAAGCCCGCGTTCGAGGCAATGTTGACGATGTTCCCCTTCGTTTCGAGAAGGTGCGGGATCGCCGCCTGGCTCAGGAAGAACGGCCCCGAGAGATTGACGGCCAGCAACAGGTTCCACTCGTCTTCCGACGTCTCCGTCGCGTGCGAGAAGCGGACCACACCGGCGACGTTCGCCAACACGTCGAGCTTGCCGAACTTCGCGACGCACGCCGCGATTGATTCGAAACACCCCGCGCGGTTCGTCACGTTGCAGATGGAAGTTTCGACCGTCCCCCCGGCAGCCGCGACGAGACGAGCCGTCTCAGCGAGCCCCTCCGCGTCGACGTCGACGCCGTAAACCTGGGCGCCTTCGGAGCCCAGACGAAGACAGGTGGACCGACCAATACCGGAGGCAGCTCCGGTGACGAAAGTGACCTTCTCTTGAAAACGCGACATGGACCGATCTACTAGCATCCTGCGCGCGACGTGGCCGACCGCCCGAACCCACGCCCCAAGCCCCTGCAACTCGGTCGCCCCAACGCGAGACGCGGGCTGATTGTGCACGATCGGGGCACGGGAGCCTCCAGGCCGAAACCAGGCCCCCCCGTAGAAGGAGACGATGCCGGGGCCCCGAGGCAACCGTAGGGCGCGGGAGATCGAGACCCACCACCGAAGGCACCTCAAGACGCGGCGCGACAAGGGTGACGATTAAACAAAACCCCGAGACTAACGAACGTCCCTACCGAGAGTTCGACCTGAGAGTTGCAACGGAAGCCCGCTTGGATAGCCTTGGTCGATGGGAGAAACCGAACCAAGCCCGGAGCGACTCGCGAGGCGTGCCGCGCGCCGTGCGTCGCTCGAGAAGCTCACCGGCGGCGTACGCGAACTGATCGATGCGACAGTCCGGTGCGACGTCGACCCCGAGGAGATCGACGAAATCGGTGCTGCCCTCGCGACTCTCACAGAGCGCCTCTGCGCGCACCAGCACGGAGGCGTCTATTCGGGGCTCCTCGGCCGCGGACCGATCGACCACACGGAACCGAGCCTCTCTGTGCCGCTGAGTCCGTGGGCCGGGCGCTTCAACCCCATCGCTCCGCCGCTCAAGATGCGCTTCGAGAACAGCGAAGTCTTCGGCAACGTCACTCTCGGAAAGCCGTACATCGGGCCTCCGGGCGCGGCGCATGGCGGCGTGGTCGCGGGAATCATGGACCAACTGCTCGCCTCCGCCGGTCAAAGTATCGGGGTCGCCGGCGTCACGGCGAACATGACGGTCCGCTTTCGCAAACCGACTCCGCTCGAGACGCGTCTCGTGTTGCACGCGTGGGCCGACCCCCGCGAAGACGAGAGCAAGAAGCGCACCGTACACGCGGAGATTCGCACGGGCGACGTGGTCACCGCAGAGGCAGACGCCTTGATCATCCGCTCGGCGCGCGTGACACAACCGAACTGAGACGGCGCCTCAGTTCTCTTCGTCCACCTTCGGCAGGACTTCGTTCTTCAGAGTCTCGAGGAGCTCCATCGTGTCATCGTCGTACGGGGGTAGGATCGCGATGATCACTTCGGTCGCGCCGGCGTCGAGAAAGTCACGAATGCCTTCGGCCATGCTGTCCGTCGTTCCGGTGAGGATCGAGCTCGCACCGTCGCCCATCACCAACCGCGCGCCGAACCGCACGACGGCGCTCGTGCCCGGAATGCGAGGCAGGTCGATCAGCGCCAACATCTTCGAGAACCTCGTCGGGCACGGATCACGCCCGACCTTGGCGCACTCTGCCTGGATGATCTCGACCCGCTCCCGGAAGCCCTCGGGTGACACCTTGTCGCTCGCGTTCCAGCCGTCCGCCCACCGGCCAACGAGAGGAACGATCCACTTCTTCCCCTGACCGCCGACGATCAGCGGCGGTCGCGGCTTCTGCACGTTCGACGGAGCGAAGGGGGCATCCGTAAGGGTGTAGTATTTTCCATCAAAGCTGACTTCGTCTTCCCCGCTCCAGAGCTTCGAGATGACCTGCAGGGCTTCCTCCAGCTTCTCGGCGCGCTCGCGGGCCGTTCCGAACCGGAAGCCGTAGTCGACGTGCTCCTCTTCAAACCACCCCGAACCCATGCCGAGTGCCAGGCGTCCACCGCTGATCTGGTCGACGGTCGTCGCCATCTTCGCGAGCAGTGCGGGGTTCCGATAGGTCACTCCGGTCACGAGCGTTCCGACCTCAATTCGTGGCGTGACGGCAGCGAGCGCGGCGAGCGTCGTCCAGCCCTCGAGCTGAGGATCGTCGGCGGACGCGGCCGGCGGCGGCCCGAGCAGATGATCGTTCACCCACGCGCTGTCGAACCCCAGCTGCTCGATCTTCGCCCACACGCGCGAGATCTCGTCCCACGTCGTGTTGTCGAGTGGCGTCAGAATCCCGACTTTGAACTCACGCTCGGCTGCAGCCACCGGCGTACCGGCGCAAAGTGCCGCGACGACTGCGATTCCGGCCCACATCCGTTTCCAGGTTCGTGGCATTCCAAACTCCCCCTCGCTGCAGCCACAGTTGACGCAGAGCGCGCCGAGACACAAGCTCATGGGTGCGCGTTGCACCCAGTGCGGAAGTACGGCGGGTCTCGCGACCATCTACTTCGTTTGGGCACAGTCCGAGGGCGCCATGGGCTGGGCGAAGCGATGCAGCGCGGACTCCTCACGAGTGGAGATCTCGCAATCAACATGGATCTCATAATCGAGGCTCTGGTGGCCGTCGGCGAGCCCCCCCACCCCGAAGCGCTCCACCTTGCCGAACTCGCCCCTGGGCCTCGCTGGACTGGCGACGGCACACCCCGAGTCCGATCTCGCACGCGAGCACGGCAGCGCCGGCTCGCCCTCTTCGAGGAAATCGGCCTCGACCACTACACCGCGCACGCACGCTGCCTCCGGGCAGCGGTGGACGAATCCGAAGACTCAACGGTCTTCGAATCGGCCGGGCCCGCCGGCTGACCAAAACGCGCCTCCTCGGGGCCTTACCGGGCGGTAAGGCCCAACCGACACGGTCGAGCGCTCGAACCATTCGAGCGTCAAGTCATTGGAACGCTTCCCTGCCGTGAACCACTGCTATAGCGTTCCCCCTCGATGGGCCCGACGACAGCCGTCCTCCTCCTGATACCCTTCCTCCTACTGCCGGCGACGTGCCTGGCGGCCCCGGAGACCGGCGATCAAGTCCTGAAGGCGGCTCGAGAAGTTCTCTCCCCGATTCGCGACAAGACGATGAAGGTCACCATGCGGGTCATCGCACCCGGCGGCGGAGAACGGGTGAAGACCCTCCAAGGCTACGAGAAGCACGACGCGGACGCACGGAAAGTCCTGTGGATCTTCGAAACGCCGCTCGACCTCCAAGGAACCGGATTCCTCGCGTGGCAGAACGGGACAGAAGCCGATTCACTGTGGGTCTACTTTCCCGGACAGCGTCGCGTGCGTCGGGTGCCGCCGTCGATCCGGAGGGAGAACTTCCAGGGCAGCATGTTCACCTACGAGGATCTGATCGCCGTCTTCTTCCTAGACTACGCCGGAACGCACACACTGGAGGGCACAAAGCCGTGTGACGGGGGCGAGTGCTTCGTGGTCGACAGCGTCCTCGACGAAGGGACCTTTGCCTACGAGCGGCTCCGGACCTTCGTCGATACGAAGACCTTGCTTCCGGTTCGCGTCGAATTCTTTCGCGACGGACTGCTGAAGGTCATGAGGGTGAAGAAGACCGAGGACATCGAGGGCATCCCCTCGATCGTTCTCGTCGAGATGGAGAGCCCGTCCGACGGCTATCTCACCCGCGTCGAACTCCAGAACATCGACTACAACGAGGACCTGGCGGACAATATGTTCACGATCGAGTACCTCTCCCAGATGGGGAAGTAGCCCCTAGAGCACTAGAGCCCCGGCAGAGGCTTCTCGACCGCCTCGATCACACCGAGGTACATGTCGCGTTTCAGGACCCCCATCGCCGGGTGCGCCTTCGCCGCCAGGTCGGCGGCCGTGGCAATGGCCGTCGGAAGGACCTCGGCTTCGGGAACCGCACGGTCGACGATCTGCAGCGATGCGGCCTCGCCCCCTCCGAACCGTTTCCCCGTGGCGATCACCTGATGAACAGTCCGAACCGGGAGCCGCGCCTGCAGGATCGCCGTCATCGCCGGGTGTAGCGGCACCTTCATGTCGACCTCCGGCATGCAGTAGTACCCGCGCTCCGCCCGCATGATCTGGAAGTCGTGCGCCACTGAAATCTGTGCCCCCGCACCGAAGGCGTGACCGTTCACGGCCGCGACCGTCGCCATCGGAAACGTGAGAACCCGACAGATCAGCCGCATGACCGCCGTCACGTACTCGCCTACCTCGGCCGGTGCGAGCCCGCCCATGTGCTCGACGTCCAGGCCGTTGGAGTAGAACTTCCCGGTGCCGGTCGTGACCAGCGCGGCGGGAGCGTCATTCCCGGCGATCTCGTCGAGCGTCTTGCCGAGTTCGGAGATGAGAGCGGGATCGAAGCGGTTCTCACCGTGATCGAAGCGCAGTACGAAAACGGGGCCCTCGCGGGTCAGATCGAGCATGAAATTCTCCTGAGTCGGGTCTGGTCAGCAGCCTGAGTTGAAGTGTGGAATGATCTGGGTGCCGATCGCGTCGACCTGCTCTAGCAGTTCCTCACCGCCGGCGACCGGGAACAGAACGAACTTGTCGCATCCGGCATCCACGTACGCCTGAATACGCTCGCGAACCTCGGTGACGGTTCCGATGGCCGACCGTTCCCGAAATGCCTCGGGCGGGATCGGTGCACGCTTGAGGAAGCGGTCCGCCACCGCACGAGCTGCGCTAGCGTCCCGGCCGACGTGCGCGAGGATCAGCACTCCGGCTTCGTCGGCATCCACCTTGCGGCCGGTCTCCTTGGTGAACCCGGCGAGCTTCGTCATCCCCTCCGAGAACTCCCCCGGAGTAATGAAGGAGGGCATCCAGCCGTCGCCGTAGCGAGCGACCCGCTTCAGTGCGAGATCGCTGTTGCCGCCGATCCACACGTCGAGTGGCCCACCGACGGGGCGCGGCTCGATCGAGACGTCTTCGAAGCGATAGAACTTCCCGTCGTGCGTGACGTTCGGTCCGGACCAGAGCTTCCGCATCACCTCGACGCCTTCGCGCATCCGAGCCCCGCGCTCCTTGCGCGGGATCCCGACGACATCGCACTCGCGAGCGTCCCCACCTAGGCCGACGGCGCAGATGATCCGCCGCCGCCCGCCAGTGAGATGATCGAGAGACGCGTACGTCTTCGCCATGTGAATCGGATCGCGCGCGGGCATCGAGAGAACGCTCGGCCCCATCTTCACGCGCTTCGTCCGGCCGGCGAACAAGGCCATCAGGCAGTGCACGTCGATGCTCGGCTGCCGAGAGACGGTGTGATCACTCGGCCAGATGGAGTCGATGCCGAGGTCTTCGACCCGGTCCGCGAAAGCGCAGATCTGATCCGCCGATGCCATGTTCGTGCGCGTGAGGCTGAAACCGATGCCGATCTTGATTCCCATTCGTTTCTCCCGGCTCGCCGCGCTACTTCAGCGCGGTCGCACGTACCTTCTGCGATTGCTTGCCGCCGGACCACGACAACCCGATCTCGAACATCCAGTCGGAGATCGAGCCTTCCGCCGGATTCCTGAACCCATGCTTCCCGGACTCGCCCGTGAACGTGAAACTTCCCTTCTCGAGCTCCGCCGTCGCACCGAACGGGAGATCGAGCTGGCCCTGGATGTCGGCGATCCGCACGCGCACCGGCTCGGCCTCGGCAAGAGAGATCGTACCGAGGATCGACTGCGCGCCCACGCCGAACACCTGCCCCGCACCGAAGAAGAAGAGCAGATTCGCTCCGTCCGGTGCTCCATCGACGAGATACGCGTCGGCAGTGACGGTGTGCATGCCGAGCATCTCGACGGTCATCGTGCCCTCACCGACCCGAGCGTCGCGGAACTTCGATCCGCAGACCTCACCCGACTTCGGACCAGTTCCCTCGAGCGTGCAGGTGCGTCGAAACGCACTCGCGTTCACTCCGGAGCCTGGCGGGAGCGCGATCACGATCTCACCGACCTTCTTCGCCGACTTCTGCGTCCCATGGAACGCGAAGGTGAACGACGTGCCCGCCCCCACGGCGCCATCCGTGATCTGAATACGGGTCGAATACGGATCCGGCCCCACCGCGAAACCGGATGTGGTCGAGGCCAGCAGTACGAAAGCCAGAAGGAGGGTTCGGCCAGTCATCCGAGGAGCCTACCCGCCAAGGCCCACCGATTACCAGAAGACTCAGGTCGAGCGACAGACGAGGTGACCGTCGTGGTTGTGGTACCCGCCGGCGCAATCCGAGAGCGTGGTGCTCCGCCACGCCCCGTGATTCTGGACGAGCACCTCCAACCGAAGCTTGCCGCCGAGTGGCTGTAAGGGCGCAATCACGGACCGTAGCTCGATCGTCCCCGGGCATTTCGGCCCGACGGCTTCGAGGGGCACACCACCGAGGGTCACGTCCGGGTCGAAGAGTCGCGCCTCCGGATCGCTCACGACCTCCCGGGCGACCCGCACGACCAGGTCCTCTCCGAACTGCGCCGCCTTGGTGAGCCCCAGCGGCGGGGGCGCGCTCACCGCGCCAGGGAGGAACCAGCGCCAGCAACGCCACCACCCCACCAGCGATGCCGAGCCCCCTTCCGAGGGGATGCGCCTGGACGTGCATTCGCGTCACCTCCGGGGCGAGCACGGGCGCCCCTGCTTTCTAGGCCCACGTACTCGGGGATGAGTCCTCACCGACGCAGAAGCAGGTAGGGAAGGCTCGAGAGAAGGAACGGAGTGCGCGCAACCCCGAGCGCAGCCGCGTAGGCAAGGTAGAAGGATCACAAGAGCTGCAGCCCGAACGTCACGGTGATGAGGGCGGCATCTCGGTTCCGCACTTCATCGAGCCAACGCTCCGTGAAGTAGACGGCCAGCGGAAGGTAACCCGTCGCCAGCATGTAGTAGTGGCCGGGGTGTTCGACCCGGGTCGGGTAGAAGGTGTAGAGCATCCCCCCCACGAGAGCCGCCGGTGCCGAGACGAAGCGTCGCGTCAGGAGAAACACGCCGAGCCCCGACAGCCCGTGCATGAGCAGGATCAGCACGTTGGTCGCGAGGATCGGATTCCCGGTCCAAAGGTAGGTCGGCGCGAACGCCGGGACTTGCCCGAGATAGTACTCGAAGTAGGCCAGCGACTACGGCGCCGGATAGAACGAGTTCGCGTCGAACAGGTTCCACGGACTGGCCTGGAGGGCGTACATCAACCACACGTCGCTTCCCCGCGGCGATTCTCCCGCTTCGACATCCGCGCGTGTACGTATCCGCTACGGCCGTGGAGAGAAAGGCGGCACGCCCTTGTGACGAATCCGGCTTTGCGACAATATTTCGGATACATCGATGCCCTCGCCTCAGACCCCTGACTCACATCGCGGTGAACCCCGCGTCTCACTCGAACTCCCCGTCGTCCTCCCCGAGGTCAACGGCCAGGACGACCAGTGTATCGGCCGTCTCGTCGAGCGACTCGAAGGGCTCCGAGGCATCACGACCGCCCACCTGGACGAAGAGGAGCCGGAGGCGCGTCTCTGCCTCCACTACGACCCCAACCTCGTCGCCCTCGCGCAGGTCGAGCGACTCGCCCGCGACACCGGCGCCGAACTCACGCGCCGATACCGTCACGAGGCCTTGCTCATCACGAGCATGGATTGCGGCGACTGTGCGCAGAGCATCGAACACGTGGTGCGGCGCATGGACGGCGTCCTCCAGGTTTCGGTGAGCTACGCCGCCGAAAAGATGCGCGTGGAGTACGACTCCACGAGCGTCTCGCGCGAACAAATCTCCGCCCGCGTCGCCTCGATGGGCTTCGAGGTCCACGACGAGACCGAAGCGCCGAAGACGTGGCTCGCACAGCACGCCGAGCTCGCGCGATCGGTCGCGGCGGGCATCGTGCTCGCGCTCGGCTTCGGCCTCGAGAAGGGCGGGCTCGGCCTGGCGCTCGTGCTACCTGTCTACGGGGTCTCGTACCTCCTCGGCGGATACGACATCGCTCGCCACGGACTGAAGGCACTCGCGAAGGGCCGCTTCACGATCGACCTTCTCATGACCGTCGCAGCGGGCGGAGCGGCCATTCTCGGGGAGTGGGCGGAGGGTGGTCTGCTTCTCTTCCTCTTCAGCCTCGGGCACTCGCTCGAAGAGGAAGCGATGGACCGCGCGCGCGGAGCGATCACAGCCCTCGGAGATCTTTCGCCAAAGACCGCACGCGTACGGCGAGGCGGGCATACTACGGAAGTTCCCGTCGAGGAGCTGCTGCGAGACGACATCGTCGTCGTCCGCGCCGGAGAACGGATCCCGGTCGACGGTACCGTGCAAGCCGGGCGGTCCTCCATCGACGAAAGCGCCCTCACCGGCGAAAGTCTCCCTGTAGAGAAGGCGGCCGGCGATGACGTCTACGCCGGCTCGGTGAACGGCGACGGCACTCTCGACGTCGAGGTGACGAAACTCGCGTCCGACTCGACTCTCGCGCGCGTCGTCGCCCTCGTCTCCGAGGCCGAGACCCAGAAATCGCCGACGCAGATGACGGTCGACCGAATCGCCGGCTTCTTCGTGCCGGCGACGCTCGTCACCGTCGGCATCGTGTGGGTAGTCCCTCCTCTATTCGGCTGGCTCACCTGGTCCGATGCGTTCCTTCGCTCCATGGCCGTCCTGGTCTCGGCCTCCCCGTGCGCACTCGCCATCGCCACGCCGGCCGCCGTCCTGTCGGGGATCGCGTGCGCGGCGAGACGCGGGGTCCTCATCAAGGGCGGCGTTCATCTCGAAAACCTCGGACGACTCGAAGCCGTGGCCTTCGACAAGACCGGAACGATCACGCGCGGAACGCCGCAGGTCACCGACATCCGACCCACGGCCGCCTCTACCGAAGCCGACCTACTGGCCACGGCGGCCGCGGTCGAAGAAGCGTCCACGCATCCGCTTGCACGGGCAATCGTCGACGCAGCGCGGGAGCGCGCGCTCGAGCTGGGCACCGCGCAGGCGGTCGAAACGGTTCCAGGTAAGGGACTGCGCGCTCAGCTCGGAGCGGACCACGTCGCGGTCGGCACACCAGCCCTACTTGCCGAAGCCGGCAACGGGCCGTCGGCCGACCAGATCGCCGAAGCCGAGAGCCTCGAGGCGGAGGGCAAGACCGTGATCCTGGTCGGGCGAGGTGCCGAACTGCTCGGAACCATCGCTGTAGCCGACCGTCCCCGCTCGAACGCGCGCGAGACCCTCGACCGCCTCCGCGGCCTCGGCGTGAGCGAACTCGTGATGCTGACCGGCGACAATCCGCGCGTCGCGGGAGCGATCGCCGCCGAGGTCGGCCTCGAGGACTACCGCGCCGGACTGTTGCCCGAGGACAAGCTCGCCGCCATCGAAGAACTCACGGCCCGAGTCGGCGACGTGGGCATGCTCGGTGACGGCGTGAACGACGCCCCGGCACTCGCCCGGGCCTCGGTCGGAATCGCCATGGGGGCCGCCGGCACCGATGTCGCGCTGGAGACGGCGGATGTCGCCCTCATGGCCGACGACCTGAGTGTTCTGCCGTTCGCGATCGGGCTCGGGCGCAAGACCCGTCGGGTCATCACCCAGAACCTGGTCGTTGCTCTGGGCGTCGTCGCGATCCTGGTGCCCTCTTCGGTATTGGGCATCGCCGGAATCGGCACCGCGATCGTCCTCCACGAGGGAAGCACTCTGGCCGTCGTCGCGAACGCTCTGCGCCTGATGCGTTACCGCGGCTGAGCCGCCGAGACGCGGAACGCGCGCGGTTGCAACGACGCCATGTCACCCGCGTGAACTTCGCGGCCCTCAGTCTCCCGCATCGCTCGCTCTTGCGGCAGCGAGCGCGCGTCGCGCGCGACGCGATATCTCGCATCCGGGCACGGACCGGGGCTAGTGTGACCCAAACGCATGGATCGGAGACGACGTGTGCGGTACCCGGACGGGAAATCCTTGCCGCGCGGCAGCCGCCTCACAGACTCGCTCACTCCAGCGTACCGGCCCCTGCTGGGCGCGGTCGAAACGGCCCATTTTTTCGAGCTCTTTCAGCCCAATCGAGCACTCGCCACACACCCCGCCAGCGCGAACGCGTTCCCGCTCGGTCGACTTCTCGCCACACACCATGCGGCAGACGCCGGGCAAAACGCTCCCCGTTCCAGCACCCGACGCAGACGAGTCGTTGTGGTTTGCGCTGGCGGCTCGCAAGGGTGGTCGTCTCACACAGTGGCACGACCGTTGCGTTGAGAAGACTCATCATGCCGATTCAGATCGAAACCACCCTCCTCGACCTCGTCAACACGGTCACCGACCTCACCGACAGCGAGAGCGAGGTTCTCGCGACGGTGACCCAGCTGGTAAACAGTGGCAAGGTCGTGCTGCGAGGGAACTTCGCCGGCCGGCTCATCCCCGTAGCCTGAGTCCCCCTGCAACTCCGATCGGGGCGCGGGAGCCACTAACCGGTTCCACGTGGTCCTCGTGAGACGCGGGATGATCTGCACGGTCGGGGCGCGGGAGTCGCTGTCGGCCGAAATCAGTAAAACCGCCTGGGAGCGCCGAAGGTCAGGACGAATCACCGAAGGCGCCCGCCGACGAGGCGCGACAAGAGTGACGATTGAGCAACGAGCCGAGATTAAGGAACATCCCTGCCGATCCCGCTCTCAGAAGATCTGGTATTCGAACGGCGTCGCTTGCGGCGACTCGGTGGCCAGGAACAGCCACACGGAGACCGCGGCGTACACGAGGACGGAGACGACCAGGTACCAGCGGTACCTCTTCAGGAAAGCGATCACCGTGAGGCTCCTGTTTCAGAGATGAAGTCGCGCGAAGCTTCGGCGATCCGCGCATGTGCGGCCGCGTTCGGATGTGCGTCGTCGGCCGAGACCCACAGCGATTGCGGATCCGTCACATCGGCGAATGCCGGAGTGACGTCCAGGACCTCGATGTCCTGACTACGAAGGAAGTCGGCCACCTGACGATATTCGCGTTCGAAAGGGTATTCGTCCAGCCGGTGCAGCTCTGGCAGGAGAACGACCTGCAAGGCGATCCCCCGCTCCCGGCAGATTTCGGCGAGTCGCACAAAGGCCGCGCGGGTCTCGACCCAACCCTGTTGTTGCTCGTCGTACAGGTCGGAGTAGTACCCGCGGAAGGTCTGCCCCGGAAACAGCCGAGCCGAGAGCTGCTTCAGCCGTGACCAGTAGAACGTCACGATCCGGAAATTTGCCAAGAACGCGTACTTCGACTTTTGCGGGACCGGCTCCGCGTCGTTGATGAAGTAGAAGACGACAACTTTCTGCGGAGCGCGCGCGAGTCCCTTCTCGATGAAGAGTTCGACTTCCTGGGTCGTGTTGTAGTTTCCGGTGCCGAAGTTGCGCACTTCGGTCGGGCGCTCGGCGTCGAGCGCCTCTTCGAGGAGGTGGGCGAAGCTACTCTGCGCCTCTACCCCCCACGCGAAGGTGAGAGAGTCGCCGAGAAAGACGATCCGGCGGAGATCGCCGTCGTCGCTCCGGGGCTCGTCGTCCCGCAGTCCTTCCGAGTTGATCTCGACGTCGACACCCATCAGGTGCGCCGATGCGTTTGGGCGGTGCACGTGTCCGATCCGGGGGTTGGGAGACTCGATCTTCAAGAGCTGGGCGTATCGCGCCATCTCGACGTCGTAGAAGATTCGCTGTGTGAGGAAGACCCGCAGGGCCACCTCACCCAGGGCGAGGAACACCAGCACCGGTAAGAGGACGAGCAACAGGCCCCGAGCGATACGCGAAAACGCCATGATCGCGGGAGGGATACCACGCCAGAGCGCGCCGGGTCAGGGCGGGCCGGCTCAGGGCGGGCCGGCTCCGCGCCGGGCGAGTCAAGGCGCGTCGGTCTCGGCCGCGCTCTCGGCCAATTCCCCCCCGGTGGACTCGCCTGCCTGGGCCACCGTCGCACCGATCGCGACCAACACGATGAGGCCCCCGACGATCTGCATTCCGTTGACCGTCTCCCCGAGAAAGGCCAAGGCCGACGCCGACGAGACGATCGGCGCCGCGAGGAACATCATCGAGATCGAGAAGGCGGCCACGTGCGCATGGGCCCAGTTCGTCAGCACGTGGCCGATCGTCCCCGGGAACACCGCGAGGGTCAGCAGAACCAACCAGTCCCACCCCGCCGGCGAGCCGAGGTCCGGCTGTACGACGGCGACCGTCGTCGTGATCACCAGACCTGACACGGTCGTCATCCCGACCACGTACTCCCAGGGGCCGACATGCGCGCGCACTCGGCGCGACACGAGGAAGTAGCCGGTGAACGCGAAGAGGTTTCCGAAGGCGAGAAGATCCCCCATCGGCGAGACCTCCGGGGCACCCGCCGAGCCGACGACCACGAGGCCGGTGCCGGCCAGCGCAACGACCGCCCAGCCCGCCGCCGCGCGACGCAGGTATTCTCCGAACATCGGACCCGCGACCAGCAACACCAGCACAGGCTGCAAGGCACCGATGATCGTCACGTTCGCGACACTCGTCATCTTGATCGCGTTGAAGAACAGAATCTGGTGCAGGCCGAAGAACGCGCCCCCCACCAGGCAGCCGAAGAACCACTTCCGGCCGAGCCGGCGACGCATCGACGGAACCACGAGCGCCGAAAGCCAGAGGAGTGGAATCGCGAACCACAGCCGGTAGAAGGCGACGACGAGCCCGTCCGACGAGAGCATCTTGATGGCGACGGCGCTGTAGCCCCACATCGAGATCGTCGTCGCCACGGCGGCGTACGCCCAGGCCACCGTTCGGCGACTCGAACCGCTCGGCCCGGCGGCGGCGACCGATTCGTCGCTCATCTCTTGCGGGGCCGCCATGGCCCTCCCCTATCGGTTCGCTCCGACACGAACCAGACGGCATGGCGCCGATTTGACTTCGTGGTTATACGAGCGTGGATGGAACGAACGCGCGAACCGGAGATCATGAACGACGCGACGCAGGTGGACGCCTACGCCGACGCGGACTTCTCGGCTCCGCACGACCACTTCGTGGAGCTCTTCCGAAAGCGGTTTCCGCATCTCCACCCCCGAGGAATCCTGGACCTGGGCTGCGGCCCGGGTGACATCTCTCGCCGTGTCGCCCGCGCGTTTCCCGCCTGCCATGTTTCCGGAATCGACGGTGCACCCGCGATGATCGCCGCCGGACGGGAACGCAACCGAAGTGCCGGCCTGGCCGACCGGATCGAGTTTCGTACCGGCTACCTCCCGAGCGATGACCTACCGGAAGGTCCGTTCGACGCGATCGTATCGAACAGCCTCCTGCACCATCTCGATGCACCGTCGGCTCTTTGGGGCACGCTCGCACACGGCCCCTACACGGGCAGCGCGGTGTTCGTGATGGACCTCCTTCGGCCGCGCGATTCCGCGACGGTCCGAGATCTCGTCGAACGATACGCGAGGGACGAGCCTGAGATCTTGAAGCGCGACTTCGAGAACTCCCTGCACGCCGCCTACCGCGTCGACGAAGTGACCGAGCAGCTTGCCGACGCCGGGCTCAGCAACCTGACGACCGAAGTCGTGAGCGACCGGCACTTCATCGTGCACGGAATCACAGACCCTCTGGAGAACACATGAACCGATGGATCCGTACGACCCTCGCCGCAGGGCTCCTCCTCTTGACCGCGGTAGCGACGGCACCCGCCGGCACCGAGGGGCCGGCTACGCTGACCAACGCAGAATGGAACCCCGAGGCGGGTGTTCCCGAGGGTAGCGAGATCACCGACGAACAGCACATCCTCACGACCGTGATCCCCTCACCGCCGACCGACCTCGTGGCCCACGCGACGCTCACGTACGACGTGTCGCGCGGCAAGAACGGAATTCTTTCCTTCCTGTCCACGCATTCCTGGGTGAAGTGCGAAGCGCCCGACGGCCTCGTCGTCGGCGAATCCGGGCTCGTGGCCGTCGTCTGCCGCGCCGAAGCCAAGAAGCTCGCCCGCTTGAAGAAGAAGACCCGCGTGTACATCAAGGCCGACCCCCCGGGAGGCGGACGGCATAAGAAGCTCTATTGGGTTCTCCTCCCCCCGCCCGCCTGAAGACGCCGTTTTCGCTCATCCCCAGGGATCCGGGGGCCGATGTCCCTAGAGCAGGGGCTACTGACCTGCGTCCAACCCGAGAAACGGACGAGTGAAGCGCATGTGGGAGGAATTCATGGTCTGGGCCATACCGTCCCGGCTGCGACGTGAGGGCCCGGACACCGTCCGGCGTGCCCGCCTCCTCCTGACGTTCACCGGCGTCATGTTCGTCCTGGGCACGACCGGCGCCATCTTCCTGCTCACGATCGAGCCCATCTCCACACGGATGCTGGCGGTCGTCGTTCCCACCGCCTTCGCCGGCGCGATCCCGCTCGTTCTGCGCTACACCGGATCGCTCGCGTGGGCCAGCAACGTCGGTACGACAATGGCGTTCTGCTCGATCGGCCTCGTCGCGTTTCAGAGCGGCGGCCTCGGCCGCCCCATCATGGGGATCCAAGCGTTGGTTCCGCTGATGGCGTTCCTGGTCTCCGGCGTACGCTCGGGGATCTTCTGGACCGTGCTGGCGTGCGCAGAAGCGGTCGCACTCTTCTGGCTGCACATGGATGACTTCGCGTTCCCGAATCCGCCCCCAGCCGAGATGCTGAACCGCATCAATCTCGTCCTGACCCTCATGCTGTTCCTGATGGTGATCGTACTCGGGGTGATCTACGAGTCACTGAAGAACACCGCCCTCCGGCACTTCGAGGGGGCCAACCAGAACCTCGCGAAGGCCCGCGACGTCGCCCAAGCGGCCACAGGCGTCGCCGAGGAGGCGAGCCGGGCACGGTCCGCATTCCTCGCCACGATGAGCCACGAGATCCGGACACCGATGAACGCGGTGATCGGCATGGCGAGCCTTCTCGAAGACACCGAGCTCACCGACGAGCAGCGCGAGTTCGCGGTGACGATTCGCCAGAGCGGCGATGGGCTCCTGACCGTGCTGAACGACATCCTCGACTTCTCCAAGATCGAGTCGGGCATGGTCTCCGTCGAGTCGGCGCCGTTCGACCTCCAGACGACCATCGAAGAAGCGATCGACGTGCTCGCTCTCAAGACCAAGGAGACCGGCGTCGAGCTCTTGCACGAGTCCGCGTCCGACGTACCGAGGAACATCGTCGGCGACTCCATGCGAGTCCGACAGATTCTCCTGAACCTGCTCTCCAACGCCACGAAGTTTACCGAAAGTGGAGAAATCCACCTTTCGGTCGAAGCCGAGCGCCTCGAAGCGGGACCGTATGAGATCCACTTCGCGATTCGCGACACCGGACTCGGGATTCCCAAGGACCGCGTCGACCACCTCTTCGAGTCGTTCACGCAGGTCGACGCCTCGACGACCCGGAAATACGGCGGCACGGGCCTCGGCCTCGCCATCTCCAACCGGCTCGCAGAACTCATGGGTGGACGGATGTGGGTGGAGACTGAGGAAGGCAAGGGTTCGACCTTCCACTTCACCGTACTCGCGAAGCGCGCCGCGAACATCAGCCCACAAACCGAGAAGCAGGCGGTGAAGGTTCTCCGCGACAAGAAGGTCCTGATCGTCGACGACAACGCGACGAATCGCCAGATTCTCGAGCGGGTCACCGAGGCCTGGGAGATGAAACCAACTCTCTGCAAAAGCGGCCCCGAGGCGATGCAGAAGCTGCTGACGCCAGCCGAGTACGACGTCGCCATCCTCGACATGCTGATGCCCGGGATGGACGGCGCCGAGCTGGCACGAAAGATCCACGCGATGAAGAGCCGGGCGAAGTTGCCGCTGGTCCTTCTGAGCTCCTCCGGTGCGATTCTCGAAGAGTCGGGCGACACCGAAAGCCGCGCCCACTTCGCCGCGGCGCTCTCTAAGCCGGCCAAGGCCCGACAGCTGGCGACGGTCCTCTGCGGTATCTTCGGCGAGAAGACGCGCAAGAAGAAGACGGGCGCGAACCTCCCTGCCGACATGGGCGAGAAGCACCCGCTGCGTATTCTCCTGGCGGAAGACAACCGCGTGAACCAGAAGGTGGCGCTGAAGATCCTCGAACGCCTCGGCTACGCCGCCGAGGTTGCCGAGAACGGAGCACTCGCGCTGGCCGCGATCGAAGCGCAGACGTTCGACGTCGTGCTGATGGATCTCCAGATGCCCGAACTCGACGGCGTGGAGGCAACGCGGCAGCTCTGCGCACAATCGCCGGCCGAGCTGCGCCCTCGCGTGATCGCGCTCACCGCGAACGTCCTCGAAGAGGAACGGGCCGCCTGCATGGCAGCCGGGATGGACGACTTCCTAAACAAGCCACTCGCCGTACCCGCGTTGATCGAGGCCCTCAAAAAGTGCACGCGGCGCGGCGACTCCGCGACACCTAGCGGGGGAGGGAAACCCGAACCGAGTCCGGCCCCCGCCTGAGAACGACCTACTCGTCGTCTTTCGGAAGACGGAACTTCTTGTGGCAGGACTTGCAGCTCTTGAACATCTTGCGGCTCGCCGCCTTCACGTCGCCGCCATCGCGCGCTGCGGTGGCTACCTCGCTCGCAGCGTCTTTCAGATAGCTCGAAAACGCTTCGAACTCGTCCCAGGCGGCCCAGATGTTCTTCTTGGCCCGCGACTCTTCCGCCGTGCTGCCCTCGGGGAAGAGCGCATCGAACTTCGGCATCAGAGAAACGATGTTGTCGGCCGGCGCAGCCGCCTCGGCCGGCGTGCCGGCTTTGATCGCATCGTTGATCGCCTTGGCGTCGGCGCCGATCTTCTCCATCAACTCGATCCGATCGCGGATCGGGCCGGGCGGAAGCTTCTTCCACGCCTCATCGTCGTCGGCAAGCGCGACGGAGTCGACAGCGGCAGCCGAGAGAAACAAAGCCACCAAGAAACACGCAGTTGATCGGGTCGGGTTGGTCATCCGTTGCTCCTTGCCAGTGAATCGCTGAACCATTCGGCCCTGCTAGGTCTTCGCTAGCAAACTCACTCGACATAGCCTAGCGCTTTGAGTTTCTCGTGACGGACCGGATCGAGCTCGGCGGCGGTGCCCCGCCGCGCGGCCGCGGCAGCCCTCTGGTCCCGGCACTGTGCCGCGAACAGGTCGAGCTCCGTCCGCAAGCTCTCGATCTCAGCGGCGTCGGCCTGAAGGTTCGCGGGCAGCGCACTCGCGCCGAGGGCGATCGGGGCGCTCTCGGAACCGTCCGTGCGCAGATCGAAGAGGGTCTCGTCGCTCGAATCCTCGCCGCGAATGATCTTGAACCGCGCGGTGCGGACCGCGCGCACGTTCCCGGGCGCCGTCTCGGCGTAATACGTCTGGGAAGCCGCCGACGCAGTACCGGAATTTCGCACGGAGGCGGCGCGGCTCTTGCCGTCGAGCCCCGTGGGCACGGGAAGGCCGACCAGGTCGAGCACCGTCGGCACGAGGTCAACGAGGCCCGTCGGCTCCTGAACCACCCCGGGGGACGCGAGACCCGGCGCCCAGAAGATCAACGGGACGCGGAGAACCTCACCGTAGACCGACCAGCCGTGGCCGTGGTCCCCGTGCTCGAAGAACGCCTCCCCGTGGTCCGACGTCAGCACGAGGAGCGTCTCGTCGGCCAAACCGAGCGCCATGATCTGCTGCGCCAACCCTCCGACCAGATCGTCGAGTTGGCGCACCAGTTGGTCGTACCGCCGAAGGTCGTGAAAGTCTGGATCATATCCCGGGTTCCGCACACCGGTCTCGGGCGTTTCCGCAAAGAGCTTTGCATATGCGCCGGATGGCCGGCGTGGGCCGTGCACCTGATAGGTGTGCACGAACAGGAAGAACTGACGCGCAGCGTTGTCGCGCAGCCACTCCCCCGCGGCCCGGAACGTCTTTGGGCCGTATCCCGTCGGCGTGATGACGCCCGGCGACGGCGAGTTGCGGTCGGCGACCATCTGCTTCAACTCGACGTACGAATCGAACCCACGAGCAAAGCCGTACGGCGGAGACATGTACGCGTTCTCGGTGATGGCGGCCGTCGCGTAACCGTCCCGCCCGAGGATCTCGGCCAGAGTGTCGATCTCGTCGGACATGGTGTCTTCGAGGTGCACGCCCCAGACGCCGTGCCGGCAGGGACTCGTGCCGGTGAGCATCGACATGTGGGACGGCGGCGTCGAACTGGCAGGAGCGAGCGCCGTCTCGAAGCGCACGCCTGCAGCTGCGAGCGCATCCATCTGCGGGCTCGTCTCTCGCTGCGCGCCGTACGACGACATGCGGTCCGCGCGCAGCGTGTCGAGGGAGACGACGATGACGTTCCGAGGCACCTTCACCTCGGGCCGCCGCACCACGAAGCGCGGTGCGCCCAAGACCGGCCGCCCCACCGCCCCAGCCACCGGGTCGGCTCGAAGTTCCACCCGGACCTCTTCCTGCTCGAGCGAAGCGACGCCCATCCCCACACGTCGCCAGCCGCTTCGCGCGGACTCCTCGACAATCTGAACGCTCTCGACCGTCTCGGACTCCGACGAAGCGGACAACGTGACGCGCCAGGTCCCCCGGGACTCGCCGGGGAGGGCGAACCACGCCTCCAGCTCGGCCCCCTCGGGCACACGAACCCCTGCGACGCTCACGCGCGCCGCCCCATCTTCCTGTCGCTTCACGTCACGGGCGACCGGCCTCGTGTCGTCGTTCAGCTCGTACGGTGTCGTCGAGACCAGGAAGGGCTCGGTCCGCGCGCGGCCGGCCGCGAGAGCAGGGGCGGCCAGCGCCAAACCGACCAGCGCGCCGGCGATCGCGCGGACGCTCATTCCTCGAGAGCGGCGAGCCGGGCGCGAGCCGTGTCGGCCTGCGGCGAATCCGGATACCGCTGGATGATGTCGCTGTAGATCTTGCGCGCGTTCTTGGGGTTGTCCTGAACCTCCTCGAGCTGCGCCGTGTCGAGCATCTCCTCCGCCGCATTGCCGGGACAACCAGTCAGAGCAACCGCGAGCGCAAGAGACGCCAAAGTCTGCATTCCCTTCGTCATGGGAACGAACTTAGAGCAACGTGCCCGCCAACAGAAACGACGCCACGGTGAAGTAGATCAGGATGCCGGTCACATCGACCAGCGTGGCGACGAAAGGCGTCGAAGAAGCCGCAGGATCCTGACCGAGCCAGCGCAGGAGGAATGGCAGCATCGAGCCCGACAACGTGCCGGTCAGCACCACCCCGACCAGCGCAATTCCGATCGTCATGCCGAGCGGAAACCAATGCTCGCCGTACGACCCGAAGATCTGCTGCCACAAGAAGATCCGGGCGAGGCCAATTGTGCCCAGCAGGCTACCGAGCGCGAGCCCCGACTGAAGCTCCCGCCAAAACACTCGCTTCCAATCGCGCAGCTCCACCTCACCGAGCGCCATGGCCCGGATGACGAACGTGGCGGTCTGCGAGCCGCTGTTCCCACCGCTCGAGATGATGAGCGGGATGAACAGCGCCAGCACGACCGCCTGCGCCAGCTGCGCCTCGTAAGCGGCGATCGCGGAAGCGGTCAGCATCTCCCCGAGGAAGAGCAGGACCAGCCAACGACCACGCTTCTGGATGAGACCCCAGACCGGCACATCCAGGTAGCGATCGTCGAGAGGCTCCGAACCACCCATCTTCTGGATGTCCTCGGTCGCCTCTTCCTCCGCCACGTCGAGAACGTCATCGACGGTCACGATGCCGATCAGGTTGCCCTCGGTATCGGTCACGGGGAGAGCAATCCGATCGTACTCCCGGAAGAGCTCGATCGCTGTCTCCTGATCGTCAGTCGCCTTCAGCGCCACGAACGAGCTGTCCGTCAGGTCACTGATCTTCGTATCTTTCTGGGCGAGGAGCAGCTCGCGAATCCGCAGATCGTCGACCAGATGACCGTTGTCGTCGGTCACGAAGATGACGTTCAGGGTCTCCTTGTCCTGACCGAAACGGCGGATGTGCTCGAGAACTTGTTCGACTGACCAATGCGGTTCGATCGAGACGTAGTCGGGCGTCATGAGACGACCGATCGAATCCTCCGGATAGCCGAGCAGCCAGGAAGCGATCTTCCGCTCTTCGGTCGTCAGATTGTTCAGAAGCCGCCGCGTGACGGTCGCCGGGAGCTCCTCGAGAAGCGCGGTACGATCGTCGGGAGACATGTCGTTCAGGATCGCGGTGACTTGCTCCTGGGCGAGCCGCTCCACGAGCTCCTTCTGCGGCTCCTGCTCCAGGTACTCGAACGTTTCCGTGGCCAGCTCTCGGGGCAGGATCCGGAAGACGAGCGCCTGCTGCTCCGCGGGAAGCTCTCCGACGATGTCTGCGATCTCCGGCGTCTCGAGACGAGACAGTGCCTCACGCAACCCCGCGAAGTCGCGGCGCGTCAGGTACTCTTCGATTTCGGGCGAAAGCAGCTGACCAAGCATGTCTCTTCTCAGTTGAATGAGGCCGCGCCGGAGCGCGGTACGATCTCCCCCTGATACGAGAGCGGGGCCTCACATTCGAGAGGAAGGGGCCAAAAAGGCGGGATCGGCAGCGTCAGGACGGACTAAAGGTCCGGCGGGCGATGCCCTTGGGCTTTCGTTTGCGCAACCGGGTCGCCGAGCGCAACCGCTTCTCCGCACGCTCGATCAGAACGTCCTGCGAGCCGGGCTCGTTCCGATCTTTCTTCGGCTGGCGCTGGGTGTAGCTTCCGTTTGCGTCCATCACCCAACCGCTGCGCTGGTCGGCCAGCTGCAGATCGAGGATCGACTGGATCTCTTCGCGATGTCGAGGATCGTCCACCGGACACAAGACCTCGACGCGACTTTCTAGATTGCGCTGCATGCAGTCGGCCGAGCCGATCCAGTATTCGGGCTCGCCACCTCCCTCGAAGTGCACGATGCGGGTGTGCTCGAGGAAGCGTCCGACGATGCTCACGACGCGGACGTTCTCGGTCACCCCGGGAATCCCGGGTCGCAGGCGACACGTGTCACGGACGATTAGATCGATCTTCACCCCGGCGTGGGCTGCGTCGTAAAGCGCCCGCGTGACGTCTGCGTCCTCCAGAGCGTTCATCTTCATCTGGACCCCGGCTTTGCGTCCGGCGCGGTGATGCTCGACCTCCTTCTCGATCCGGGAGATGAGGCCCTGCTTCAGGGTCGTTGGGGCGAGTAGCAAGCGCTTGTAGCGACGTCGCGGCTTGTAGCCGGTGGTGAGGTAGTTGAAGAGCTCGGTCAGATCCTCGCCGATGGACTCGTCGCAGGTGAGCAGACCGAGGTCGGCGTACATGCGCGCCGTCCCGGAGTGATAGTTGCCCGTGCCGATGTGCGCGTATCGGCGCAGCCCGGTGTAGTCCTGGCGAACGACGAGGATCGTCTTGCAGTGCGTCTTGAGTCCAACCACGCCGTACGTGACGTGAATTCCGAACTCCTCCATGCGACTGGCCCACTGGATGTTGGAGGACTCGTCGAACCGAGCCTTCAGCTCCACGACCACCGCGACCTGCTTCCCGTTGCGAGCCGCTTCGATCAAATGATCGATCACGCGCGTCTCGGCCGAGGTGCGATAGAGGGTCATCTTGATCGCGCGAACCTTCGGGTCGTGCGCGGCCTCGTAGAGAAACCGCTCGACGGACGACGTGAACGACTCGTACGGGTGCTGCAGGAGGATCGACCCGGCATCACGGATGACGTGGAAGATGTTCCGATCGCGCGTGAGCTCGGGATGATCGATCGGATGGTGCGGAGGATCGCGCAACTCCGGGCGGTCGAGCCGTGCGATCTCGAACATATCGGCCACGCCGAGCCGGCCCTTCCCCTCGCTGACGTCCGAAAGATCCAGGCCCAGCTCGTTCGCCAGCATGCTCGTATGCTGGGGCGACATCCCCTCGCCCACCTGCATCCGGACGACCGGTGCGAACTTCCGATCCCGCAGCTCGGATTCGATCAGGGCGAGGAGGTCGTCGGCCTCTTCTTCGTCGCGCTCGGTGTTCGCGTTTCGGGTGACGCGGAAGAGCTCCGATTGCTCGGCCTCCATCCCCGGGAAGAGGAGATCGAGATTGTCCGCGATCACGTCCTCGAGCGGAACGAAAACGTCCAGCCCCCCGACCCGCAACATGCGCGGGATACCCGCCCCGACCGGGACCTTTACCCGCGCCAGGGAGTGCAGCGGCTCCTTTTGGTAGCGCAGAGTCACGAGGAGATTCAGCGACAGGTTCGACACAAACGGAAACGGGTGCGCCGGGTCCATCGCCTGCGGCGTCACGAGCGGGTAGATCTCGCGGAGGTAGTGCTCGCGGAGGACCGAGCGCTCCTTATCGCTGAGCTTGTCGATCGACGTGAGGCGGATTCCGTGGTCGCGCAGAACTCGGCGCAGCTCGACGAGGATCTTCGAACGTCGTCGGTCGATCGCGCGAACGACGCTTTGACAGGCATCGATCTGCTCCGCCGGATTCAGGCCATCGACCGTCGTCCGGCGAACTCCGGCGGCGACCTGCTGCTTCAACCCACCGATGCGCTTCATGTAGAACTCGTCGAGGTTCGAGCTCACGATCGCGAGGAACTTCAGGCGCTCGAGCGGCGGATTCCGCTCATCCTCTGCCTCGTGCAACACCCTTGAACAGAACGAGAGCCAGGTGAGCTCGCGGTTCAGGTAGAACTCGGGCGCCGAAAGATCGACCTCGCCGCCGTCCGCCGTGCCCGTCGGCGGCACGTCGGGCTTCGCGGCAGCGCTCTCCGCGCCCCCCTTGGCCTTCTCCTGACCCGATTCGCGAGCTTTTGCCAACAGTTCCACCGTAGTCATTCGCAATGTCCTCCGAATGCCGGCCAGGGCCCAGGGCCGGCACCCGCCAGTATCGGGGCCCGGCCGAGCGAAGTCGAGCGGGACGGAATCGCCGATCATGGGAAGCCGGAAACTACCGCCGACACTCGACAATCCAGCCTCGGACCGTAAGATGTCCGGACGGTGATCGGTATTCGCACGCGCTCCTACGAGCCACGTCGCCCACGGCGGCGCGGATGGGCCTTCCTAGCCTTCTTCCTGACAGCCTCGCTGGCCGTCGCCGGCTGCTCGGCCAAGAAGCCTCCGCCCGAGGTCGACAGCGGCCCTGACCCGGTCGAAACGCACTTCTTGGCGGCCGAATCCCACTCGTACGCGGGCCGGCACCACGAAGCGATCGCGGAGTACCGCAAGGTGCTCCAACTCCAGCCGGACCTGGTCGAGGCCTGGTACAACGTCGGCAACGAGTTCTACCGCACGCGGGACTACGACCGCGCTGCGAAGGCGTTCGAGAACGCGATAAAGACCGACCCGACGCATCGCAAGTCGTACAACAACCTCGGTATCGTGCTCACCGAAATCGGTCAGCCCAACAAAGCGATCAAGGTCCTCACTCGCGTGACCGCGATCGACCCCGGCTACGTGAAAGCATGGATCAGCCTCGGGCTCGCGTACTACGCGGTCGAGCAATACCCGAAGGCCGCCATGACCTTCAAAGAAGCCCTTCGGATCAACCCGGAGTCGGCCGACGCGTACACGAACCTCGGCAACACCTACACGGTCCAGCAGCTGTATCCCGAAGCCGTCGAAGCGTACCGAAAGGCGCTTCTGCTGAACGGCGACGACGCCAACACGCACTACAACCTCGGAACAACTTACGCGCGCATGGGTCGAACGAACGACGCCGCGATTCAGCTCGAGACGCTCGAGATGCTCGACCCGGTGAAGGCGGACTCGCTACGACGTCGGATCCGACTCGGACCGCCCCTCTGACGCGCGTCCCCAGCCGGTGACGAATACGAAGAGAACCCAGCGCGCGCCCCTCATCGCACTCGTGCTCGCGGCGCTCGCGCTCACCGGCGACGCACGGGCGACGACCGACCCCTCGGCGTCCGCCGCACCCACCGTGACGCCGGACCCGATGGCCGGCATCACCGTCCTGCGCGACATCGCATACGCAACGGTCGAAGGTGAAGCCCTGCACCTCGACGTCTACCGACGCAGCGACGCAGGCGACGAGCCACAACCGGTTCTCCTCTTCTACCACGGCGGCGGTTGGGTCTCGGGAGGGAGGCGGGACGCCGTCCCCGAAGACGACGCCCGGATGCGCGGGCGCAGTCGCGAATGGAACAAAGTCTGGCCCAGCATGTTGCCATACGTGCGCCGGGGCCTGACCCTGGTCACGGCCGACTACCGACTGGCCCCGAAGGCCCCGGAGCCCGCAGCGATTGAAGATGCGTTCCGAGCCCTCGCCTGGATCGGCCGGGAGGGCCGTGACCACGGCCTCGATCCAACCCGCGTAGGGCTCGCCGGCGTGTCGGCCGGCGGGCACCTGGCCCTACTCGTCGGACTCACCGAGACAAGCGGCATCTTCTTCCCACCGAAGGATCTCGGCGAACCACGCCCAACGATTCGGGGCGTGATGGACTTCTACGGGGTGAGTGACGTCGCCGACCTCTTGGTGGGGCCCAACGCTCGCCCGTTCACTTCACAGTGGATCCCAAACGGTAGCGTCTCTCGCGCACGGCGCCTGTCGCCGCTCACCTACGTCCACTCCGGTGCCCCGCCCATCCTCATCATCCATGGAGACGCGGACGCCGTCGTCCCGTACGACCAATCGAAACGACTAGCCCGGGCGCTCGAGGCGGCCGGCGACCGAGTCGACTTGTTAACGATTCACGGCGCCGCCCACGGCTGGTTCGAGCCCAGCGAGCTCGAACAGATCCGGGCGGCCGCTCTGCGATTCCTCGAGCGCACGAAGCTGCTCGCACCGCAGCCCAGCGGCCCACCGACGCCCACCGGCTGAGCCTCGCCGGACCCGCCATCGAGCCGACGCAATCCCCGGTCCGACAAGGTTCCCGTCCCGACGCCAATCCAGAGCAGACCCGTTCCGCCGCAGTTCGCGCAACCGTCCTCGGGCGGCGGGCCCCCACAGCTGGAACACGGGACGCGCCGGACGGAGCGGCGATTCAAGACCGCGTGACGGCGGGGTCGCCCGGCAAAAGGCGGAACGCGAGCTGCGACTGATGGAAGCCCTTCAACGAGAGTTCCCCAGCAGGCTCCAGGCCGTGACCGCCTGAAAGCTCATTCCGAACGCCCGCGGTGATGAGTATCTCCCCGGGGCCGGCCGCATCACTCAGCCGCGCCGCCAGATTCGTCACGTTGCCGATCACGCCGTAGTCACGGCGGCCTTCGTAACCGATGAAACCGCACGTCGCGTAGCCGGTATGAATCCCCATGCCGACGTCGATCTCGTATCCCTTCCTCGTCCATTCTTCGCGCAAGCGCCCCACATCCTCTTCGATGCCGAGAGCCATGCTCACCGCGCGCTGCGCGTGGTCGGGCTGGTCCACCGGATCGTTGAAGAAGACCATGATGCCATCCCCGGTGAATCGCTCGACGGTGCCGGCGAACTCCGCGATACGTCGGCCCATCGCCTCGTGAAACTGGCTCAAGGTGGCCATCACTTCTTCGGGCTCGACTCTGTCGGAGAACGACGTGAAGCCCCGCAGGTCGGCAAAGAACACGGTTACGATCTTGCGCTGACTGCGAAGTTCCGCGGCACCGCCGCGCGCCATCACCTGATCGATGATCTGCGGCGGGAAGAAGCGTTTCAGGTCCGCGAACTCCATCTCGCGCGCGTGAAGCATCTCCGTCGCCTGCACGCGCAGCATCGCCTGCGAGGCTTGCTGCGTCACGGAGAACAGCGCGTCGATCTCCGGCGCTTCGTAGACGTCGCCGCGGACCCGGGGGCCGGGCCCCAACGCGCCGATCACGCGCTGATGGTGATAGATCGGCAGGAGCACATCGACCCCCAGAAGGTCGAAGCCGGCATGGCATTCGCCTTGCAAACTCGCGTACTGCGGCTCGACTGCGATGCGATCTCGCGCGACCTCCCGCCTGGTGGCCTTCAAAAGCTCGATCAGCGGCTCGTGCTCGAAGGAGGCCATGTCCGCGGAGACCGCGACACCGTTGGTGCGCAGAACACCGGCCGGGGCGAGTGGCGCACCGGGGAAGATCATGACGACACCCCCCTCGGCGTCACAGAGACGCTTGGGCGCCTGCGCGAGGATGTCGAGCACCTCTTCGATGGTGGTCGAACCCTCGATCTCGCCGCCGATCTCTCGGATGATCTCCGGGAAACGTGCCCGCTTCGGATAGAGGCGCGCCCGGAGGTACGCGTCGAAGCGCGGCCAGAAGTAGAGCACCGGAAACATCAGCCCGACGACCAGCAACGGGTTGCCCGCCATGAGGACCACGCCAACAGTGGTCAGCGCGACGACCGCAAACGTGTAGAGCACCGCCTGCTGAACAGCAGTCCGCGCGTTCATGATCTCGTGGCGCAACGTGATGCGAGAGAGAGCGACCAGTAGGAACCCGAGGGCCCAGTAGGCGTATCGGCTATCGAACGTCGCGCCATCGAAGACGTCGCGACCGAGCCCGAAGAGACCAACCGGCGCGAGACCGGAAAACGCACCCAAGAGGCAGATGCGCGCACGCTGGGCCACAGCGGCGTCGCCCTTTAGGGCAAGGGCGGCGCTCCGAACGATCCAGAACCCGGTGGCACCCAGGAAGAGAAACGTACCGAGACCGCTCGACAGGCCCATCAACTCCGGATCTTGCGCGAACCAGGCGGCCCACCCGAAGACGACCTTCGCCGTGGCAAAGCCGTAGAGCCCCCACAAGACCGCCACGCGTTCGCGTAGGATCGAATGAACGACGGGGAACGCCAGCGCCACGTGGATCGGCGCCGCGTCGGCGATGCCGAGCACCGTCGCGGCATAAAGGTACTGCAGCGCGTCGTCTTCCAACCCCGGGATGAGCTGCGTGGTGAGCAGGCCTCCCGCAACGGAAGATACGACCAAAAGCGCCCAGCTCTCGGGCTCGTAGGGCCGCAGAGCGAAAGTCGTGAGCCCGAGCACCATGAACAGCAGGGCGATGAGGTCGGTGCCGCCCTCGGTGAACGCGACACCGCGCCAGCTCCAACGATCGACTGAGATCGTCACGGCCGCCGGCGCCCCGCCAGGCCGGACGAAGTCGAGCGTGTTCGTCTCGCCGAGCATCTCCCGGACGACGCCGGGCTCGTTGATCCTGGCGGCCGACGCGCCGTTGATCGCAACGAGGCGCCCCCCACCGCGCAGGCCCGCCCCCGATGCTTCCGGTGTGGTCGGCGACACGGTCGCTCCGTCCATCCGCCATCCCGGCGTAGGCGCACCAACCCGCTCGAACTTGTCCGCTACTGCGAGGGCGACACCTACGGCGTAGATCCCGACCAGGAGCGCGAAAAGGGCCTTTTGCCCGAAGGTACCGTCGCGGAGTTGCATCTGCGCCTGCCGGACAGAGGTATCACATTCTGGGGGAAGGCCCCTACGGCACCAGGTGCGCGGGGCGTTGTTCAATCGGCACCTGCTTCTCGATGAGGCGCCCGTCGCGGTAGAGCTCGAGCGTGACGGTCGCGCCAACGCCCGAGAGGTACAGCCAGCGCTGGAAATCGGCGACGCTGAGCAACCGGTTGCCGTTCATCGACGTCAGGACGTCGCCCGCCCGGATTCCGGCGCGCGAGGCGGGGCTCGGATCGAAGACGTCGTCGATGTACACACCCGTACGCGGCGCCTTCGTGATCCGGCGGCGCAAGTCGCGGCTCAGCTCCAGGATGGCAAAGCCGAGCCACGGGGAGATCTCGCTCGCTTCGGTCGCGAGCGCCTCGTAGATCGTGAGCGCGAGCTCGATCGGCAGAACGCGAAGCGCACTCGGCATCCCGGCCTGGGGTTCCACGCCGGGCTTCGGCTGTGCGACCCCGATCACTCTTCCCGCAAGATCGACGACCGGACCACCGAAGCCGCCCGCCTCAATCCAGATCGACGTCTGGAACAGCGTCTCCGCGGGTTCCTCCTGGTAGCACTCGCGCCGGGGGGTCGCGGAGAGCGAGCCGGCGACAAACGTACGCTCCACTCCGGGAGGATCACCGAGGGCGATGACCCATTGCCCGACACGCGCCCCCGCACTGTCCCCGACCGGCGCGACCGGCGTCTCGATCGGCAGACCGACCTTCAGGACGGCCAGATTGATCATCGGCTCGACGCCGAGCACGCGCGCGAGCCCCCGGCGGTCATCACCGAATTCGACTTCAATGCGTTCTGCCGGCCGACCGGTCGCCGGATCCACCAGGAAGTGGAGATCGGTCAGAAGGGTACCGTCGTTCGCGACGAAGAAACCACTGCCCGCGCCGACCGGAGCGAAGCCGGGATTCCGCGCACGTACGCCGCGCGCCCGGGACCAACCACCTGACTTCGTCGGTCGCCCCACATCCGGCGCCGAGCCCGCGTCGTCCGCGGCGAGCGCGGTGACACCGACGACCGAGGGAAAGACCCGCTCGGCAACCGAGGTGAACGCACGCTCGAGGTCCCGTGCGCCCGCGAGGTTGATCCCGGCCGACTCCGCCGCAGGCGCCTCCCCTGCGTTTCCCCCGTCGGCCGGTCGGACGACACTGCCCGCTCGACCGAGAGAAGCGACGAAGAACGCGAGGTCCCAGATCTCATCCACGCCCCGTGCGTGCCCGTAAGACGGCATCGCCGTTCCCGGGATACCGTACCGGATCGCGCCTGAAATCTGGTGGGGAGAGACCCCCTCCATCCGCGGCTCATGGAACGACGTCGGCGGCGGATCGAGCCCCGGCGCCGCCCAGCCGTCGCCGCGACCAGCGCTGCCATGACACGGGCCACAGTCGCCTGCGTAGAGAGCGCGCCCACGCGCAACGTCCGGCGTGCGGTCCGGCCAGGAAGAAACGCCGAGCGCCTCCGCGAGCATCGGCACGACCGCACCGACGAGCGCTCGCACCTCGTGAGCCGGCGACTTCCTCCGAACCAGCTCCCCGAGCTGCGTGAGGCGAAGCGGCAGCTCTCCCTCACCACCCGGCCTGACGGCGGCGTACTCCTCGGCCACGACCTTCGTGAAATCGAGCATCTCGGCGTACTCGAACGCGTTCACCACACGGCCTCCCTCCACGGCGAGCGCGTAGTCGGAGCCGATGTACTCGAGCAGAAAGACGACTTGGTCGGACGGCATCGCGGCCCGTGCTCCCGTCGCCGAGCACGGCAGCGCCAGGCAAAGAAGCGCCGCAAAGACGACGTTCGAAAACCTTCCCCGCAACGCGTCGCGCGTTCGCTTCACGCGCGCGAGATCATTCCTGCGACGAGCCCATCCACCGCACGCGCGGGCAGGAGCCGCGTCACCCAGCGCATCATCTTCGCATCGTTCCCGACCGGGTACCGCAGCTTCGGCCGGCGAGCAGTGAGTCCTCTGTGCACCGCGTCGGCGACGGCGTCGGGCGGAATCGCGGCCGACACTTGTTGCTCGACGAAGGACTCGACTTTGTCGAGCATCGCTCCGTACAACCCAACCGCTTCGTCCGGCAGCCCGGCGCGCAACCCCTTCGCGTCGAGGCGGACCTTGTCCCAGATCGGCGTGGCGATGACACCGGGCTCCACGATGACGACCGGAATATTCCAGGGCCGCAGCTCCCGACGAAGCGCGTCGCTCACGGCTTCGAGCCCGAACTTCGACGCGCAGTACGCACCCGCGAAGGGTGTCGACAGGAAGCCGCTGTCCGAGCTGATGTTGACGATGCGGCCGCGACCTCGCCGAATCGCCGGCAAGAACGCCTTTGTGACCGCGACGGGGCCGACTAGGTTCACCTCGAGCTGATCGCGGAACTGCTCGATGTCGAGAAACTCGAGGACGCCGCCCACTCCAACCCCGGCGTTGTTGACGAGACCCGCGAGCCCGCCGGCTCCGACCTGCTCCGAGACGTGCTCCGCCGCCGAGCCGATGCTGCTCGCGTCCGTCACGTCGACCAGGAGGGGGGTCAGCCGCGACGAGGCGCTCTCGCGCAGCGCCTCACCATCGGCGACCTTGCGAACCCCGGCGAACACACGGAAGCCCTCCCCATCGAGCCGGGTCACCGTCGCACGTCCGATTCCCGTGGACGCCCCCGTCACGACGACGGACGCGACCTTGTCACTCGAAGTGGTCACATATTCCTCCTTGCCGCCGCCGAGCCTACCACGCCGCGCGCCGCCCCGACGAGGGATCAGACCCCGGCGAGTTCGGGCAGCCTGCGCGTGCGACGCGTCCAGGCCGTCACGAGCGCAAAGGCGGCGAAGACGAGACCGCTTGTCAGCCCCATCCACAGCCCGTCGACGCCGAAATCCAGAGTGAAGCAGAGAACCCATGCGAGTGGCAGGCCGATCACCCAGTAGGCGACCACGGACGTGAGCATGGACGTGCGCGTATCGCCCGAACCGCGCAGAACGCCGGTCGCGACGATCTGAACACCGTCGAAGAGTTGGAATGCGGCCGCGATCCGCAGCAGGCCCACACCGACGGCAATCACGGCGGACTCATTAGTGAACACAGCCATGATCGATCGCGGCACAACGAGGAACGCGATGGCGGAGAGCGACATGAACGCCCCGCCGGCGAGCAACGCCGACCACCCCGCCACCCCGGCCCCGTCCGGATCAGACGCCCCAAGGGATTGCCCAACGCGCACGGCCCCGGCCGAGGAGACCGCGAGTGGGACCATGAACGCGAAGGCCGCGGCGCCGAGGGCAATCTGATGCGCGGCGAGCGCGACCGGATCCAGGCGAGCGGCGAGGAGCGTGGCCGCGGTGAACACTCCGCCTTCGAGCGTGAGTTGCAGCGCCGCGGGGATACCCAGGGTCACGATGTACCGCAGGATCCTCAAGTCGGGACGCCACGAGACGTGCACGAGTCCCGATCCGCTCCGACGCGCGTGGACGTAGGTAAATCCCGCGAGCACCGCCACCATGAAGAACCGCGAAATCGTCGTCGCCCAGGCCGAGCCCACCGCACCCATCGCCGGCGAACCGAGGTGACCGAAGATCAGCACCCAGTTCGCAAACGCGTTCACGACGTTCGCGACCAGCACGACTCCCATGACCGGACGCACGATGCCCATGCCCTGCAGGTACCGCCGCACCGCCGCGAACAGCAGAAGAGGCACGAGGCCCCACGTAACGACCTCCATGTAGGCCATCGCATCGGGCAAGACCGCCGCGTCGATCCCGAGGAGCGCGAGGTGCCGGTTGCCCTCCCACAACAAGATCATCAGGGCCACACCCACCGCGACGCTCAGATACACGCCCTGGACAAGGCCCCGATGGGCCTCCCCCTTCCGCCCGGCGCCCCAAGCCTGGGACACGAGCGGGTCGAGGCCGAGCAGGATTCCCATCCCGAACATCGCGGCAACGAAGTAGGTGTGGGAGCCGACGGAGACCGCGCCGATCGCCTCGGGGCTCACGCGACCGACCATCGCGGTGTCGACGAGCCCCATCGCCATCCAGCCGAGCTCGGAGACAATCACCGGCCCGGCCAGCGTCAGCAACGGGCGCAACTCCGCACGAAGCGCCGCCACAGTCAGGCGCGGCAAGGCTCGGGCGGTTGCGGCGCTTGGAGTCGGCACGGGGCAGCTACTCTATCGATTCGCCGACCCGATCGATACTGGTTCTCCAACAGCATGGAATGTCAGAAGCTCGAATCGGACCCTTTCAGGAACTCGAGAATCGTAGCGGGATCCACTTTCATTCGGGTCTGGTGCCTCCCTTTTAACCCCGACGTCAGGAGCCGCTGCAAAGTCGAACGAGCGTCCCACCGTTCTCGGTCGAAGGCCGAATCGTGACTATGGCTCGCCCGGGCACGGATGATACCTCGGAGGCAATGGAGGCGACCGCATGAGCCCCGGCCTCGCCGCGGCGATCACAGGCCTCGCCTGGACGGCCGGTCTGGGGTTCCCACTCCTCGCGTTCGCCCTGCTCCTCGCGTTCGGCGGGGACGAGCCAAACGGCCAGCTCCTCGGACTGGCCGTCCTCGGGATGACCGTCGGGGGCCTCGTCGCGTTCCAGGCTTCGACGCGGATTCGCGCGCTCGTAGACGGCACGCGGGCCGAGGTCCTGGCACGACTTCGTCATGCGCGCTCGCCCGACGAAGCGCGCCACGCGGTGCGCGCCGCCGCTGTCTTCGCCGGCGATCCGACGTACTCCGAACAGGCCGACAGCCTGTCCGACGAAGCCGTGCTCACTCTCTGCGCTGAGATCGTGGAGAAGAACGACGCCGTCGCGCGGTTCGGCCCGCACGCCCAGCATCGTCCGCCGGGCCGGTAAGCGAACGCGGCGCCTCCTGCTAGGCTCCAGCGCATGCCTGACTGCGAAGAAGTCAAGGTCTACATCGACTACAAGAGCCCTTACGCCTACATCGCGGTCGAGCCGGCTTTTGCGTTGGAGGAGAAGTACGCCGTCGATCTTCGCTGGCTCCCGTACCAGCTTCGCATCAAGGGGAAGGGCGAGCGCAGCCAAAACTCCGAGTGGAAGGCGCGCTACTCGTACATGGACGTCCGTCGCTGGGCGAACCGCCGCGGTGGCTTCATGATCCGCGGGCCGCGGAAGATCTACGACACGACGCCCGCGTTGATCGGCGGCTTCTACGCGATACAGGAAGGCTACTTCCGCGCCTACAGCGAGCAAGCCTTCAAGCGGTTCTTCGAGCATCGTCTCGAACTCGACGTCGAAGACGAGATCGCCGTACTGATCGCCGAGGTCGGTGGCTCCGCGGACGGATACCGGCAATTCATGACCGGCGACGGCCCCGCTCGGCTCGAGGCGGCGGCGAGAGAGGCCGAGGAGGATCACATCTTCGGCGTCCCGATCTTCGTCGTCCGCGGGGAACCGTTCTGGGGCCACGACCGGATCCCGCTCCTGGAAGAACGCCTGACCGAATTCGGCTTGGCGACGACGTAGCGCCCCATCGCAAAGCGCTCCGGCTCAGAACGAAAGCGGGTTCACGCCGAACAGCCAGGCATGCGCGCCGAGCAGGATCGCGTAGGCCGCGCACGCCGCCGCTGGACGCCACACGCCGATCTCGGATGCGACGAAGCGATTGCGGCCCTGCAGGATCGCTGCGAACGGCACGACCGACGTCACCGCGGCGACCGACTCCCACTGCGCACCGAGTCGGCGCGACCGCTTCCGGTCGATCAGGCCCGGGCCGACCAGTCCGAGCAGGAGCATGGTTCCGAAGAGGGTGGTGCCGGCCGCATCCCCGGATGCGATCAGATGCGTCGCGCCCCACAGTGCCACGCCGACTAGGAACGGATGCCGGGTGATCCGCAGAATCCCGGTGGCCGGCTCCTCTTGATCCCACACGAAGTCGAACCCGGTGGCGGTCGGGCTGGGCGTCGTGACGCCGACCACCACCAGAATCCCGGCCACCAGAACGAGAACCAACGCGAGGGGCCGGAACCACAACGGCGAAGCCCAGAGCGTGATCGCCGGCGCG
Organism: Candidatus Binatia bacterium; assembly: GCA_029243485.1. Classification (NCBI taxonomy): domain Bacteria; phylum Candidatus Binatota; class Binatia (SeqCode); species Binatia bacterium. The sequence continues at coordinate 96,283 of JAQWRY010000088.1, read as the reverse complement.
GCCGCGTAAGCCCATCCGACCCAGACGATCCCGACGAGCGAGAGCGAGGAAAACAGGCCGAGGAAGCCCTGCTCTCCCGTACGTGCCGTGATCGTGTCGCGCAGGCGACTGCCGGACACGAAGATGTGGATTCCGAGAAAGTAAAGGGCCGCAAGCGCTAGGTACGCCATGCGGCCCTTGTACTACGATTCAGTTTGCTCGTCAGCGCAGGCCGGTCACTGCGCTGCCACGCGCGCGCTCAACTCGGCGTGAAGATCTGCATCCCGCCGTCGACCGAAAGGGAGCCCTTGCGACCGACGCCCTCCTTCGAGACGAGATCGAGAAGAAGATCCTTGTCCCCGGGCGTGTTGGCTACGAACCGTCGCCCGTCGTCGCTGCGACCCGCGATGATCCCTCGCTCGGGAGCACCTGCGCGATCGTAGACCGCGGTGTACGTCTCGATCGTGCCGCCGCCGGTGCAATCCTCGGCGACTTCGAGAGGCGTCGTGGCCACGTCGGCCGAGGCGCGCTTCTCCGGCATCTGCGCGGTCGGAAGGGCACCGGGCTTCGGCTCCGTCGACCAGACACTCGCGGAGTGCTTCGTCAGGTACCAGCCATTCCCCGTGACCAACCCCTTCTTACCCGGCGTCTCGCGGAGGCGATCCGCCATCGTCGCGACCGAGTGCAAGGTGTAGCCGCTGGCCGGGCCGCCGCCGTAGGGAAGTCCGCCCGTCACTGTGAAGCCACGCGGGTCGTCCTCGGAGATGTTCAGGTTCTTGAGGGCCATCTCGACCGCGACAGGGAAGCAGCTGTAGAAATCGAAACGGTCGATGTCGTTGACGGTTACACCCGCGTTGCCGAGGGCCGCCGTGTGCGTATCGAGCATTGCGGGACACTCAGCGAAGTTGGGACGCGACGTGGGATACCACGCCTCTTCCTGCGACTTCGCTCCGCCCCACCAGTACAGCCAACGATCCGGCGAGATGCCGAGCGACTTCGCCGCTTCGACGGACATCAGGAAATAGCCGGCCGCCTGGTCCGTATTGAGCACGGCGTTCAGGTACTTCGTGTAGGGGAACGCGATCATGCGATTGGTCGGCGTGGCGGTCGTCAGCTCCTCGGAGCTGCGCGCCGTCGGGAACCACGCATACGGGTTCGCGGCGGCGACGTCCGTGAACTTCGTGAAGAGATCGCCCATCGACTTCTTGTGCGTCTCGAGGTCCAGGCCCCGCGAAGCTCGCATCGCGTTCTCGAACATCGGATAGATGTCCGGCGGCATGACCATGCCGTACTTGCCCTCGAGGTCCGAGCTGCCGTTCTTCGCAATACCGATCATCTCGGGATCCGAAGTGCCGCCAACCGTCCAGTTCAGATCGATGCCGAGACCGCCAGCCTTCATCAGCGTGCGCATGTTGTTCGCACCGCAGATGTAGGAGATCTTGGTCTCGCCCTTTGTGATGCGCTCGGCGATGAGGTTCGTCGCCGTGACGCCGATCTGACCACCCATCTCGCTCGTGAAGGTATGGGTGGGATTCGAGCCCAGCTTCTCGCCGACGATCTGCGCCGGGTTTCGGGCCTGCCAACCGGCGACGTTCAGGACCGCGAGGGTGTCGATCGAGCGCAAGAGGTTTTCTCCGGCACCGGCATCCGCGGCCGCTGCCTTCGCGCACTGTTCGAGCATAAGGAGGGGCTCGATCGCCTCCTTCGGATCTACGTTGCGCTCTACGAGTTGCCCGGTGCCAACCAGAACGGGTGTACGATCGTCACTCACGTCAGAATCTCCTTGAGATGGGGGCAAAGGCATCGCGAGAGACCGCCCCGGAAGAACACTGTCCCTAACCATTAAAGGGCAGCGGTGCAGCCCCCGGAAACATCTGCGTGGTTGATTTGCGAGGCTTTGGACTCTACGTGGCCGCGGGCCAATCTGGCCGCCGGGCAGGTGGTGTAGGATGTGTCGTCCGGCCTTGGTCTTTCTGTTGGTCGCCGTCCCGGCAATCGCCGGGGCGCAGCTCGAGCCGAGCGCTCCGATCTTGACACTCGAGAATGCCGTCGACCTCGAGATCGGGAAGACGCTCCCGACGGCGTTCTTTCCGCAGGACGTGCAGTACCTCTCATACGTCGACATCTTCCCCCCAGCGACGCGCCGGTTTCCGCGACGAACACGGCTCCGACCGAGGTCGAGAAGATCGTTCGCGAGATCGCGGTGGGCTGCGGGAAGCAGAACGCTGAGAACGGAAACGCAGCCCCGGTTCTCAAATCCATTACGAGCTTCGTCGGCGGCGGCGGGCCTCGGTTCTGGAGCGCGGTCACCCCACAGCTTTCGCAGAACAACTACGCAGAACTCCTACTCGAGGTGTTCGACAAGAAGTTCACGCCTCCCTTGGTGGGGCCCCTGCAAGAAGCGGTCTCGGCACGCGTCCCGGACGCCATCGTCCAAATCCGCCAGCTCGAAACGAATCCAGTCGCCCACCCGACCGCCTTCCAGATCTCGGGCCATGCCGACCTCAACGCCATCGGCGAAGAGGTCGACACTCAGACGCTGCGCGCCCTGTGCGAGAACACCAAAGCGATCCTGAGAAGCGCTCCCGGCGTCGCGAACAGTTCCGCACGATCGCCGCGATCGCCTACCCGCAGCCCGGCGCGTTGTCCTCGACCAGATCACGGAGCTGCAGAACTCCTTACCGCCCGGCTACAAGATCCAACTCGCCGGAGAACTCGCGCAACAGCGTCAGGGATTTCGGCAGCTCGCCGGCATCATGGCGATCTCGATCGCGCCGGTCCGCCAAGCACTTCTCGACGCCGGGCTCGAACGCTTGTGCCCAGTGATGATCACGGTCGGCGCAAGCGTTCTCGCGCGGATTTGCCTCGCCTCCCACGGCGGGCCGCTGTGGCAGCCGCTTTGTTACGCGCAGATCGGCGGCCTCTCGCTCGCGACTTTCATCGAACTTCTGTTGGTCCCGATCCTGTACACGATCTTCGTGCTGGACCTGAAGTGGGTCGAATGGCGCGGTGGCGAAGCCGAGGCCATTCGCTAGACTTCGCGTGTGCGAGAGAACATCAGCCGGCTGGTAGCCCGGACCGCGTTTCCCTTGGCGATCACCGTCGGGATCGGCAGCGGGATCTTCTTCATGAACCGCGGTGCGGAGCCCGATCTCGTCGCGGGCCTGATCATCCTCGCCTCCTACGCCTTCATTGGCGTTCTCGAGCGCCTCGTCCCCCTCCATCCCGAGTGGCGCCATGATACCGGCGATCTCAAGGCGGACATCGCCCTGGGCCTGACCAACGCGGTCGTGAACGGGATCGCGCAGCCGCTGTTCATCGTCGTCGCGATCAGCGTGGCCACCTGGCTTTCTGCTACCTACGGAGCCCAGGTCTGGCCCGACCAATGGCCGCTCCTCGTGCAACTGGTGCCCGCGCTCCTGCTCGGCGAACTCGTCGAGTACACGGCCCATCGCACCATGCATGAGGTTCCGTGGCTGTGGCGCTTCCACGCCCCACACCACAGCGCGACGCGACTGTACTGGTTCAACGCCCTCCGCTTTCATCCGATCGACATTCTCGCCGTCGGGCCCGGGAAACTGGTTCCACTCGTGGTTCTCGGTGCCGACGGGCCTGTGATCGCCTTGGTCGGCCTGTTCTCAGCCATCCACGGCGTCTATCAGCACGCGAACATCCCGTGTCGCATCGGTCCCCTCAACTGGGTGTTCAGCATGGCCGAGCTACACCGGTGGCATCACTCTCCGAGCGTCGAGGAGGCGAACCACAACTACGGCGGCAACCTGATCTTCTGGGACATCGTGTTCGGGACGCGCTGGCTCCCGGCCGACCGCGAACCGCCGACCGACATCGGCATCGCCGACCTGCCCAACTTCCCGAAGGGCTACGCCTCGATCATGGCCTCGCCTTTCCGATGGGCGAAGGTCGTTCACGAGGCGGCACCGGCCGCATCACGGTCAGCCGCGTCCAACGAATGAAGAAACGCGTTCCTGACTGAACACTGGTGCCGAAGGCGCGCTACTTCCTGCGCATGTGCGCGCTCCGATCGAGGGCCTTGGACGACTTCCTTCAGCTAAGAGCCGAAGACGACGACCGCTTCGTCGCCTCACCCAACAACCACGACGGTCACGTGTTCGGGGGCGAGACCTTCGGCTTGGCGACTCTTGCCGCCGCCCGCACGTGCCCGGACCGCCCTGCCCATTCGCTTCACATGCACTTCCTGCGGCCGGCCCCGGCCGACACACCGATCACTTTCGCCGTCGACCGGACACGCGAAGGGCGACGAATCGCTCACCGCCGCGTCGAAGTGCAGCACGACGGGCGTCTTTTTGCGCAACTCGTCGCGAGCTTCATGACACCGGTCGAGGGCCCCGACGTCGTAGCGAGGAGCCCGGCGTCAGGCCGCGACGGCGCGTCGCCGTGCAAGCAGGCGACGAACGGCAAAGACAGTTCCGGCGATCACGCCCACGAGAGCGACGACCGGTAGGAACAACGCAACCAGCACCATGAGGATCGCGGTTCCGGACTCGAACAGACCCAGCAGAGGATTCGCGAGGCCGCCGGTTCCGAGCGTCGACCCGACGCGCGCGAGCGCGGTCGCCCCTTGGAAGATTCCGGCTATGCCGCCCCCTGCGACGAGCGCCAACCCCCATCGCAGACTCGGATCCATGCCCGAGATCGTCGAGGCACTCAGAAGAACACCCGCCACGACCGCCGCCGGCGAGGCCACCGTGTCCAGCACGTTGTCGACCCACGGGATTTGATAGGCGAGGAGCTCGAGCGTCGTCGCCACGCCGAACGCGACGAGCGCGGGATCGGTCGTGATCCAGTGAAAGTCGGGCGCGAGAGCGACCAGGCCGCCGCGCGCCGCGAGGCTCACAGCGAGAAACGGCACGAAGACCCGGAACCCGCACGCGGCCGCCAGCCCCACACCGAGGCAGATGCTCAAGAACTCGTTCACGCTCGTACAGGATTCCCTGCGTTGCCCGGGCTCGTCAACTAGACGCGACGCTCACTAGGCCGAGGATCTCCGAAAGCGCCGACACGGTGTGCGCGGGCTGGGGCCCCTCCGCCGGCGCCTCGGGCAGGCCATCCGCGCGGAGATAGACGCTCGTCATGCCGAGGGGATTTGCTCCGGCGACGTCGGCTTCGAGCGCATCTCCGACGAAGAGCGCTTCCGTCGGTCCACATCCCGCCTTGCCGAGCGCCGTGCGGAAGATCGCATCGTGCGGCTTACACGAACCGGCCTCTTCCGAGCTGGTCCACGCATCCAGAACCTCGTGAAGGGCGGCCCGGTCGATCATGGGGTGTAGGTAGTCGTCGTCGATGTTCGAGACGATGGCGACGTGAAGGCCAGCGGCCCGAAGCGCGCGGAGCGTCTCGAGGCAATCCGCGCGCAACTCGAAGTTGGCGATGACGCGGGCGCACTGCTGCTCGTGACACCAACGCAGAAGCTCCGGCCCGGGCTCGTCACCGGTGATCGTGACGGCGAAGCGGCGGTACGTATCCTCGAAGAGATCGCGGTGCAGGTAGAAGTCCCGAGGCAGGTGCGCTGCGTAGGCGTCTCGACTGGCCGCCCGGAACGCATCGCGGACGCTACCTGCGTCCGGCGTGGCACCGAGTTCCTGCACAAGAGCCGTCAGAACGTCCCGCAGCCCCAATCCCTTGTTCCGGTAGCTGTAGAGTGTCCCGCCGAAATCGAAAAATGCTGCTTTGTAGGGGCTCGGCATGGCGCGGAGGCTAGCAGAGCCGCCAACCGGATGCGCCGCCCGGGCCGATAGCGAGGGGAAGCCGGTGCGCGAGACCGCGTGGGACGAGCTTGAGTGTGCCCCTGTCAGGCGCCGCCGATGCGCATGAGCTCTTCGAAGTTGGTGCGGTAGAACCGCTCGCGGGCGGTCGCCTGGGTGCCGGCCTCTTCGAAGGACGTTTCGAACTTCTTGATCGGGTCGCGACCGCCTTCGGGGTGTGGGTAGTCGGATGAGAAGAGGAAGAGCTCTTCCCCGCAGTGTTGCACCAGCCACCCGACGTCCTCGAACGGGAACGGTGTAAAGCGCACCTGACGCCGTAGATAGTCGGACGGCTTCATCGGAAGATCCTTCAGCAGCGGCTCGCTGCGGCTGAAGGACTTCTGCGCGTGATCCAAATTCACCAGGAGGGACGGTACCCACGAAGCACCGAGCTCGATCACGCCGCAGCGCAGCTCCGGGTGGCGCTCGAAGACCCCGTCGAGCACGAGCGCAGTGAGGAAGTTCGCCGGGGAATGATGCAGCGACGGGTAGTCCTTCCCGCGCAGGTTCTCTCCACCGCCGAGCCAATCGCTCGGCCGCGGTCGCCCGTTCTCATGGTACGCCCGCGGCGCCAGGTGGCCGCCTCCAACGTGGAGCACCAACGGCACCCGCGCTTCGGCGAGACACGCCCAGAACGGTTCGAGATCGACGTGCGCGGGAGAGAACCCCTCGTTTACGCCGCCCGGCGCATCTGACGGCACCTGCACGGCGCCCACGCCGAGACTCAGTGCCTCCTTCAACTCGACGAGCGCACGCTGCGGATCGTCGAGTGGGATCATCGTGACCGCCATCATGCGCTCGTCCGCTTCACAGAACGCCGCCATCGCGCGCGTATGCGCTCGGGCGCCCGCGTACATCAACTCCGGTTCGCGCGCGAAGCGGTAGCGGCCGGCGAACGTCGAGAAGATGAGCTGCCCCTGGAATCCGAGAAGATCCAAGGTCCGGGACCGCTCTCCCGGGTCGACCGCCCCGTGTGCGTCCCAGCCCTTTGCGGTCGAGATCACCCGGGTTTCGAGTTCAGCGGTCTTCTCGGGGTCCGCCAGGCGCGCGCGCACGTTCTCGAGCATCCGTCCGAACTGCTTCTCGAACTTCTCGCCGCCGTTCTTTCCGCCGAGAATCCACATCTCGTCGCGAAAGGCCGGATCGGCGTGCTTCGCGAGAAAATCCGCGTCCGGCATGAGGTGGCTGTCGGCGTCCCAGCAGAATCGATCTCCGGCGTAGCTCATGGGATCCATTCCTATCGCGCCAGATCTCGGATGGGAATATTAAATAGGAAATCGGCGTGCGCCTGCGCTAGGGGAAACGTCATGAGCAACGCGAACCTTCCCGTCTTCGACGCAGACAATCACTACTACGAGGCCCTCGACGCCTTCACCCGTCATCTTCCGCCGAAGGTGGGGCCGCGGACGGTCCAGTGGGCGGAGATCGACGGGCGGCGTTACCACGTCGTCGGCGGAAAGGTCAGCCGGGCCGTCGTGAACCCGACGTTCGATCCGATTGCTCGCGCAGGTGCGTTGCACGACTACTTCCGGGGAAACCCGGACCAAAAGAGCCCGATCGAGTTCCTGCGCGACCGCGAGCCGATCCGCCCCGAGTATCGCAACCGCGACGCGCGAATCGAGGTCATGGACCAACAGAACCTCGAAGCCATCTGGCTCTTCCCGACCCTCGGCGTCCTGTACGAAGAACTCCTCAAGGAAGACCCCGAGGGCGTCCAGATTACGTTCCGCGCGTTCAATCGGTGGCTCGAGGAGGACTGGGGCTTCGCCTACAAGGACCGCATCTTCGCCGCGCCATACATGGCACTCGGCAAGGTCGAGGACGCCGTGGCCGAATTGGAGTGGGCGATCGAGCGCGGCGCGCGGGTCGTCTGCATGCGACCCGCCGCCATCTGGACGGAAACCGGCCCGAAAGCCCCGACCGACCCGATGTTCGACCCGTTCTGGGCGCGCGCGGACGAAGCGGGAATCACCGTCGTCGTCCACGCCGGCGATAGCGGGTATACGACGCACGGGTATGCGAACGACGGCTTCGGCGCGAAGTTCGACGGTGGATGGCAGCCCTCGATCAAGGCGTTCAACATCGAGCGTGCCGCGTACGACTTCCTCATCACACTCGCGTTCGGAAAGCTCTTCGAACGCTTTCCCAACCTGCGAATCGCCTCGGTCGAGAACGGCTCGGAGTTCTTGCGCGATCTCTTCAACAAGCTGCGCTCGAGCGCGAGACGCACGCCGGGCTACTACAAGGTCGACCCCGCCGAGAGCTTCAAAGAACACGTCTGGATGAATCCCTTCTGGGAAGACGACGTGAACGAGGTCGTGGCGTTGATGGGCGCCGAGCGCGTGATCTTTGGCTCAGACTGGCCGCATATCGAGGGCATGCCGCAGCCTCTCGACTACGCGTCCGAGCTCTCAGCCTTCGACGATGCCGCGCGCCAGCGAATCATGCGCGACAACGCAAGCGAGCTGAACGCCCTGCGGCCCTAGCGGCCTAGCCGGTGCCGTTGTCGAGCACGCGCCGGACGCTCTCGGCCAACTGCACCAACTCTACGGGCTTCGTCAGGTACTCCCGGATCCCGTGGTCGATCGCGCGCTGTGCGACCGCCCCGTCGGCATGCCCGCTACACAGGGTGATCGGCATGTCTGCGCGGATCCGCAGGATCTCTCGCGCCAGGGTGTCCCCGGTCATCTCGGGCATGGTCTGATCCGTCACGACTAGATCAAACTGGGTCGGATCCTCCCGAACGCTCGCAAGCGCCTCGCCGCTGCGGGTCGTCGACTCGACTGCGTAACCCAGGGCTTCGAGCAGACCTTGAGCCGTCCGGCCTACGAGGGGCTCGTCGTCGATCAGGAGAATCTTCTCGTGGCCACGCGGCAGGACCGAGGTAGCATCATTCGGACGCGGAGCATCACCGAGATGCTCGGGCAACAGGACCTCCACCGTCGTCCCGCTGCCCAGCTCGCTGTGAACCGAAACCGCGCCCCGCGCTCTTCGGACGATGCCGTCGACGACGGCCAGCCCGAGGCCGCTGCCCTCCCCGGCCGCCTTCGTCGTGAAGTACGGCTCGAGAGCGCGTCGCCGGAACCGTCGCCCGCAGGAGTTGAACGGCGTCGGCCACGACACCCGAGAGATCGACGCTCTGCTCCTCGCCCGTCGGCCCACGGCTGAACGTGAGGATCTGCTGCGTGATGGCGGCCGCACGCCGCGCTGCAGATTCGAGCTCGGTGAGATCGCGCTTCACATCGTCGCCGATGCCCGGCCGCCGCAGCGCCAACTCCGCCCGACCGAGGATGACGTACAGCATGTTGTTGAAATCGTGCGCGATACCGCCTGCCATGACGCCCAACGCCTCGCGGCGCTGCGCACGGAGCAGGCCCTCCTGAATTCGTCGCTGCTCGCCCATGTCGCGCGTGATCGAGAGCTGTGCGATCACCTTGCCGGTCGCGTTCCGGAGGGGCACGGCGTGGGTCTCCATCCACCTACGCGTCCCCTTGAGCCCACGGATCTGGAATTCGGCCGTGACGGTCTCGCCGGCGAAAGCCCGACGGTTCAAGTCGCGAAACACCTCGCGATACTCCGGCTCGACGATCTTCAGCAAGTCCGCCTTGGAGACTTCATCGAACGAGTCGGCCTCGATCATCCGCAGCCCCGCCGGGTTCATGTGGAGAAGCCGGTGCTCTTCGTCGACGGTCATCACGCACTCCGGCTCGGAATCGAGGATCGCGCGGAGCCGCCCCTCGCTCTCCTTCAGATGAACGTCCGCCTCTCGCGCCACGGTCACGTCGCGAACGGCGCCGTAGATCGTCCGCTCCCCGGACTCGGGGTCGCGAGTGCACCGCTCGACCATCTCGCGCCAGCGCACGTCATCGGCTCCGGCTCGGGTACGGAACTCGGTTCGACAGATGCCATCGCGCAGGAGCACTTGGATCGACTCTTCCACCTTCCCGGCATCGCGCGGGTCGATGATTCCCGACCAGTCCAGGCCGGCTCCGACACCGGGTCCCAGAAGACGCTCGAGCGTCTTGGGGTCCGGCGTGTAGAAGTCCATCTCGTCGCCCTTCACGCGAGCACGAAAGCTGAACTCGTAGCCCAACTCCGAGACGATTCGGTGCAGTTCCTCGCTGTCTCGGAGCTGCCCCTCGTGGGCGACCTCGCCCGCGTCCGAATCCTCCGGGGCTCGGGCCCAGGCGGCCCGAAAACCACGCACGCCTTCGGTCAATCTCGAGAACAACGTTCGGTCCGGCGGAACGGGGCGAGAGTCTCCAGAATCCGGACTTCAGTCAACTTCCCGCGGGCGCGGATTCGATCTGTACCATCGCACCTTCGACGCCGAGGTGGGCCACTTGGGCTTCGGTCAGGCCGGTCCTTGTGTCGTACTCGATCGCGAACTGCTTCCCGAGCCACGGCATCCGCCGGAAGGTCCGCTCGGCGTTCTTCCGGAACTCGAACGACTCCGGCTGCACGACCCAGCCCATTCCAGGCACCTTCTGCCCCGCAATGAGCATCTCAACCGGCGCCGGCTCCAGATAGTTCCGCCACCAGTTCTTCCGCCGCGCCTTCGAAACCAGGATGACGAACCGATCTCCGTCGCGCTGGTAGCCCACCGGGATCGTGTACCGACGGCCGGTCCGGCGGCCCGTCACGGTGAGGGCGAGCAACCCCGAACTCATGAGCCCGTGCAGCGGCGATCGCAGAATCCCGACGATCAGGGGATTCACTCTGGTCATGAAGCGATCGAAGTCCACACCTTCGAGTACGATGCGGTGCTGCAATCGACAACCGGCCCGGCGGGGTCTATTCCAAGACGCCATGACGGCGTCCGCGGACTACGAATTCATCGGATCGAAGAACTCCTACTACTCCGCCAAGGTGAGAGCCTGCCTCCAGTACAAACGCCTCCCCTACAGCGAGGTCTGCGCCAACGGCGACACGATCCGCCGCGCAAAGGAAAAGACGGGCAGCCACATGTATCCGGTCGTGCTCTGCCCCGACGGCACGGTCCTACAGGACAGCTGCGACATCGTCGACGCACTCGAGCAACGCCACCCCGCACGACCCGTGATCCCCTACGACCCCGTGCTCCGATTGTTGGCTACGTTGTTCGAGACCATTGCGGACGACTTCATGATCCTCACGAGCATTCGCTATCGCTGGGTGCCGGAGGACACCTCGGCGTGGGCCGTACGGATGTTTCAACAGATCTGCACGGAGCGCATGCCCGAGCCCAAGCCGCGCGCAGCGACCCGCGAGAATGCGGTTCGAATCGCTCGATCGATCCAGAAGAGATTCAAGGGGCAGATGACGCAGTCCCCCGAAATCGTCGCAGTCTGTGAGCGGCAGACCCGCGAAATCTGCGACCGACTCGACGCGCATTTGGAGAACACACCCTTCCTCCTCGGCGACCGACCGAGCCTAGCGGATCTGGGCATGATGAACGCTCTGTTCGGGCATCTGTACCGCGACCCGGGGGCGATGTGTGACCACATCCATTGGAAGTGCATCAGCCTCTCCCTATGGATCGATCACATGCTCGCGGCGGCCGGGGAGTCCGACCGGGGCGACCTCTTCTTCTCCGACAGCTTGGCCCCCGTGCTCGAAACGTTTGGGACCACATACGGTGCGTACGCGGCGACCACGCTCGCCGTGGCCGAGGCCAAATTCGCGACGCTCGAGCCGGACGCAGAGCCGCGACAGTTCCTCGGGGCTCACGAGACGACTCTCGCCGGCGTCCCCACCACATTTCCCGTATCCAGCTACGTCGCATGGAAACTCCAACGCGTCCTCGACTGCTACCGGGCCATCCCCGAGTCGGACCGCGCGGATGCCGACCGTATCCTCGAACCGGCGGGCCTCCTTTCCTTGTGCCGGACCGAGCCCGGCTGGCGCCTCGAGAAACGAGGATTCATGCGACTCGCGAAGGTCGCGTAGAGCCGAGCCCGGCGCACGCATTGTGTCGGCGCCGCCTGGAAGGATACCGAAAACTCTGGAGGATTTCGCGAACCCGGCCTGCCTGTGGCGTGCGCGGCACCCGAGTTACAACACGTCTGCCCCGGAGGAGAGATGGGAATGAAGACGTTGTGCCGTGTAGAAACGATCGCCGTTCTGGCCGTGAATCTCGCCGCGTGGCTGTCGACCGTGGACGCCGTTCGCAAACCAATCGAAGCGCCCGGCCTCCTGGCCACGATCCTCAGCTGACGAGAGCGCGACCGATTGGCCCCACTCCGGCTGCCGTGAGAAGAGTCCCCATGGACTTGAATCTCACGAGCAAGACGGCGCTGGTCACCGGGAGCCATCGCGGTACCGGGGCCGGGATCGCACAGGTGCTCGCTGCCGAGGGTGCATCGGTCGTGGTTCACGGACTCGAAGCGGGCCAGCCAGACCCGATCGTCGCTGCCATTCGCGAGGCGGGCGGCAATGCCTCGTCAGTCACCGGCGACCCAAGAAGCGAGGAGGGCGCGGACGAGATCGCCCGCGGGCTCGCGACACACGGGCACCCGATTGACATCCTCGTGAACAACTACGGCGCCGCCGCCGGCGGTGGCTGGCTGGACGGCTCCTCCGAAGACTGGACGTCGATGTTCGAGACCAACGTGCTCTCCGGCGTCCGGCTCGTCCGACGCCTCGCCGGCGACATGAAGTCGCGCGGCTGGGGGCGGATCGTGTTCGTCGGCACGGTCGGGAGCGTGCGCCCGCGCAAACAGACACCGGGCTACTACGCGGCCAAAGCCTCTCTGCCTGCGATGACGGTCAGCCTGAGCAAGGAACTCTCCGGCTCCGGCGTCACCGTCAACCTCATCAGTCCGGGACTCATCGCAACCGCAGAGGTGCGCGCCATGGTAGAGCGGCGAGCGGAGAAGAAGGGCTGGACCGGCAGTTGGGAAGAGCTTGAGAAACGCGCCGCGAGCGACTTCATGCCGACCCCGAGTGGGCGCATAGCCCGACCGGACGAGGTCGGCGCTCTGGTCGCATTCGTCTGCAGCGGCTGGGCGGCCTCGATCAACGGAGCCGACCTGCGAATCGACGGCGGAGCCGCGGACTGCGTATAGGCCACGCAGAGCCCGCCGGGCGCGGCAGCTACTCCCCGGCCACACTCCGCTCGTACATCTCGACCGCGTCACGATTGCCGATGATGAGCGGCACCCTCTGATGAAGACCGTCGGGCTCGACGTCGAGGATTCCCTGGGTCCCGGTCGACGCGTACCCACCGGCGTGCTTCGCGATGAAGCCCAGCGGCGCCGCCTCGTAGAGCAACCGCAGCTTTCCCTTCCCGGTTGCGGCGTCCGCCGGATACAGGAAGATCCCGCCCTTCAGAAGGTTGCGATGGAAGTCGGCCACGAGTGAGCCGATGTAACGCGACTTCATTCCGCCCAGAGGACTCGCGTCCGGGGACTTCACGTACTCGACGAACTTCTGCGTCGCCGGAGTCCACTTGCTGCTGTTCCCCTCGTTGACGCTGTAGGTGCCGCACTTCTCGGGGATCACGATGTTCTCGTGCGAGAGCAGGAACTCGCCAATGGACGGATCGAGCGTGAAACCGTGAACGCCGTGCCCGGTCGTGTAGACGAACATCGTCGAGGAACCGAAGATGATGTAACCCGCGGCGGCGAGCTCGCTGCCGGGGCGGAGCAGATCTTCGGCCCTGCCCGGTACCCCGTAGGGATCGCGGCGGCGGTGAATGGAGAAGATCGTGCCGATGCTAACGTTGACGTCGATGTTGGAAGATCCGTCGAGAGGATCGAAGGCGACGGCATACTTCCCGGGGTAGTGTGGCTCCGGAACGTCGATGGGATCATCCACCTCTTCGGACGCCATGATGCAGACGTGACCCGAGCGGCGCAGAATCTCGACGATGGTGTTGTTCGCGAACACGTCGAGCTTCATCACCTCTTCGCCCTGCACGTTCGTCCGGCCGGCGACGCCCAGGATATCCGCGAGCCCGGCCATGTTGACCTCGGCGGAGATGATCTTGCCCGCCACGGCCAGCTGATTCAGCAATTCGCTGAAGTCGCCGGCAGGCTGCTCTCCCGTGCGCTTGGCGTGAGCGCGCTGGCTGACGAGGGCGTGGTGGGTGAGCGTCGTGCCGACTTGTGACTTTTCCATGAACCGGAAACCCTACTACTCTGGTCTGGCTGGAGCCACTCCCCCGCCCCAGTCGCCCCGAAACGGTCGGCGGCGGTATCGCGACCCCTATGGAGGAAGGGAAAGTGGCTCGACCTCGCCGCCGGGGCCCGATACAAACAACAGATGAGCTCGCCTGGACGCCCCTGGACCGGCCGACCTTTCTTCCTCGGCCTTTGGGTGGCCCTCGCCACAGCCCTGGCCCTCCCAGCGGCGGCCGCGGGCCCCGACCGGCAGGCTCGCGAGGTCGATCCGGGTGCCGTCGAGCGCCTCGAACGAGACGCCGGCCCCGGCGCCCGGGTGCGAGCGCGCCGGGGCACCTCAGTGGCGGGCTTCGTGCGCGCCGACAGCGGCCGCGATCTTCTGCCCGGCAGCCGGGCGGGCTCGGCTCGGGCGAAGGCCAACGAGTTCCTTCGAGACCACGCTGATCTGTTCGGTCTCTCGGAGCCCGGCGATCAGCTCGAGGTCATCGGGGAATCGAGCGACGCGCTCGGCACCCGCCGCGTGCGCTACCGCCAGGTCGTCGATGGCATCGAAGTGTTCGGCGGCGAGCTCCGTGCCCACTTCGGCCCCGGCCTCGACCTCACGTCCATCGGCGGCTCGGTCGTCGCGGTGCGAGGCCCCCTCTCCACTACTCCTGCGCTCCCCGGACCAGAAGCGGACGCCATTGCTACCGCCAAGAGCGCGGCCGAAGCGATCGGTCGCCGCCTGGTCATCTACGACACGGGACTCCTTCGCGGCATACCCGGGACGGCGCACCTCGCGTGGGAAGTCGAGATCGGCAACGCCGATCTGACGGTCCACGAGTGGGTCTTCGTCGACGCCGCATCGGGCGGCATCCTCGAGCGCATCTCCGGCGTTCACGAAACGCTTCATCGCCGCGTCGGCGAAACCAGTTTGGGCAACATCATCTGGGACGAAGGACTCGGCCACCCCGATCCGATCACCGCCGGCTGGGCCAGTGGTACCGCGGCGCAGGTCACTGCGTGGAATGGTGCGAACGACGGCGCAAAGGAGTCCTACAATCTGTTCGGCAGCATGACGAACGGCGCGTACCTCTCCTACGATGGGCTCGACGCGATCATGTACACGGTCAACAACGATCCCGGGATCAGCTGTCCGAACGCGACCTGGAACGGCGTCTCCACGAACTACTGCGACGGCGTGACCGGGGACGACACGGTCGCGCACGAATGGATGCACGCCTACACCGAGTACACGCACAACTTGATCTACGCTTGGCAGGCTGGCGCGCTGAATGAGTCCTACTCGGACATCTTCGGCGAGGTCGTCGACTTCCTGAACGGTCGCGGCACGGACTCGCCCCTCGGCCTTCGCGCCTCCGACGGCTCCGCCTGCTCCACGTTCGGCAACGGCTCTCCATCGACCGACGCGACGTATCGCTGGCTGTCGGGCGAGGACGACCCCGGATTCGGCGGCGCCATTCGCGATATGTGGCAGCCTCTCTGCTACGGCGACCCCGACAAGGTCTCCTCCGGGAGCTACGTCTGCAGCAGTGCGGACAACGGCGGCGTCCACACCAACTCCGGCGTTCCGAATCACGCCTTCGCTCTTCTCGTCGACGGTGGCACCTACAACGGACAGACTATCACCGGAATCGGCCTCGAGAAGGCCGCCCACATCTACTGGCGCGCCGCGACCGTCTATCAGGTAGCGGCGAGCGACTTCGAAGATCACGCGAATGCGCTGGAGGCTAGCTGCACCGACCTCCTCGGCGCCGCCCTGTACACCCCTCTCACGACAGGGTCGGGTACGTGGGGGGGCACGCTCGGCTCCACGATCAGCGCGGCCGACTGCACCGAGGTCTCCGACGCGATCGCCGCGGTCGAGCTCCGCACCGCCCCGACGCAGTGCAGCTTCACGCCAATGCTCGACGCGAGCCCGCCCGCGCTCTGTGGCGGTAGCACCGTCGACACGATTCACCTCCAGGACTGGGAGAGCGGGCTCGGCTCCTGGACCGTGGGCACCCGCAGCGTCGCGAATCTCGGTACCTTCGACACGCTCGATTGGGCTGTCGTCGGAAGCCTGCCGGATAGCGTCGCGGGCTCCGCCGCCTTCGTGGCGGACGACCCGGCCCTGGGCAACTGCCAAGCGGACACCGAAGCCGGCGTCTTGTTCCTCCAAAGCCCGGAGATCGTCATTCCCTCCGGAGTCAAGAAGGTGCGACTCGCGTTCGACCATTGGGTGTCGACCGAGGAGGGATGGGACGGTGCCAACGTGAAGATCAGCGTGAACGGCGGCGGGTACACCCTCGTTCCGGCCTCCGCGTATGACTTCAATCCGTACAACGACACGCTCAACTCCTCCGGCCAGGGCAACGACAACCCGCTCGCGGGCCAAGAGGCCTTCACCGGCGCCGACGGCGGCAGCCTCACCGGCAGCTGGGGACAGTCCCAGGTAGACCTGTCCGACTTCGCTGACGATGGCGACACGATTCAGCTCCGCTTCGAGATGGGCCTCGACGGCTGCAACGGGCAAATCGGCTGGTACGTCGACGACGTCCACCTCTTCTCGTGCGCCGACGAGATCCTCTGTCAGGAGACGCCCGCCACCGGCTGCCGACTGAGCCAGCCGTTCGGCTCGATCCTCACCATCATCGACGGGAGCAAAGACAAGTTCGTCTGGAAGATGAACCGCGGCGACGCTACTGCGACGGCCGACTTCCTCGACCCGACCCAGACGGGACGCAACCTGAGCGTCTGCTTCTACGACGACTCGGGGGCCAGCCAGCCCATCTATGAGGCAACCATCGGGAGCGCCGGCCAGTGCAGCGGCAAGGACTGCTGGAAGAGCCTCAACGGCAAGGGCTTCAAATACAAGAACAAGACCGGCCAGAGCTCAGACGGCGTGACGCTCATGAAGTTCAAGGAAGGCGACGCCGGAAAGACGAAGGTCCTTGCGAAGGGCCAGGGCAGCTTCCTCACGATCCCCAGTCTTCCGCTCACGACCACGGTGACGACGCAGCTCGTCATCGACGACGGCGTGACGCAGGACTGCTGGCAGAGCACCTTCCCGCTGTCGCTCGTGAACGACGGGTCGAAGTTCAAGTCCAAGGGTCCGTAGCGGCTACGACTCCGGCACCGGCTCCGCGCGGCGCCAGAGCACCGCCGCGACGACCACTACAAAGCTGAGCCAACCGTAGACCAGGAACACGAACAGATACACGACCACGTCGAACGCGATCTGGCCAACCGGCATCTCGAACTGCGCAGGTCGATGAACGCCCGCGGGCGTCGCGCCAGGTCTACGGAATCAGCCGCCCGAAGGGTCGCCCCATCCCGAACATGAGGAGGGCGATCGAGCCGCCCGAAACGACCCTCTCGCACGTGGCGTAGAGATCCTCCATTGCGGATTTCTTGAAACTAGCACTTGCTAGCCTAAGCCGGCGACCAATGGACTAGCAACCGCTGGTCATGTCGAGAGCCCGAAGATCCAAGAAAACCACTCGCAGTCGCCGCGCGGCCACCGGAAGCGGCAACGCCACCGCCACAAGCATCCTCGATGCCGCCGAACGCCTCTTTGCCGACCAAGGGTACGACGGCACATCGATGCGCGATGTCGCCTCGCAGCCGCGCTCACGCGAACCCGCGGCTGGAGGAAGAAGACCCCCGGGGACCGCCGCATCGGGGAGCCGGAGCTCACGCTGGCGGTCCTGGCGATCTACCACGTCGTGCTCGGCTTCTATGCGAGCGGTGGGCTCTTCGAAGCCGCCGCCGGGCGCAAGCTCGATTCGAAGGAAACCCGAGAGGCGCACGTGGCCGCCACCGTGCCGGTCGGGGATCGCCTACCGGCTCAACGCCTTCACGGGGCCGTTCATCAACTTCCCGCTCTTCGCGCTGTCGTTCCCCGGTTGGAACAGTTTCGTCTTCGGGACGTGGACTCGGATTCTCCTCGGCAGCCCGATCTTCGCTCTCCGCGCCTACCTGTCTCTCAGCGGCGTCTTTCGGCTAGGAATGCACCCAACCCGGGGAAACGAGGGAGAGTTCGAGGACACCGACCCGTATCGGCTCGCGCGGAACCCGCAGTAAACCGGTGCACTAGAAAACGTAGCTGAGCTCGCCGCCGAACGTCAGAGGCGGCTCATAGAACCGCGAGACGCCCCCAAACGTCGTCACGTAGGCGAACGTCTGGTTGAAGTACGCCTCGTCGAGCAAGTTCTTCGCCCACACGGCGACCTGCGCGCGGTCGTCTAGGAAGTCGTACGAGAGCCGCGCGTTCAGGAGGTTGTATCCCGCCTGAAAGCCCTGCCGGACCTCCGGCGCCACCGTGTGGAACCGATCGCGGTACGCCCACTCGAGCCGTGGCGTGAGCCATCCGTTGAGCAGCGAGTCCGCGGCGATGTCGATCCCGAAGGAATACTGGGCGGACACGAACGACTGAAGCTGCGGCGACTGATCGAAGGTCTCGCCGGCCCGATCGATAGGCGCGGACGTCATCTGCGACTCCGAGCCGGAGTACTCGTCGTAGCGCGCGTCGAGGTAGCCGAACGACCCCGTGAAGACGAGTCCGTCGATCGGCTGCACCCAAGCCTCCGCCTCGAACCCCTGGATCGTCGCCTTCGCCGCGTTCTGCGTCACGCGCTGCGAAACGACCATTCCCTGATCATCCAGCGAGGTCACGAACTGCGAGACCTGAATGTCGTCATACTTCCCGCGGAAGACCGCCAAGTTGAGCGTGAGACGCTGCTCCAGTGCGGTCGTCTTCACACCGAGTTCGAAGTTGTCGAGCGTCTCCGGGTCGAACGGTACCGGGCTCAACGAACCGACCTGAGATTGCAGAACGGCGTTGAACCCTCCGCCCTTGAAGCCCCGCGAGTACGTGAAGTAGCCCATCAGGTGATCGACCGGAGTTCCGTCGAGCCACTCCTGCGGGGTCAGCAGCGCCAGCGTCGCCGCGGGCGTCCACGACGTGAACGTGTTGGAATCCGCGCCCATCTCCGGCGGCACGTCGGGCGCGCGAGGGTCATAGGCCTCCTGCGTGAACGATTTTCGGTCCGCGGTGTACCGGAGGCCGGCCGTGAGCGAGAGCCAGTCCGTGACGTCCGCCGTCCCCTGCCCGTACAGCGCCCACGTGAAATTGTCGGTCGTGATCCGATTGGCCGTCGCGGTCACGAACGTCGCGGTCTCGGCCCGCACGGTGTTCGGCGCGGTGGCGTTCTCCCAGTAAGCAAAGAGGCCCGTGATAAAGTTGATTCGGCCGTCCCAAGCAGACGCGTTGAACTGCAGTTCCTGCTGGACCTGCTCTTGCTCGGTCGGCTCGCCATCGAACAACGCTCCTCCGCCGGCATTCGAGAGCTGAATCGCCGGGTAGGAACTGCCGTCCAGATCGAAGCGCTGTGCCGACGCCTGCTGGCGCCACGACGAGATCGATTTCACAAGCAGGTCGTCGAGAAAAGCGAAGCCGCCCGGTGCGTACTCGATGACACCCCAGGTGCCACTGCTCGTTACACTGTTGATCTGCGCGACGGCTTCGTTCGTGAGGAAGGGTCCCGACACTGCCTCGCACCCCGGCTTGAAGCCGGGAACGAGGCCCTCGAGAGCACCCGGGGCCGAGAAGACACACTCCCCACCCCGTGCGTTGGTGTGCGCGGTCGAGTACTGGCCGCTCACGTCGATCGTGAGATCATCGATCAGCGCGAGACGGATAGAGCCCAGCGTGTCGATCGAGCTGAGCCCGGACATGTACTCGTCACGATACTGATTGTAGACGTAACCGGCGCTGTTCCTCGACGAGAGTGCGAAGCGTGTCATCACCTTGTCTTCGTAGACCGGCAGATTCACCATCGCGCGCGTCATGACGGACCCGAAGTTGCCCGGGCGCACGAACACGAAGCCCTCGAGCTCGGGCTTCGGCTTCACGGTCGTCACACTCACCGCTCCGCCGACGGTGTTCTTCCCGAAGAGGGTCCCCTGCGGACCTCGCAACACTTCCACCTGCTCGATATCGACGGTGTCGAGCAGCTGCCCCACCGCGCGGGCAAGGAAAACTCCGTCCACGTACACCCCGACGCCGGGATCGAACGCCACCTCGACGGTCGTGGTCCCGACCCCGCGAATGCGAATCTGCGGTGCCTGCCCAGCGAGCCCCTGGGCGAACGTCATGTTCGGCACTAGATCCTGAATCTGATCGATCCGCGTGATCCCGGACTGGCGCAGCGCGGTCTCGCCGAGGACGGTGACGGCCACCGGAGTATCCTCGAGCAGCTCTGCACGCTTCCGTGCGCTCACCACGATCTCCTCGATTCGCTGCCGCGCCCCCCGGTCCAGCCCAGGTGTCGGGTCACCGCGCTCCGCCGCCTCGGCCTGCGCCGCGCCGGCATCGACCTCGTCCTCCTCCCCCACCGTCTCGACACCCGTGTCGAGCGACTTTTGGAGATCGGACGGAGCCTCTACCTGTCCGGCTGCGGAGCCCGGCGAGAGAAGTGTCAGGAGAATCAAGGCGATGGGGATCAATCGAATGGGATGCATGGCCGGGATCGTGTTCCCACGACCGTGCCCGGAACGCAAAAGCCGGTCAATCACACACCCCGATCGCCCGGGAGCAGTCCTCGAACGGCGGGCATTCGCAACTCATCATGACCTTCAGAACACGCTTCATCTGCTCCGCCTCTTCGATGGGGCGATCGAGTTCGCCGACCTTCTCGTCCGCGAGCGCTCACCGGTCGAGGCCCGGCCCCTGAAGTCGCCGCGCAGAAGCTTCACTTCCGCCACCGTGAACCCCGCGCTTTTGCGAGATCAATCAGCGCAAGGCGAGAGACGACACCCTCGTCGTAGATCCGTCTCCCACCGCGTAGCGCCGGTCGCGAAATCAGACCTTCGATCTCGTAGTAGCGTATCGCGGACGACGCGGCCCCGGCCCGCTTGGCGACCTCACCGATGCGGAGCTAGTCAATCACCAGCGCTCGGTCCACGGTCGAACGTCCGCCTCGAACGTCCACGCGCTGCGCCGCTGTGCGTGCAGAGCCCAATAGGTCTCCGCGATATCTTCCGGATCGAGGATCGCGTCCGGCGGCATCTCCTTCAGTCGGTCGCCCATCATCTCGCGAATGAAAGCACCGTCGATCCCCCCGTCGATCACGACGTGTCCGACGTGGATCCCCTTCGGGCCGAGTTCACGCGCCATGCTCTGCGCGACGGAACGGAGCCCCGCTTTCGCGCTGGCAAAGGCGGAGAAGCCGGCGCCGCCGCGCACACTCGCGGTCGCTCCGGTGAAGAGAATCGTCCCTTCGGCGCGCGGCAACATGCGACGCGCGGCCTCGCGGCCGACGAGGAAGCCCGCGAAGCAGGCCATCTCCCAGACCTTCGTGAACACGCGCGTGGTCGTCTCCTCGATCGAGAAGCTGACGTTCGCCCCGGGGTTGAACACGACGACCCTGAGGGGGCCGATGTCCTTTTCGATTTTGTCGAAGAGCGCGACGACCTCTTCTTCGTTGCGCATGTCGGTCGTGAAGCCGTGCGCCTCGCCGCCCGCATCTCCGATCTCTCGGCACAGATCGTCGAGCTCATCGGCGTGGCGACGACGGACCCCACAGATCGTGAACCCCTCGCGGCCGAAACGGCGACAAATCGACGCGCCGAGACCAGGACCCGCACCAATGACGAGCGCTGCGCGCGAATCACCCATGCCTGCGTACTCTCACCCCTCTCGCCGGCGGGCAACCCCCGGGCGCTCAGGTCGCGAGAACGAACGAAGTCGGCTCCAAGCCGAAGAGCATCCGCGCCGCATCTTCGATTAGCGGCTGCGCGACGGTCAAGTGCTGGCCCACCACCAGAACGTCCCGCTGACATCGGTCGAGAACCGAGCCCGCACGGTTCGTATCCGTCCCTGCGGCTCGATGCACCTCCGCAACGGCACGGGCCAACGCAGCCACGGCGTGACTGCACGCGATCTCCAGACGGGCGCGCTTCCCAACGCGACACCGGTCTTGTTGTACGCGAGCCGTGAACCAGTCCGGATTCTCCGAGCGGCCCCGAGACGTTCGTCGTCCAGAACCTGCAAGCCCGGCCGGTCACCCGAACGCCTCCTTCCTCGATCGTCGCCTGGCCGACGGCCGCGGTCGACCCGCAGAGAATCGCGGTGGGATCGGTGGAGACCTCCACCACGCAGTCCGGCGCGAATGAGACGAGACTCGTCGTCTCGATTCCGATCATGAGGTTCCACCCCGCCGCCCCATCGCCCTGCGAGATCGCCTCGATCGCGCGAATCTGCATCGCCGGGCTCGCCTCTAAACCTCCGAGCGCCTCCGGCACCGCCAGCCGATACAAACCGGCCTCCGCCCTCGGACGCCGCCTCCTTGGCAAGGGACTCCAACGCGACCGCGCGATCGACCAGCTCCTGTTGGTCGGCCATCGAGTGCCGACGTATCAGATCTCGACGCAGCCGTGCGAGTCCCTACGCGAGGGCGCCCCACAAAACTCTCATCGAGGGACGATGCCCGATTCGTCGAACTCGCCACCCAAGAAGACTACGCGGTCTTCGCGAGCGTCGACGCCGCGGCGTCGACGGGCTGCTCGGACTCCGCGGGCGCACCCAGCCCTGCCGCATCGAAGAGAGTCATGAACGACTGTGCGAAGAAGGCCATGAAAGCGCTCAGGTCCGGGATCATCTCGTAGTCCGCGTTCAGGCCGACGTGAAGCATGCCATCGTAGCTGAAGAGCGCGATCCCGAGGCCGGTGCCGTCGAGTAGCGGCACCAGCGGGTGCATCTCCAGAAGCCGCGCCCCCAGAATGTAGAGGGGGAACTGGGGGCCGGGCACGTTCGTGACGATCATGTTGATCGGTCCCGATGCGAGGCGAGAGCCGAGGGCCAGGACGGACGACGGAGCGTACTCGGCGGCTTTCATCATCAGGTCGAATGCTAGCGCCTGACGCGAATCCTTCAGGTCACGAGTTTCCTGGCTAACCTGGCGAACCCACTCGAGCGGATCGCTCTCGCCGATCGGGAGACGAAGGATCCACGCCGAAACGCGATTGCCGAGCCGACCCTGCTCGTCGTCGCGACGCACGCTCACCGGCGCCGAAATCCGGAAGTCCATGCCGGCGGGAGAGACGCCGCGACGAAGCAGGTACTGCCGGACCGCTCCCGTAACGGTCGCCAGCACCACGTCGTTCACAGTACACCCGAGCGCACGGCGAACGGCCTTCACGTCGTCGAGTGGCAGGCTCAGCCAATCGATTCGACGGTGCGGGCCGAGAGGGCCGTTGATCGGTGTATCGGACGACGGCGCGAGCGCGTTCTTCGTGAAGTCGACGACGGCCCGCGCCCGCGCTCCGAGCTCACCCGCGACATCGGACGACCCACGCGCAAATGCCCCTAGACCCCCGATGACTTCGACGGGCGATAGGACCAGGCGCTTTGCCGCATCGAGCGCGAGCTCTGAACTCGTCGGCGCCGGTCGCGGCATGAAGGGCCGCGGAGTCCCGATCTCGTGTTCGGGAGTCGGCGACATGAGGATCTGGGCTACATCCGCACCCGACGAGCCGTCGACCATGCAGTGATGGATCTTGTTCACGATTGCGAATCGATCGTCAGACAGCCCCTCGATGATCCACATCTCCCAGAGCGGCCGAGTACGATCCAGGGCTCGCGTGGTGATTCGGGCTGTCAGCTTCTTCAGCTCTTCGACGTCACCCGGCTTCGGCAGCGCCGCGTGGCGGACGTGATAGTCGATGTTGAAGTGGGCGTCGTCGACCCACACGGGACGCCCCTCGACCGGAACGTACTGGAGCTTCTCCCGGTACCGCGGGATCCGGTGGAGCTGCGCCTCGAGAGCCCGCTTGAACTTCCGGACATCGACGCCGCCGGCCTCGGAGGCCAGATCGCCAAGCTGGTAGATTCCGACCGCCGCGACGTGCAGAGGCACGTTCGGCTGCTCGGAGACAAGAAAACTATTGTCCTGCGCCGAAAGGCGCTCGTACATGTATTTGGGCATCGGTCGCTCCTCTCCCACGCGATGGCGCGCAGCGCCCTCACCGTCAAAGCAGTGCGCGTGCCACGGACGGACGGCGGATTCCGGTGATTCATTCAGCACAAAGGCGGCGCGATCTGCCCATTCCGTGGGCGAGCGCTGAAAAAACCGTCATACTGCGGCGACCAAGGAGCGACCATGAACGTCACACGGATCTACACGGGCGAAGACGGCGAGTCCCATTTCGACGACGTCGAGATCGACCTGATCGATCGGGGCACCATCGGCGCGATCTCGAAGCCGCTCGCCGCCAAAAGCGTGATGTTTCGCCAGACCGAGCGCGACTACGACTACCAGTGGCACAATGCCCCACAGCGCCAGTTCGTGATCATGCTCTCGGGCGGCGGTGTCGAGATCGAGGTCGGCAATGGCACCAAACGCCGCCTCTACGCCGGGGACGTGCTGCTCGCCGAAGACACGACCGGCCGCGGCCACATCAGCCGTGCGATCGACGACGAGCCGCGCGTTTCCATCTTCGTCCCACTGGCGTAGGGCTGGGACCCCCATTGTCGCGGGAGTCGCAGGCCTCTCGTGCGCCTGCCCCGGTTCCTCCGGCGGAGTTTCGCACAGTCTCGACTTCTCGACCGAGGAGGGAGAGGTCTTCGGCGAAGACTTGTCTGCGCAAGGCCCCGACTATCACCAACGGATCGGCGTCTCGTTCGAGATCCCGAACCTGTACGGGAAGCTCACAGCGGTCGAGAACCTCGATTTCTCCACCTCGTTCTTCCAGGGCTCGTGCGAGACGAGCGCCGACCTGCTCGCCCAACTCGACCTGCCCGCGAACGACCCGCCCGGGTGGATCACTATTCCAAGGGCATGAAGATACGCGTCGTGTACGGGCGCCCCCTCGTGCACCCGGGAGCGTTCTTCGGTGCCCTCGCCGCTGCTTCAATGGGCTCGCCCGTGTTCGTCCTGTTTTTCGGGGCGTATGCATCCAACAAGATCGAGGCACTCGCGATGCAGAAGGTCGCCGGCTCGATCACCACGGCGCCCATCCTAATATTCCTTCTCCCGACCGGTTCGCAGTGGGCCCTGTGGTGGAACCCCTGGTACTGGATCTATCTCGGGCTCCTCCGGGGTTGGGCGAGCGCAGCAAAGCTTCGGGCCGCCGGGGTTCCCGTGCCGGTCGACGCGGAACTGGCGTACTCGGCGATCCCGATCGCGATGTGTCTCGGCTGCGGCGCGCCCCTCGCGCGGCGATACGAGCGCCTCGTTCAGTAGCCCCGCACTAGAGATCCCGCTCCAGGCGCTCGCGCAGACGTCGCTTCGCCATCGACCGGACAGGTCCGGTACGCTCGTAGATCGAAACCGTCGTCCCGTCCTGAAGCGTGAACTCGCCGGGCAAGCGCTGGAAGGAGCGACCGATCCCGGTGCCGGCGAGAATCTGCGCGGCCGGCACGAGGATGACGTCCTGTTCCTCCGCTCGCACGTGCACCCGCGGCGGATCCGTCACCACCGCATAGTCGGCCGTAAGGAGCCGCGTCGGGAATCGCTCCTTGCGATCGAGATGCGCCGAGAGTTCCACGTGGGCCGCGATGTTCGGAGCCTCCGTCGTCAGGTGCGCGTTCTTCAGGATGTCCTCGTTGAGCAGCCAGTAGCTCGACAGAACGTAGATCTTGTCCTTCGGCTCGTCCGCGAGCGCCTCGAGTGTCCGGGAGAGACGGACGATCTCCGGCAGATCGTATCGAACCTGCGGCTGATACCGCGGGGTAGCGAGCACGCCCCACGGGTCGCTCAACCCCTGTCCCACCGGAGCACCGAACGCGAGGACCGACCCGAGCGCCAGAACGGCCAGGCCCGCGGCGAGACCGACGCGCGGCAGGACCGCCTCGCCGGCACGGCGCGCGAGATCGACGAGAAACACCGCGGCGAGCACGCCGATCTGCGGGGCGATCAGATAGTAGTGGTGGCGATCGAACGGCTGTGCCCGCAGGAAGATCACCAGGATGAGAAAGGTTTGCAGGGCCATCACCCGCGCGAGGCTGCGATGCGCCGGGCTGCGCCACGCGACGGCCAACCCGGCGGCTGCGAACGCGAGTGGCACGAAGCCGAACCGATTCGACGCACGACCCAGGCCATCGGCATAGAAGTCGAGTGCACGATACGCTGCGCGGCTCGCGGCCGGATCCGTCGTGAGCATCTGCAGAGCGATCGGCGTCGCGATGAGCAGCAGCAAGACGCCCGCAGACGCGGCCTGCACCGCGACCTTCCGAAGGCCGGAGAGCCGGTCGCGCCACGCGCCACGCGCGATCATCGCCTCAATCCCAAGCGCCAGGACCCAGCAGAGAACCCAGAAGCCGTACCAACGTCGGAAGAGAATCAGGCCGGCCAGCATCGCGCCGATTCCAACCGCACGCCGGATCGACATCTCCCGCACCGGAAACGGGGAGACCAGCCACACGACGACGGCGAGCCAGACTCCTCCGATCCCGATCGACCCGCGCAGGAGTGGCGCCCACAAGGCGGGAAGAAGGACCACCGTCGCAACAGCGACGAGCGGAGCCCACCGGACCCGTGCCGCATCGGCCATCCGCAACGAGACCATGGCGAGGGCGATCACGGCGGGCAGGCCGTATACGGCGAGCACGACGAGAACCCAGGCCGTGCGGTCGTAGTCAAAGACCCGACTGAGCGGAGCGAGCGGTACGGCCGCCAACAGGTTGTACTTCTCGTGGCGGACGGATTCGACCAGAAGCTCGAGCGCCGCACTGGGATCACCGAGCAGCTCCCCCAGCTGGATCGTGGCGAGCCAGTAGCCCGAGAAATCCCAGTAGTAGATGAAGCGCTCGGAGGCGACGAAGCTACCGACCACGACGGCGAGCACGGCGATCCCCGCGAGGGCCGCGGGGATCACTTGCCGGAGCGACACCGGTTCTCCGCTACTCTCCGCGCTCATGCCGCTCCCTCCGTAGCAGCTGAAGCCGCCGGGAGTGGAACCACCCCGCCTGGGGTGCAAGGATGGGCGCCATCATGGCTACCAAAATGCCCGAAGGACTGGACTGGAAGTCGCTCACGCCGGACGACTCGCCTCTCACCCCCGACGATCTGCACGCGGATGCGAAGATGATCGACCTCTCGACCGCCACCGTCGAGGCCGACGGACCAGCATTCGATTTCGAGCTCCCGCTGTTCGACTACAGCGGCGGCACGAAGCAAGAGACCGGCAAGACCTTCCACCTCTCAGAAGTGTCCAAGAACCGCCCAGTCGCCCTGATCTTCGGCTCCCATACTTGACCTCCGTTCCGTGTCCAGTTGGGGCGCCTCCACGATCTCCATGAAGCCCATCGAAACCAGGTCGACTTCCTCGTCGTGCACATCCGAGAAGCGCATCCGGAAGAGGGGTGGGTCATCACGATGAATCGCGATCAGGACATCCGCGTAAACGACCCCACGAGCGACGCCGAGCGGGAAGACGTCGCCACTTCGTGCGCCCTTCGTCTCCAAATTCGCATGCCGGTCGTGATCGACCCCATCGGCGACCGACTCGCGAGCGCCTACGGCGGCCTGCCCGATCCGCTCTACCTCATCGGGCGCGGAGGAAGGATCGCCTTCCAGGGAGAACCCGGGCCGTGGGGTTTCGATCCCGAGAAACTCGCCGCCGCCATCACGCAGGAGCTAGAGAGCTGAAAAACCTCGTCGTCTTGTTGTCGTTGGTCGCTGCGGTCGGGTGCGCGGGCAAGCAGCCCCCGATGCGAATCCATGTCGAAACGAACCCGCGCGTGGACCTCTCGTTGTACCGCACATACGAATGGACACAGCCGGGGCCGCCCCAGCGCGTGGGCTATCGCGACGACTTCGCACCGCCCGCCACCGGTTCGAGAGGTACCCTACATCCCGCGGGGGCCGGCAACTGGGCCGTCGAGCGCACCGACCAGGAGATCCGTGGGCGCGCCGATGCCGAGCTGGCCGCGCGCGGCTACGTCCGCGCAGCCAAGCCGCAGATGTTGTTCTCGTGGCACATTTCGACGCAGCACAAGCAGATCCAGGATACGTGGGGCGACTTCGCGCAATACAAAGCCGAGGGTGGGACCGAGGGCCCCGCCGATGCCTGGATGGACGGATACGAAGAGGGCTCGCTCGTCATCGAGGCACGCGATAGCCGCAACCGAGCCCTGCTGTGGTACGGCAGCGCCACTGCCGTGGTGAACCCAGAGCTCCGAAAGAAACGAATCCCCGAAGCAATCGCCGAAATCTTCGCGCAGTGGCCGGCCCGCTCGGCGGGAGGCTGACGACATGCACGGACTCAAAGGCGTCCGCATCGTCGACTTCACATCGGAGATCGCCGGGCCGTACGCAACGAAGCTGTTCGTCGACGCCGGAGCCGACGTTCTCAAGATCGAGAGCCCGGCCGGAGACCCCCTTCGGCGCAGCTCGTCTACGGGCGCAGACCTCGGCGGCACCGACGGTGCGCTCTTCCGGTTTCTGAACGCGGGGAAGCAATCCATCGTCGGCGACGCCTCGGACGCGCACGTACGAGAGCTCCTGACCGGGGCCGATCTCATCGTCGAGGACTTCACTCCCGGCGCCTTCGACGTCGCCGGGGTGCGTTCGGCCCATCCCGGCGCCGTCGTGCTGTCCATCACCCCCTACGGACAGTCGGGCCCCTACGCCCACCGCCCGTGGACGGAGTTCATCGTTCAAGCCGAAGGCGGATCCGTCGCCCTTCGAGGACGACCGGAACAGGAGCCCTACCAGGCCGGCGGCCGCATCGCGGAGTGGGTCGCCGGTGCCTTCGGCGCGGTGGGCGCTCTCGCCGCGGTGCTGCGCGCACGAAGCACCGGACACGGCGAACACGTCGACCTCGCAATGCTCGACGCCATCAATCTGTCTGGCAGCATCTTCATGGATCTGATCTATCGGCTGATGGGTCTGCGCGAGGCTCCGTGGCCCTCCCGAACGACGGAGACGCCGTCGATCGAGCCAACCGCCGATGGATGGGTCGGCTTCAACACAAACTCGGCTCAACAATTCGCCGACTTCCTGGTCTTGATCGAGCGCCCGGACTTGGAGGGCGAGGGACTCGAGACCGTCGCGGGACGCACCATGCGATTCGACGAATGGCAGGACGCCGTTCGTGCCTGGACGACGAAGCACACGACGGCCGAGATCGTGGAGCGTGCGAGCGCGCTGCGCATCCCGGTCGCACCCGTGAATGACGGCAAGAACGCGCTCCTCCACGAACACTTCGTCGCCCGCGGCATCTTCGTCGACTCGGCCGACGGCAGCTTCCAGCACCCGCGCCGCCCCTATCTCGTCGGCGGCAATGCGGCCGAGGCCCCTCGGCCGGCTCCGACACTCGGCCAACACACCAACCAGACATCGACGGGCGCCGCGGACCGCCCCCCTGCCCAAGGGACGCCGCCCCTCCCCTTCGCGGGCCTGCGCGTTCTCGACATGACGAACTGGTGGGCCGGCCCGGCCGGAACCCACGTCCTCGCATCGCTCGGCGCGGACGTCATCCACGTCGAGTCCGCCCGCCGACCGGACGGCGTTCGCTACACCGGCGGTATTCTCAAAGGAACGGTCGAGGAGTGGTGGGAATGCTCCGCTTTCTTTCTCGCAGCCGACTCGAACAAGCGCGACCTCTGCATCGATCTCAGTGGCGACCGCGGCAAGGAAGTCATCGAGCGACTCGCCGCGAAGTGCGACCTGCTCGTGGAGAACTACAGCCCCCGCGTCCTCGACGGCTTCGGACTCGGCTGGGAGCGGCTGCAGGAACTGAATCCACGACTCTCACTCGTTCGCATGCCGGCGTTCGGGCTCGACGGCCCGTGGCGCGACAACGTCGGGTTCGCCCAAACGATGGATCAGATCTCCGGTCTCGCGTGGGTCACCGGCCACGCGGACGATCAGCCGCGAATACAACGGGGGCCGTGTGACCCGCTCGCCGGAATGAACGCCGCCTTCGCATCGATGGTCGCACTTGCGGAACGCGACCACACCGGCCGCGGCGTCCACGTCGAATGCCCGATGGTGGAAGGCGCACTGAACGCCGCCGCCGAGCAGGTGATCGAGTACACCGCGTACGGCAACGTCCCGCAGCGAATGGGGAACCGGTCCCCGATGGCCGCGCCGCAGGGGATCTATCCTTGCCGGGGACACGCTCCGGAACTCGAGCAATGGCTCGCGCTTTCCGTGGCGAGCGACGAGCAGTGGACAGCGCTCATCCGTGTGCTCGGCGACGCACCCTGGACGCGTGAGGCCGCTCTCGCGAGCGAGCCCGGACGTCGGGCCGCGCACGACCGGATCGATGCGGAGCTCCGCACATTCTTCGCCGACCGCGACCTCGATTCGACCGTGGAGGAGCTCGTCGCAGCCGGCGTGCCTGCCGGGCGCGTGTGGGACACCCGACGAGGAACCGATCATCCGCAACTGCAGGCGCGAGGCTTTTTCGAGACCGTAACCCACTCCGTCGCGGGGACGCACCCCACACCAACCCTTCCCTTCCGGTACGAAAGCCTCGAGAGGTGGATCCGAACGCCTGCGCCGACCCTCGGCCAGAACAATCGTGAGATCCTGTGCGACCTGCTCGGACTCAGCGGTGAGGAGTACGACGCCCTCGTTGAGCAGGACGTCATCGGTACGCGACCCGCCGGCGCCTGACGTATGTTCAATCCCGCGCGCGATGACCTGAGGATCGCGCGACGCGATCCTGGCGCGCGGAAGTTCGGGGCACGAGCACAGATGGAAGCAACCGGGGAACGCGGCTTCGCGATGGGCCACGACGACGTCCTCTCCGAAGTATCAGCCGTCGACTATGTGACCGGAGTGCTGACGGACACGGACCGCGCCGAGTAGATCTCAAGACGACATCGCCATCGAGCCGCCGCCATCGACGTTCAGAATTTGACCGGTGACGTACGACGAGGCGTCGCTCACCAGAAAGAGGATCGCGTTCGCGATGTCCTCACGCGTTCCGACCCGACGCAGCGGGTTGCCGCTACCGGGGTCCCCTCCGCCTCCGCCTCCGCCTCCGATGTCGGAAAGCCGATCGAGCCCTTCTGTGTTGTCGATCGCCCCGGGGGCGATCGCATTCACCCGAATCCCGAGTGGCCCCCACTCGGCGGCGCAGGTTCGCGTGAGGGAGTCGACACCGGCCTTCGCCGATGCCGCGTGCGCCTGGAACGGAACACCCATGCCCGCGAATGGCGCGGTGATGTTGACGACACTGCCCCCATTGTCCTTCAAGTACGCCTCGAACGCCGCCTTCGAAACGTTGTAGGTCCCCAGAAGATCGATCGCGACGACCGTGCGAAACCCGTTGTAGGACAGCCCTTCGATCTTCGCGGGAAAGTTTCCTGCCGCGCAGTTCACCAAGATGTCGAGCCTCCCGTACTTGGCGAGGATCTCTGCCATCAAGCTCTCGACCTGCTCGGGCTCGCGAATGTCGCAAACGATGGCGAGGCAATCGATCTGACGACCTTCGAACTCCGCGCGCGCCGCATCCAGGTTCTCCTGCTTGCGACTTGCGATCACCACCTTCGCTCCGTGTTCTCCGAGCGAGATCGAGATGCCCTTGCCAATCCCCGTCGCTCCGCCGGTTACGAGGGCCACCCTGTTCTTCACGAGGTCCTGTTGAAATGTCGCCATGGGTTCGCACTATCCCATCACGAGGTGACCCTCCACCGCCCCCCAACTCGGCCAGCCCGACTCCGAGACGCGGGCTGATGCGCACGACCTGGGCACGGGAGCCACTACCGGTTCCGCATGGTCCTCGGCGACCCGCCAGCGACTCCCGCGCCCGGCCGAAATCACGAAAGGCTCCCGTGCCCACCGGCGACTTGCAGGAGTGCGGAGAGCCCCCCCCTCAATCACAGCTCGAGCCGTTTGCGACCCAGTTCGCCGCCCACACGAGGAACGCCTGGGAATAGGAGTCCGCATAGGGAGCCGGGGTGCGGTCACCCGTGTTCCCGTTTCCGCCCGCGGGGTCGAAGGCCCACAGAACCAGGTGGTCCATCACGACGTGGCTCGCGATCTGGTTCAGCGAGCGGTCCCCATTCGTGTTCTCGTCGGCCATTCGACTGATGACCTCGCCCGTGGAGAGCCCCGTCCACTGCATGCCCGCGTCGGTGGGCTGGTGCCATACGGGCTCGCCCTGGCCGGGCCACGGCGTGTTGCCTCCGTTCGGGTTGTGACAGTTCGAACACGTCTCACCCGGCGACAGTCCGTGGTTCTGCATCGTGTCGTACCGCGTGACCTCGGTGATGGACGCGTGGCAGTTCCGACAACGTGGCGAATCGACCACGTCACCGATGACATCGCAGGCCTGGGCAAACGTCATCGGGTCCTCGCCGCCCGGCAGATTCAGGGTGCCGAAGTAGAACACCCCTTCGTGCTGCATCGGCCGGTTCTGGAAGTGCGGGAACCGACTACACTCTAGCGTCCCGTCAATGGTCTTGCAGGCCTCCACGTACCAGTGGACGGTACTGCCGAGGTTCGCTGGAATCTCATCGGTTACCGGCACCGGGAAGCGCAGGGTCTGCACTCCTCCGGCGCTTCCTGCCGGAATGCCCGGCGAGGAGTAGTGCTTGAACATCTCGTCTTCCCACGGCGGTTCCGGCGCGGGAAGCGGCGTCGGCCCCACCGTGATGCGGTACGACTCGACTTCTTCGTCGTAGATCGGGTTACCCTGCCCGTCGAAGCCCTTCGTCAGGCGGTACCACTGGAAGTTCGGACTTCGGGTCGTCGCGGTGAAGCCAGGAACAGGCGATTGCAGGCGCGGGTTGGGGAGCGTGAACCGAATCACTCGGTTCATGTCGGAGTACTGGCAGCCCGCCGCGTTGCAGGCGAGAACGGTCCAGTAATAGGACTCGCCGCGGTAAGGCTCCTCGTACGCGAAGGAGTCGATCATGAACTTCTTCTGCGCGGCGACTGCAGGCGGTACCGGAAAGAGCGTGCAGTCTACATTGCCCTGGCTCGATTCGACGGCCTCACGAAGACAAACGCTGTAGCTGGTCGTAGTCGGGTTCGTGTCGCTCCACCGAAGCGCCGAGTACCGCGGATAAACCGGCATGTAGGCCGGGCTAACCAACAGGCTGGGCGGCTCGGGCGGCTGCAGCGCGGAGTTGAATGCACCGCTGATCACGCTGCTCTTCCCGTAAGCCTGGACCCCCGTGAGCGCCGTCATCGAGAGCGCGTGGTCCGCCATCCATCTCTTCGGGACGTACCAGTAGCCCCCGTCCCCGACGCACGGGCCCCAGGAGTTCTTAACGATGAAGTAACCACCACCTGCCGCCGGCGGCGTGTTCTTGGCAAGGTCCTGATTGCGCACGTACCCCTCGATCATTGCGACGTGCCACCCGCGAAGCGGATCGAGCGCTCCCTTCTTCGACTTGTTCGGCTTCGGCACGGACTTCACCCAGCCGTCGTCCGCCGCGTCGAGGAAGCTCTGCGTGACCTGGAATGACGCGACGACCGGCAGGCCTATCCCAAGGAACATCGGTGCGACATCGATGGTCTGATTGCTGTTCGTTACGTCGAAGAACGTGTTGTACGAGAGCACCTTGATTTCGCCCTTCGCAGGCGGAATCTGCGCGCTATAGCCACAAGAGCGAGTTCCCTTCGCACAGACGTACTGGCCCTGGTGATTCGTGTCGGAGCACGGCTTGTCGGCGTAGCCCGCACAAGAGCCCTGGTACCCCTGCAGAATGCCCAAGGCCTTGGTCTTCGACGTAACCTCGGTTCGCTGCGGGGAGAGGTTGTATTTCCACTGCGCCTCGCCGCGAAACTCGTAGTCGCCCACCATCATCCCGAACACGGAACTCGGCGAATTCAGATCATCACCGAAGTTCGGCGGGATCGGGAACCAATGGTTCTTCTGCTGATAGTGGAGATGCTGCTCCGAGAGATCCGCGCAAAGATCGTGCTCCCGCCGGATGGAAGTCTCCACCGCTGCGTTGATCGCGAACGCGACGCTGGCGCCTCGCGTCTCCCCTTGGTCCTTCACGCAGGTCGAGGATCCCTTCATCTGCCAATCCGCGGTTGCCCATAGGCCGGTCTTCGACTTCTCGTAACACGCACCTCCGTCACTCCCGGCGACGAGCGTACGCGGCGATGCGAGCTTCCCGCAGCTCAGCCCGCAGTCCTGCTTGCCCTTGGTCGGCGGGATCTTCGTCGGGGGAGCCTTGGTCCAACGTTTTGCGAGGTCTCGCAGCAGCTTCTTCGGATCCTTCTTGCCGAGCTTTCCCGGAGCCGGCATTCCCTTCAGCAGGACCCCGAGTCCGGCCGGGTCCGCCGCGAGCGCACCCTGGAAGCCTTCGTAGAGGGCGGCGTAGTTGGACTCCGCGTTCATCGGCCGCCCCAGCTCGGCGAGCGTCTCCGACAGCTCCCGTGTGGCAAAGCTCGGCCCCAGAAGTACGACCTGCTCCACGCGACCGTCGCGCGTCCCGAGACGCGTGACGTAGTTGCCGGCCTCGGTCCGCGCGAATCTCTTCCCGTCTGCGGCCGGAACCTCGGTGTACCGATCTACGAGCTTGGTCTTCCCGAGCTGCTCGGCCAGAATCGCACCCATGGCCTCGTCGAGGCTCCGGTTCTCGCGCGCGCCTTCGGCGCTGAGCTTCGGGCTCGAGAGCGTGAGTTGACCTTCCTTCTCCAGGCTCTGGAACGACTTCTTGGTGACGTTCACCGCAGCGGGCTTCGGCGTGCGCACGCGCTTGCTCGACCCAGGCCTCCCCGTGCCCGCATCGGCCTCGGTCGGACTCGCCGATTTCTTGTCCGCGGCCGCACCCGGCGCGGGCAGTCCCACTGCCAGGGCCAGAACCGTCGCTAAAACTCCCAATTTACAGAGCGAATTCTTCATGCGCGCCTCCGCCCGGCCTCACGGGTCCAGGATCCGACCGGGAGAATGCGACAGAACCGGGGGAATGTCACCCCATGATGACGTTCTGGCTGTTACTAAGGGGTGGATGAACCTGCCGGACGGACACCCGCTGAAGACCCGCCTCACCGAGTTGCTCGGCATGCCGACCCCCATCATCCAGACCGGCATGGGCTGGGTCGCGACGCCCGAGCTCGTGGCTGGTGCCTGCAACGCCGGTGCATTCGGGTTCCTCGCCGCAGCGGCACTCCCGCTGCCCGAGGTCGAGAAAGCCATCGTCCGAACGAAGGAACTGACCGACCGTCCCTTCGGTGTGAACTTCCTCATGGACGCTCCGGGCGCCGAGGAGATCGCGCAGATGATCCTCACGCACGGGGTCCGTGCCGCCGGATACAACCGCGCGCCCAGTGCCGATCTAATCAACAAGCTGAAGAACGGAGGCGTCCTATGCATCCCCACATGCGGTGCGCCCCGGCACGTGCAGAAAGCTGAGAAGCTCGGCGCCGATGCCGTGATCGTTCAGGGCGGTGAGGGCGGCGGGCACACCGGGGTGATCGCGACGTCCCTTCAGGTTTCCGCCTGCTCGGATGCCGTGAAGATCCCGGTCATCGCGGCAGGCGGCTTCAAGGATGGTCGTGGACTCGTCGCGGCCGTCGCACGGGGCGCCGCCGGCATCGCGATGGGGACGCGCTTCCTCATGACCGCAGAGAGCCCCGTCCCCGAAGTCACGACGGACCGCTACATCGGCGCGAGCCTCACCGACGTGATCGTCACCTCGGAGATCGACGGCCTTCCCCAGCGTGTGATCGTGAACGAGCTCGTCCGGGAACTGGAGACCAAGAGCGGTTTGAGCCGATTGATATTCGCGGCGCGGAACGCGCTCGAGTTCCGAAAGACCTCGGGCGCCTCGCTCTTCGATCTCCTCAAGTCCGGACTCGCCATGCGCCAGAACGAAAAGCTCACGCGATCTCAGATGCTCCTCGCCGCGAATGCCCCGATGCTCGCCAAACGCGCCATGCAGGACGGAGACCCCGTCGGCGGCTATCTGCCGAGCGGTTCAGTCGCCGGGGTGATCGACGACCGGCCGACCTGCGCCGAACTCATCTCGCGAATCATGAGCGAGGCCGACGAGGCCCTGCAGCGGCTCCAGCTCTCGTAGGCGGCTACCTCACGCCGGTAGGCCGCTTCGCCCCATGCTCGATGATGTCGGCGCACGAACCGTAGAGGCTCTGCGAGACAAAACTCGGCGCGTTCTCACCGAGGGACCGGCAAATCTCGGCCTTCAGGGCGCGCGCTCGCACGACATCCGGGTCGTCGCCGGGCGCGAGCGCTAGTACGTCAACCACGTGCAGAGCGGTCGCGCCGTCGCCGGTCCGGAACAACTCCCGTGCCTTCGTGAGCACCGCTTCCCGATCCGTGATCGCCGAGAGAACGGCCGCACCGGCGGCCTCGGGTGTCGCCGGGTGCAGATGGGTCGGGTTGCGGTCCCACCAACCGTTCTCGGAACGGAAGATGTCACGCGTGATGAAGTCCGGATGACCGTAGGTCGGCGACATCCACGGCAACGAGAAGAGCTCGTCGGGATACTCGATCTCCGCAACGATCTGCTCGACGCCTTTGCCCGCGTTCAATCCCGTGACGACCTGGCCGCGGATCCACCGAAGGGCCTCGGCCATCGAGAGAAGCATCTTCTGGATGTCCGTCTCGCCTTCAACGGAGGGGCCGAACTCCATCACCATCAACTTCGGATCGAGTGCGGCGAGGCGCTCCAGCGTCTCTGCCCAACGGATTGCATACCGTTGGGTTCGCAGGGGCGTGCCGATGTTGGGGATGGTCGGCGTGACGGCCGCGCCACCGTAGAGCACCCTCTCCTTCGGCAGCCACAGCGCAACCGCGTCGTCTGTCTCCGAGGGCGCCCAGAAGACCTCGACGCGCCGATCGCCGTCTTCGAAGACGAGCGTGTCCGTGAACGTCTCGCTCGGCATCTCGAGGGGGAGTCGATGAGCATCGAGGGTGCCGATCGGGAGACAGAGCTGCAGCTCGGCGAAGTGCTTTTGTAAGCCCTCGGTCTCGCGGTAGCGCGTCCACCGCGTCACCAGGTTCTCGTGGGCGATGATCCGAGGTCGCGGATCACCGCGCATTTCCGCGTCCTCGAGCCAGACGCCTACCGCATCGTTGTACCCGAGATGGCCGTGGGAATAGAGGATCGCGAACACCGGAGCGTCCGTCAGCTCCCGCAGCCGTGCGAGCGCCTTCTTCGCTTTCTTCGGTGCATTTCCGGTGTCGAGTTGCAGGACCCCTTCCGCCATCTCCACCGAAAGGGCATTCCCCATCCCTCCCAACACGTGAACTCCGGGGGCGGCGGTACCGATGAATGAGGGAACGAGAACGGGATTGTTGTGCGCGGCCATGGGGTAATGGTTAATCGAAGATCGCGCTGACAGCGAGTCCCGCGCCGCTGGCGCTCGAGCGCCCGGAGGCTTATTTCAGTGGACCGTGCTGCGACGCCTTGTCTATGCCCTGATCGTCCTCGTGGTTCTCGCCGCCGGCGGGTTCTACGCACTCGGCCGAGGTGCCTTCGGCAATCACGAGCCTGCGGGAGAGGTGACAGCCGTCGCGCTCCCCCCGGGCGCCCTCGCGCAACGTGCGGCAGAAAGAGAGGCGGCCGCGGCCGCCCTCGGCCAGGCCGAGAAGCAGATCCTCTTCGGCGACCTCCACGTGCACACCACCTTCTCGTCCGATGCCTTCGTGATGAGCCTGCCTCTCGTGTCCGGCGAAGGGGCGCATCCTCCGGCCGACGCCTGCGACTTCGCACGTTTCTGCTCGGCACTCGATTTCTGGTCCATCAACGATCACGCCGAGTCGCTCACCCCCGAGCATTGGCGGGAGACCGTCGACAGCATCCGCCAATGCAACGCCGTCACCACACCCGAAGACCCCGACGTCACCGCCTTTCTCGGTTGGGAATGGACGCAGGACGGGGCGACCGCGAAGAATCACTTCGGGCACAAGAACATCTTGCTGAAGGATCTCGACGAAGCGCGCGTCCCGACCCGGCCGATCGCTTCCATCTACCCCGATGGCGGCGACATCGTCGCGATGCCTCCGATAGCCCGCGCCGGCCTGGCTCTCCTGATCCACGACCGGCGGACCCTCGACTTCACGCGCTTTCTCGAGGAGACGTCGACCGTCCCGCCGTGCCCCACGGGTGTCCCGGTCCGCGAGCTCCCCGACTCTTGCAAGGAGAGCGCCCGCACTCCGGGGGAGCTGTTCGCGAAGCTCGACGAATGGGGCGTCGAGTCGATCGTCATCCCGCACGGGACGACGTGGGGGAACACGTCACCGCCCGGATCCACCTGGGACTCCCAGATCGGCCCCGCGAACGATGACCCGAAGCGACAGACGCTCGTGGAGATCTACTCCGGCCACGGCAACTCCGAAGAGTACCGCGACTTCCTCGACGTGGAGCTCGACGCAAACGGAAACGAGATCTGTCCCCCGACTCTGCCGGGACCGTCGGGGTACCTGCCCAACTGCAGGCGGGCCGGCGAGATCATCCGGGATCGCTGCCTCGCGGCGGGCGAGAGCGAGGACGAGTGTCAGACACGCGCCGCGCTCGCTCGCGCGAACCACGTTGCCGGGGGCAAGACCGGCTTCCGCACAGTGCCAGGGACGGCTGTCGAGGACTGGCTCGATGCCGGCCAGTGCCGCGACTGCTTCCTCCCTGCCTTCGACTACCGGCCGCGCATGTCGGCGCAATACATGCTCGTGCGAAAGAACTTCGAGGGCGAAGTCCCAGTCGCTACGCGGATGGGCTTCATCGCATCGAGCGACAATCACACGGCGCGACCGGGGACCGGCTACAAGGAAGTCGATCGCAGCGAGATGACCGAGGGCAAGGGGCCCCGCGCCGATGCCCCCGACCTCCTGAACAACCAGAACCCGCCGGTCCCGTACTCGGTCGCGCTCGACGAGCAACCCGAAGTTCCCTTCGCCACGCGCGACGTCGAGCGGATGTCCTCGTTCTTCACGACCGGAGGCCTGGTCGCGGTACACTCCGCCGGTCGCGGTCGTGATGCCATCTGGCAAGGCCTGAAGCAGCGCGAGGTCTACGGGACGAGCGGAGACCGAATCCTCCTGTGGTTCGATCTGCTGAGCGCACAAGGCGGCGCGCTGCCGATGGGGTCGGAAGTCACCCTCTCGGAGACGCCTCGGTTCCGGGTTCGGGCCGTAGGTGCCCTGGAGCAGAACCCCGGCTGCCCCGAGTTTGTAACGGCCGCTCTCAGTGAAGAGAGGCTCCACGACCTCTGCCGCAACGAGTGCTATCACCCGGCCGACGAGCGGAAGCGGATCACGCGCATCGAAGTCGTGCGCATGCGACCGCAACTCCACGACGACGAACCGGTGGGAGGTCTCATCGAGGACCCTTGGCAAACGCTCCCCTGCGACGGCGGCGCCGCGGGCTGCGTCGCCGAGTTCGACGACCAAGAGTTCGTCGCCACCGGCCGCGACACGATTTACTATGTCCGGGCCATCCAGGAACCGAGCCCCGCCGTGAACGGGAAGAACCTGCGGTGTAGCTACGACGGCGACGGCAACTGCATCGCGCTCGACCCGTGCCACGGCGAGGACGCGAAAACCGACTACGAGGACGATTGCCTGAGCGACATCGAAGAACGAGCCTGGTCCTCCCCTATCTGGGTCGACCAGCCGACAAGAGTTGGCGCGATCCCGGCGCCTAGCTAGTCTGGAACCCAATGCGGATCTGGATCGATACCGACGTCGGCAGCGACGTCGACGACGCGCTGACCCTGGCCTACGCGCTCCGCCATCCGGAGCTGGAGCTCGTCGGTGTCTCGACGGTCTTCGGCGACGTCGAACTGCGCAGCGACATCGCACGCGGCGTCCTCGCCGCCGGTGGAGCTTCGGACGTTCCGGTGCAGAGCGGCCTGGGCGTCCCCCTCACCGAGGGCCGGATCGGGCTCATGTTCGGGCACGAGGGTCGGGGCATCCTCGAGGGCCGCGAACCGCAGATGCAAACGCGCGAAGACGGTGACGCCCAAGCCCGTATCGACGCGCTCGCCTCGGCGCTGGAAACCGCGAAGCCGGACGCCGTCGTGGCGATCGGGCCGCTCTCGAACCTGGGAGCCCTCGTGCGCGCCGGAGTCGACCTCCCGCCCCTCGCGATCATGGGCGGCAAGCTGGCCGACGTAATGCTCGACGGGATGGTTCCCGGCATCTCCGAGTGGAACTGGTACTGCGACCCTCTCTCGGTCCAACACGTCCTCGGCGCGTCCCACCCCGCTCTGCCTAAGATCGTGCCGGCCGAGGTCACGTTTCGGACCGCACTCGCCCCCGGCGATGTGGAGAAGCTCGCCGGCGGAGACGCACTCGCCCGCCAGATCTCGACCCTGAGCGCCGAGTGGCTGCGCTTCCTGCGCGAGCGCTTCGGACGAGACGAACCCCGCGTCGCGTTGCACGACCCCCTCACCGCCGCCGTCCTCGTACAGGATGGGCTCTGCCCGTTTGAAGAGCGCCGTATCCATGTCGACGACAACGCCGTTTCGGAGACGATCGATGGTGCCCCCAACATCACCGTAGCGACCAGCGTCGACGCAAACGCGCTGCGCGACCATCTGATGGAGACCTGGCTGTGAGCACTCCGGCAATCCTGACCGACGAACAGATCGAGACGTTCCGCCGCGATGGCTTCCTCGTCGTCGACGACGTGTTCTCCGAAGCCGAGCGAGCGACGTTCGGCACAGCCGTCGACGCCGCCGTGGCGGGACGCGCATCGGTCGACACTCGCTCGCTCGACGAGAAGACGATCTACGAGCAGAGCTTCATCCAGTGCATCAACCTGTGGGAGGACAACGTCGACGTCCGACCGCTCACGTTCGACGCCCGCATCGGCGAGATGGCAACGCGCCTCTTGGACGCCGACGCCGTCCGAATCTGGCACGACCAAGCGCTTTACAAGGAAGGTGGTGGTCGCGAGACGGACGCCCACCAGGATCGTCCCTTCTGGCCGATCGAGCCCGCTAATCAGGTGACCGCGTGGATTCCGTTCGACGGCTCGCGTCGCGGTCGAGGTGCGATGGCCTACGTCCCCGGCTCACACCGCGCCGGCCTCGAGCGCTTCTGCGACATCTCACACCTGTTCCAGGAGCCGTACGACATCCTGAACGACCCAGCGATCGCCGACATCGAACCCGTGTGGGTCGAGGTCGATCCGGGCTCGGTCGTGTTCCACCACTCCCTCACCGTGCACTTCGCCGAACCCAACACGGACACCAGCACGCGAAGGGTCTACTGCGTGATCTACTTCGCCGACGGCTGCCTGCGCCGGTCTGCGGTCCCCCACATCGTGCCCGATCGCCAAAAAATTGAGGTCGGCCAACCAATCGCCGGCGACGTGTCCCCCATCGTGTGGCCCCGCCGGAGCAACGACTTACCCCCCACCCCCACCAGCGGTCGCCCGCCCCGCCTCGGCTACTCGTGAGCCCCGGTTCGGCCCGGCTACCTTCTACTGGCATGCGACATGCCAATAGGCCATGATCCAGCCCCATGACGATCCCGACCCCGCTTTGGATGATGGGCGCACCCGGCTCTCCGTACACCCGCAAGATGAGAGCGCTCATGCGCTACCGGCACATCCCGTATCGGATGATCCAGCAGGGTGGACCCCAGCACGCCGCTCGCCCCAAGCCCAAGGTCGAGCTCCTGCCGACGTTCTACCTTCCCGATGAATCCGGGAACGAGGTCGCCGTCACCGACTCGACGCCGCTCATTCGGCGCTTCGAGAAAGAGTTCGCGGGACGCAACGCCGTCCCCACCGATCCGGTGATCGGCTTCCTCGATGCCCTCCTCGAGGACTTCGCCGACGAGTGGCTCACGAAGCCGATGTTCCACTACCGCTGGTACTACCAGGCGGACGTCGACAAGGCGGCCTCGATCCTGCCGCTCTGGCGACAGGTCAACGTCAGCGACGAAGACGTGAAGCCGTTCTGCGACTTCATCGCAAAGCGCCAGATCGATCGGCTCTGGGTCGTCGGCTCGAACGACACCACCGCACCGGTGATCGAGGGAAGCTACAAACGGATCCTGAAGTTGTTCGACGCACACCTGCAGACGCAGCCGTTCCTCATGGGGAACCGCCCCGGGTCGAGTGACTTCGCGTTCCTCGGGCAGCTCACGTGTCTGGTCCTGTTCGACCCCACCCCCGCGGCGATTGCCCTCGCCGAGGCACCGCGCGTTTACGCGTGGGTCGAGGGCGCCGAAGAACTGTCCGGGCTCGAGCCGACCGAAGACGACTGGATCAAGAGCGACGCCGTACCCGAGACTATCAAGGCGCTGCTCTGCGAGGTCGGCCGCGTGTACACCCCGTTCCTCCTCGCAAATGCCGAAGCGATCCAGAAGGGCGCCGAGCGCGTCGAGACCACGATCGAAGATCTCCCCTGGACCCAGAAGCCCTTCCCCTACCAGGCCAAGTGCCTCCGGTGGCTCCGCGAACACCACGCCGCGCTGTCGGCGGACGACCGCGCCAAGGTGGATGCGATTCTCGCCGGAACGGGCTGCGAAGCCCTGTTCGCCTGATGTCGATTGATCCGCGGGCACCGATCCTCGTCGGAGCCGGCCAGATCCTACAACGCAACGAATCCCACGAAGGATCCCTCGACCCCCTAGGACTCATGGAGCAGGCGGCTCGGCGCGCGGCCGCCGACGCACGCTGCCGTGCCCTCCTCACCCACCTCGACTCGATTCGGGTGCCGAAGGGCCTGTGGCCCTATACGAACCCGGGCCACGCTCTTCGGGAGCGCCTGGGCGCGCCCGGCGCCGAAACCGCCTTGTCCCCAATCAGTGGGAACATGGTGCAGAGGATGATCAGCGACGGCGCGCGCGATATCGCGGCGGGGGTCCGCGACGCGGTCCTCGTCGTCGGCGCGGAAGCCGAGCGAAGCAAGCGACAGGCGAAAAAGGCCGGGCAGGAGCTCGCGTGGACCCAACCGGAGGCCCCGGAACCGGACCGCAACTTCGGCAAAGACGATCCCGGCATGACCCGCGACGAGTTCGACGCGGGAATCGGCCAACCCGCCGCGATCTTCACCCTCTACGAGAACGCGATGCGACAGGCGCGCGGCGAGAGCCTCGAGGACAACCGCGACCGCATCGCGCGACTCTGGCATGGCTTCGCCCGCGTGGCCGAAACCAATCCGTGCGCCTGGACTCGCGAGGCGCCGAGCATCGAGACGATCCGGGACGAGACCACCGACAACCGGATGATCTCGTATCCATATACGAAGCGTCTCTGCGCCAACATGGTCGTCGACCTCGGCGCCGCGGTGATCGTCTGCTCGGCCGAGCTGGCCGAACGTCTCGGCGTCCCTCGGGATCGCTGGGTCTTCCTGCAAACCGCGACCGACTGCATGGAGACGCCTCTGCTCTCCCACCGAATGGACTTCCGGGGCGTTCCGGCACTCGAGCTTGCCGGCAAGCGCGCTCTCCAACTGTCCGGGCATGAGCCGGCCGACTTTGCGCACGTGGATCTCTACAGCTGCTTCCCGGCGGCAGTGCAGGTTGCCGCCGAAACCCTCGGATTCTCACTCGATGATCCCCTCACCGTGACGGGCGGGCTTGCGTACGCCGGTGCGCCGCTCAACAGCTACGTGCTGCACTCCATCGCGACGATGATGGAACGCCTGCGCGGGGATCCGGGCAGCCTCGGCTTCGTGAGTTCCGTCGGCGGCGCCTTCTCCAAGCACGCCTTCGGCATCTACTCGACTGAGCCGGCACCGTCGGGCTTTCAGTACGCGGACCTCGATGCCGAGGCCGAGAAGCTGCCGCACAGAGAGTCGGTGTCGGGCCACGAGGGCGAGGCCACCGTCGAGACGTACGTACTACGGTACGACGACGCTGCGCCCTCGAAAGCCGGCTTCGCGTGCCTGCTCGACGACGGGCGACGCACATGGGCCAAGTCGGAGGACCCGGCCCTCCTCGGCGAGGTGCTGGAACGCGAAAGTTGCGGACGTCGGGCCCGGCTTAAGGACGGCCTGCTCCTCGGCTTCGCCGACTGAACGTTCGGAGCGTGGTCAGCCGGCGGCGAGCCCGGGATCCACGCCCGTCAGCTCAATCGAGACGTCCCACAGGCGACGCGCGGTCTCTTCGTCGCGGCTCGCCGCGATCGGATCGACGAGAATCGGCGGGCCGTAGAACTCGAAGAAGTTCGAGGGCCCGAAGTACTGTCCGCCTTCCGCGGCCGGATCGGTCGCCGCCCGCAACGTCGGGAGGGCCGCCTCCGGCGGATCGTGCGACATCAGGTTCATGATTGGAGAAAACAACATGACCCAGCTCGGAATGTAGCGCTTCAGTTCGGTATCCGAGACGCCCGGATGACACGCCACCGCGATCGTCTTCCCTCCCGCCGCCTCGAGCCGCCGCTGCAACTCGAAGATGAAGAGCAGGTTCGCGAGCTTGCTCATGTTGTAGCGGCCGACCCTGCTGTACGACTTCTCCGCCTGGAGGTCGTCGAAGTCGATCGCCCCACCCTTGTGTGCGTTGCTGCTCACTGAGACGATCCGCGAGCCTGCCGTGCTCCGCACCTTGTCGAGCAACAACCCCGTCAGTGCAAAGTGCCCGAGATGATTCACGCCGAACTGAGACTCGAACCCGTCGCTCGTCTCCTCACGCGGCGGGATCATGATCCCCGCGTTGTTGATCAAAAGATCGAGACGCGGCTCCTCGCTTACGCGCTCCGCGGCCTCACGTACGGACGCGAGGCTCGCCAGATCGAGTTCGACGATTTCGACGTCGGCGCTCGGGTGCGCGGACAGAATCCGGTCCCGCGCTCCGGCCGCACGTCCCGGCGACCGACAGCCGATCAGGACCCGCGCGCCGCGGCCGGCGAGAACCCGTGCGGCTTCGAAACCGATCCCGCTGTTGGCTCCCGTGACGAAGGCCGTGCGTTCTCCTTGGTCGGGGACGGATTCCTCTGT
This sequence comes from Candidatus Binatia bacterium, assembly GCA_029243485.1. Classification (NCBI taxonomy): domain Bacteria; phylum Candidatus Binatota; class Binatia (SeqCode); species Binatia bacterium. The sequence continues at coordinate 51,607 of JAQWRY010000088.1, read as the reverse complement.
GAATTCGGCAGCCATGCCCGATTCGTATGGGATGTGGCGCCCCCCGTCGATCCCGGGGGGCGCCCGATCCCAAGCCGAGCCTAGTCGCAGCGGAGGAAGTCCGGGTCGGGGTCCCCCGGATCGAAGCCATTACAGACCTCGGACGACCCGATCCGCGTCGTGATGCACTTGCTGCCGTCACACGCCTCGATGAACCCGCAGAAGTCGCCCGCCTCGTCGCAATCGATCTCGTAGAAGCAATCGAAATCCTCCACGCAGGGACACACGCACGATGTGGCATCGTAGGTGCAGTCCGAGTTGCAAGCCAGGGCGCCGGAGGTGCAGTTCTCGAAAATCGAGACGAGGCCGTCGCACGACTCCCCGTTGAGATCAACGCCGTCGCACTCCTCGGCGCCTTCGACGATGCCGTTGCCGCAGACCCCGCCGTCGCTCGGCGTCGGTGCGGGCGTCGCCGTGGGTAGCGGGCCGTTCGTAGGCGCGGGCGTCGGCGCGGGCGTCGGCGAAGGCGTGGTGCCGTCGGGCAGGAAGAACGACTCCGGCAACGTCACGTCAGCCAGGAATGACCACTGATCGCCCGGGCACGGCGCAGCCAGACAGACATCCGCGCCAAAACACTCGAGGAGGAGGTCCTCCCCCGAAGTTCCCGTTTGGTTACAGAACACGAAGAGCGGATCGCCGCCGGACGGGAAGAAGACGTTGCCGGTCACCGAGTTGTCGTCTGCATTGCGCGTGATAGCCCAGCGCTCCGTCCCAACGTCCTTACTGAGAACCGTACGCCTACCGTCAGGCGTCACCTGAAGCCCCGACTGGCGAACGCCGCCGGCTCGAGACTCGACCGCCTCTTGCGCGGCCGCGGCGACCGCAGCAAACACCTCGCTGAGCTCAACCGTCGATGCCGGCGTCGGCAGAAAGAACGCCTCGGGCAGCGTGACCGCCGCGAGCGCTGACCACTGATCGCCACCGCACGGGGCTCCCGCGCAGACGTCCGCACCAAAGCAGTCCAGAAGGAGATCGCTGCCTGCGGTGCCGGTCTGCTCACAGAAAACGAACAGCGGATCGCCGCCAGACGGGAAGAACACATTCCCGGTCACCGACATGTCGTCGGCGTTGCGCGTGATCGCCCAGCGCTCGGTACCCACGTCTTTGCTGAGGAGCGTCCGCTTCTCATCCGCCGTGATCTGCAACCCAGACTCACGGACATCCTGCGCCTGTACGAGACCGACGACGGTGGCAATCGCGAGCCCCACGACGCCGGCGCCGGTTCCAATTTTCAACAAGCTCATACGGGTTCTTCTCCGAATGCTGGGTCGATTCGTGAATGGGAATTATTCCCATTTACATGCGCCAAGCAAGCTAGTTTTCCCCGTTTCTCCCGCCTCAGGCAACAATCTATCAGCCGACAGGACGAAAGAACGGCGCCAAGACCTCTCCCTCCACCCCATCGAAGCGAAGCGTCCGGAAACAGACCTCCATCGGCTGGTCGATCGCGAGCGTCGCCGGCTCACACTCGACGATGCGGGTCGGGAGCCGAACCCGCTCATCTTCGTCGAGGGTCACCAGGGCACTGACGAACGGCAGGTTGCCGGCGTACTGAGGCAGGAAGGCATGCTCGAGCACGACCCAAGTAAAGAGGCGCGCGCAGCCACTCATGCGCTCCCACGCGACCGACTCTTCGCCACAATGGGAGCAAGCGCCCTGCGGGTACCAGTGGAACCTGCGACATGCCGTGCAACGCGGCATACGGAGTTCCTCGCGTGCGGCGGCCGCCCAGAACTCGCGGGTCGGCTCCCAGTCGACATCGGGCAGAGGGAATCCCTCACGCATCACGAATCTCCCGTTCGCAGGATCAGGGTCGACGCCTGGGGGCCGGTATAGCCGCCGTAGATCCCGACGCGAGCATCGGGCACCTGCGCGGACGACTCCCCGCGGAGCTGCCGAACGACCTCGACGACGTGGGCGATCCCGAGAACGTACGCGTGGGAGAGCAATCCGCCGTGGGTGTTGTACGGCAGCTTCCCGCCGTCGAAGTGCAGCGCCTGACCTTCGACGAATGGCCCTCCCTCCCCCTTCGAACAGAACCCCATGTCCTCGATCTGCATGAGCGAGACAATCGTGAACGGATCGTAACAAGTCAGGACATCGACATCAGCCGGCGAGAGTCCGGCCATTCCGAACGCGGTGGGCGCGGAGAACACCTGCGGCGTCGCGGTGAAGTCCGGCTGCTGCGCCCAGTACCGACCGGTCTTCGAAGTCCCGAGGCCTACGCCTGCGACCTCGACGAGTGGCCGGCGCAGGTCTCGAGCGCGCTCGATCGAAGTCATCACGTAGGCGGCGCCGCCATCGGAAATGAGACAGCAGTCTTCCTTCCGAAACGGATCCGCGATCGGCGGGCTCGCGAGGTACTTCTCAAGCGTGAGCGGCTTCTCGCGCATGACTGCGTTCGTCGACAGATTCGCATGGCGGCGGCACGCGACGGCGATGGCTCCGAGCTGCTCCTGGGTCGTGCCGAACTCCGCCATGTGTCGCCGGGCGATCGAGGCGAAATAGACCGGTTGGGGGAACCAGCCGAACGGCACCTCCACGTTCTGCTTGAAGAGCTCTTCGGCGTGGAATTTCCCCGGGCCCCCGACCATCTCGCCCCGCTTGCTCGCCCAATCCACCGAGAAAACGTTCACCACGGTCTTCGCATCTCCCCGCCGAATGGCGAGGGCCGCATCGTAGGCGGCGGTGGCGGCCCACGTCATTCCGCCGCCGCAGTGCGACACCCAGATCTCCTGGGAGGTGCCGAAGTGCTCTCGGAACGCGTCAGCGTCGAAATCGGTGTCGAGGAGACTGAGCGTGATGCCGTCGACGTCGCCCGGCTCGAGGCCCGCGTCCTCGAGGGCACGCGCGACCGCATCCCCTGCGATCTCCCGGCTCGTTCTACCCGATGCCTTGCTGTAGGCCGCCTCGCCTACACCGACGATCCCGATCTCTCCCGAGACGTTCTCGTACGGCTCGGCGCGCCCCCAATCCGGAAGAGTCATCGTCAGCTCAACTCTGCGCGGCCTGCTCTTTGGCCCACCGATAGTCGGCCTTGCCGCTCGGGCTCCGCACGATACTCGGCCGGAAGACGAACGACTTCGGGAGCTTGTACCGCGCGATGTGTTTCGCGGCTTCTTCGAGAAGCTCCGCCGCACCCGTTTTCGCGTCCGCTCGAAGCTGAACGACGGCTACGACCTCCTGCCCCCAACGGTCGCTGGCGCGGCCGGTCACGACGGTGTCGTACACATCCGGATGCTGCTTCAACGCCTGCTCCACCTCCTCGGCAAAGATCTTCTCTCCCCCGGAATTGATGGTCACCGAGTCGCGACCGAGCACCTCGATCGTACCGTCGTCCTTGTGCCTCGCCCTATCTCCCGGAACCGAGTAGCGCGCGCCGTCCACGACCGGGAAGGTGCGCGCAGTCTTCTCCGGATCGCCGAAGTAGCCGAGAGGGACCCGGCCGCTCTGCGCAAACCAACCCATATCCTCACTCCCCGGCTCGAGCACTCGAGAGAGGTCCTCGGACAGGACGCCGGCGCCGGGCCCGGGCTGGAACTTGCCGGTCGTCGCGCCGGTGGCCTTCGTGGAGGTGTTGGTCGCCTGCGCGCCGGTCTCGGACGACCCGATCCCATCGAAGATCATCCCGTGCGGAATCTTCTCGAGGAGCGCCTCTTTGTTCTTGGTGGAAAGAGGTGCGCCCCCGGAACCCAGAACGAAGAGGGTGGAAAGGTCGTACGTCTTCTTCTCGAGTTGATCGAGCAACGGCCGCGCGAAGGCGTCTCCCACCATCGTGATGCTGGTGATCTTCTCTTCGCCGATCTTGGTTAGAAAGTCGTCCGGGTCCAGCTTCTTCACAATGTCGGGTACAACCAAACAGGCCCCCAGGGTCATCATGATCATGCTCGACCACTGCGCCGCACCGTGCATGAACGGCGGACCGACGAGGCCCCGCATCCCTTCCATCGCCTTCACCTGCTCCGCGAGTTCCTCGTAGGACGCGAGGATCACGCCGTCGGGCTTTCGGCCGCCCATCGCGGCGATGAAGATGTCGGCCGAACGCCACAAAACGCCCTTCGGCATTCCCGTGGTCCCGCCGGTGTAGAGGAGATAGAGGTCGTCGCCGGAGGGCGTGACATCCGGCTTCCCGTCCGACGAACCGGCAAGCGCCTCCTCGTAGTCGACGGCGCCCGGAAGCAGCCCGTTCCCAGAGTCGTCGGAGACCTGAATCAGAACCTCCAACCTCGGGAGCTTCTCGCGGATGGCGGCGATCTGCGGCGCGAACTCGGCGTGATAGATCACCGCGCGCGCCTGCGAGTTCTCGAAGAGATAGAGAAGCTCCTCTTCGACGTACCGATAGTTGACGTTGAACGACGCCAGCCGCGCCTTCCACGACGCGAGCATCCCCTCGAGGTACTCGTTGCCGTTGTAGAGATAGAGCGCGACGTGATCCTGACCCGACTCGTGCCCGGCCAACTCTCTCCGCTCCGTGTGGACCGTCAGGCCTCGGCTCAGAAGGTAGTTGGCGAGACGCCGGGTCCGGGCCGCGAATTGGGCATGCGTGAACCGACGGTCGCGGAAGACGAAGGCCTCGCGGTCGGGAATGGAAGCGGCAATCGTCTCGTGAACGTCAGCGAAATTGAATTCCATCGGGCTCCCTCGGGGTTGAGACTACCGTGGGAACCATAATCGTCGGATCGTCGCGCGCCAGTCCGGGCTCAGCCTCCGCCAAAGGAGGGCGCGGCACTGGTGACCCGCGGGGCCGCCGCAACCTCGGGCCACCGAGCGGGCGCGGCCGGGCCCTGCGCCGCCTGGACGTAGGGCCATAAGCTCCAGTGATCCGGGAAACGCCGAATGAAATTCTCGAGTTGGCGGAAGACGGCGGGCAGCGGATCGGCCTCGCCGGGCGGCACGGGGTTCCCGAAGTGGACTCGAACCCCTTGCGGAGTCCAGATCGCCACGAGCGGTACGATCATGCTCTCGGTCAGGCGGGCGAGAGTCGCGACCCCCGAAGAGGCGACCAGTCGCTCGTCGCACACCTCCTGCGTGCGCGACGCCAGGTCGCCGGAGGCGTCGAACGTCGCGAAGATCGGGTTTCCGCCCAAGAGATGCTCACGTGCGAACGCGAGCGATGCGAGATCCGTCCCTAAGAAGTCCACTCCGAGCTGCATGTGGAGCCAGGCGAGCTTCTTCTCGGCGTAGCGCCGCTTCGCGTCGGGCATGAGATTGTCCGGCCCGAGAGGGCGGGCGATGGCCCGTACGTTCAGACGGCACACCTTGCGGAGGTACGCGTAGGCGAACACGTGGGCACCCGTGTGAATCGTTGCGAACACCGTACGCGCGGGCAACGGCGGCAGCTCCGACGCACCGGGGAGATGACCTCTGAACTCCCCGGGATGCCGGATGAGGAAGACCGAGTCCGCCTCCTCCTGCGCCTCGACCACGAGACTGTTCCGGACGACGGCCCTCGAGATCGGGAACGCGACCGGTGCCGGCACGGATAACCAGCGCCGGGCACGCGCCGCACCCGACGTCCGCCGCGGCCGATCGAGCCAGTAGTCGACCGTGCCCGCCACCAGCGCGTAGAACCGACCGCGCGGCCGACTCTTCGCGGCGAAGGGGAGGAGGTGTTTGTAGCGAACCCAGGCCCAGAAGCGTGCAATTCCCGACACGTCGGGAACCGACGACGGTTCGAGTCGATTCTTTCGACCCTGCGTAGTTTCGGGGCGAACCGCACGTCGGTTGCAACGGATGGGCCGACCATCCCGCGGAGTCTCGATCCTCGAGCGAGACGGCCGCGAGGTCGAACGGAGCTACGCATCCCTCAGGACGCGGGCGGAGCAGCTCGCCCGCGGGCTCGCCCGAGCCGGCGTCCAGCCGGGAGACCTCATCGTCTTGCGGCTGCAGGGGATCGAAAATCAGCTCCTCGGCTTCTGCCCCGCAGTGTTTGCCGGCGCGATCGCCCTGCCCTCCTTCAGCGGGCCCGAGGATGAGATGGCGGATCGACGCGCGTCGAGTCGTGGCCGTACTGACACGACGGCGCTATGACGGCGGCCATGGAGTTTCCGACACCGATCCGAATCGCGACGAACGGAATCGAACTGGAAGTGTTCGATTCCGGTCGTGGCAAGCCGATCGTCCTGTGCCATGGCTGGCCCGAGATCGCGTACTCCTGGCGACACCAGATGGGCCCGGACTTCTACATCGTCCACTTCAATCGCCAGCCGGGTGTCGCCGACCGCGTGCTCGACGACAACTGCGCGCGATTCCTGCGCAACATGTACCGCACGAACCAGTGGAACGCGCCGCCGCGCGGGCTCCCCGACGGCATGCCGCTTCTCGCTGTCGCGCAGTCCGACATCGCCTCGGGGGATCCACTAATGAGCGATACCGAGCTCGGGGTATTCATCGAGACGTTCGAGCACTCCGGCTTCACCGGAGGCATCCAGTGGTACCGAAACTTCTCCCGCAACTGGGAGATCATCGGTGCCTATGAGCAGCGCATCACGCAACCAACCCTGATGATCTACGGCGAGTACGACGCGGTACCGAAGTCCGAGACCCTCGGAACGCGAGTACCCAGCCTGACGACCCTCACCCTACCGTGTGGCCACTGGATCCAGCAGGAACTGCCCCAGGCAACCAACGAGGCCCTGCTCTCCTGGCTGGCCGAGCACTACGCCAGTTGACCGGCCGGACCGGCGTTCAGCTCGCCGCGTTCTCCCGGCGCCGCTTGCGCGCGTATCGTTCGAAGAAAGCGACCATCGACTGGTCGTCCTGGATGCCCGCCATCGGCCAGGCGTCGATCAGGAAGGCCGGGACCCCCTGGATGCCGGCCTGCCGCGCACGCTCCGTCTCTTCTTCGAGCCGTGCGAGACCCGAACCCGATTCGGTCGAGATCTGGACCTCCGAGAGGAAGACCGAGATTTCCTCCTTCTCGCCGATGTCCCGGCCCTCCTCGAAAACGGCGGTCCAGATGCGCTCCCGCCAGACAGCCTCCTTCGCCGGGTCTTCACTCGGGCCGAGGGCGACGGCATGGGCCAGGCGGGAGTCGATCCAGAAGCCCGGCATCCGCACGGGTACATTCAGCTCCGCCGCGACCCGTAGTGCGTTTTCCCTTCCGGGCCCCACGACGCGCGCCCCGCGGCGCCAACCCGTCAGGCTGGTCAGGTCGACCGGCCGCCATTCCAGTTCCACACCGATCTCGTCGATCTTCGGAGCCAATCGACCCAAGACGCGGTGCGCCACGTAGCAAGTGGTCGACGCGAAATCGTAGTAAACCGGGAGCGGATATCGATCGGACATCGGGGTGAGCCCCACCTTTACCCCTCGCTACCATCTTGTATAGCTTCCTTCTTTCCCCTCGCCCCTGCGAGGCGCACCAAACGGATCTCGGAAAAAGTATGGCAAATTCGATCAACACGCCGGCTGGGTACACCGACCGGATACGAAGTGAACTGAAGAACTGTCTCGTCGAGACGTCGCTCTCGAGCGGCGAGAAGTACGAGGGCAAGGTCCGCGATCGGTACGATCTCGGCGACAAGATGGCCCTCATTACGACGGACCGACAGAGCGCCTTCGATCGCGTACTCGCAGCGATCCCGTTCAAGGGCCAGGTACTCAACACGACCAGCGCCTGGTGGTTCGAGCAGACGGAGCACATCGTCCCGAACCAGGTGATCTCGATCCCCGACCCCAACGTGACCATCGCGAAGAAATGCGACGTCTTCCCCATCGAGTTCGTCGTGCGAGGGTACATCACCGGGACGACCAGCACGTCGCTGTGGACGGTCTACGACAGCGGCCAGCGCCACTACTGCGGGAACGATCTGCCCGAGGACCTGGTCAAGAACCAGAAGCTCGCGCTGAACCTCCTCACGCCGACGACCAAGGAAGAGGATCACGACCGACCCATCAGCCCCGCCGACATCATCTCCGAAGAGTGGATGTCGATCGAGGACTGGGAGAAGTGTGCCCGCATCGCGCATCAGCTGTTCTCTTTCGGGCAGGAGAAGGCGGCCCAGCACGGACTGATCCTGGTCGACACGAAGTACGAAATGGGCCGCGACCCGGACGGCAACGTCTGCCTCATCGACGAGATCCACACGCCCGACTCGAGCCGCTACTGGATCGCCGATTCCTACGAGAGCCGCATGAAAAACGGCGAGGAGCCGGAGAACGTCGACAAAGAATTTCTGCGGCTCTGGTTCAAGGACAACTGCGACCCGTACAAAGACGAAACGCTTCCGGCCGCCCCGGAGGAACTCGTGGTCGAACTCTCGCGGCGATACATCTACCTCTACGAGAGAATCACCGGACGCACGTTCGAGTTCCCCGAAGCCGGAAAATCAATTCAGAAGCGCATGAGCGCCAACCTCGAAGGCATAACATGAAAGTCGTCATCCTGATGGGCTCGGAGTCCGACTCGAGCCACGCAAAGAAGATCACCGACCGACTCGACGAGTACGGGGTCACCTCGGAGACCCACGCCGCGTCCGCGCACAAGCAACCGCGCAAGGTGCTCGAGGTGCTCGACGCGAACGCGAACGAGAAGGGCGTCGTGTACGTTACGATCGCGGGCCGCTCGAACGCGCTGTCCGGATTCGTCGCTGCGAACTCGACCCATCCGACGGTGGCCTGCCCGCCGTTCGCGGACAAGGTCGACATGATGGTGAACATCCAGTCGACACTCCAGATGCCGAGCAAGACCCCGGTCCTCACCGTGCTGGATCCGGGCAACTGCGCCGAAGCCGTCAAACGCATCCTCGACATGGGGAAGTAGTTGCGGGTCGGCATCCTTGGGGGCACCGGCGAAGCCGGGCGGGGCGTCGGGCTCCGTCTGGCGATGGCCGGACACGAGGTACGCCTCGGCTCTCGCTCCACCGAGCGCGCCGTCGAAGCCGTCGCGGAACTCACCCACGACAACCTATCCGGCGGTGACAATCGCGACGCGGCCTCCTTCGGCGACGTGGTCGTGGTCGCGGTCCCCTGGGAATCCGCGCACGGGACGGCCGCCGAGGTCGAGAACGAGCTCGCGAGTCGCATCGTTCTCTCCATGGTGAACGCGGTCGTCTTCATCGACGGCGAGCCCGAGCCCATCGTGCCGCCCTCCGGGTCAGTCGCGCTCGGGCTGCAAGCGCAACTAACCCGAAGTCACGTCGTCGCCGCGCTCCATCACGTTCCGGCTAAGCTCCTGGCCAGGCGAAGAACCGCGCTCGACTTCGACGTGCTGACCTGCGGCGATAACCGCGCCGCGCTGGATCAAGTCATGGGCCTCTTAGACTCCATCGATGGACTACGGGCAATTGATGCTGGGCCGCTGGTGAACGCCGCCGCACTCGAGACACTGACGCCCGTCTTGATCGGTCTGAACCTCCGCTACCGGTCCCGGACGGGACTCAAGATCCGGGGAATCTAGCCTCCCGCCGAGGTTCGACCGAAGGGTGCGCAACAAGAGCCCATCGAGACGGCGGGCTGGAGAGCGACGCCAACGTCCCGCAGGTGCGTCTACAACTCGACACGCGACAAATGCCAGTCCAACAACGACTCGCTGAGCTTCGTGGGCTCGGTGCGCTTCCTGGTGAATCAGGACCTCACGTCGCTCGCCCCCAGGCGGGAAGAAGCCTGAGCCGCTCGTCGCGCAGAGCGACACGGCGCCGCTTTCGAACAACGCGAACTATGGCACTTGGGACGTCATCCGATACGAGTTCGGGGGTCTATCGATCTTCGAGGACGTGTCCGTGAAGTCACTGACCTCCTGGCGCCAACGCACGACCCGCAACCAAACGGATTTCGACGGCTCCGTCATCGATCGAACCGGCGAATCGTTCAACCTGGCTGAACGGCCGGATCACGTCCCGCGTCGACGGGGCGTACCGGGACCGCAACCACGCCCTGGGACCCGAAGTCCCGCAAGCGATTCAACGCGACTACAACCTAGTGGACGGCGAGCTCAGCTACCGCTTCGAGTAGTCGTGACCGCCATTCCGTCGGGCTCCTCCCCGGCAACGATCCGACGACGAACCTCGAGATCGTCGAGGCCGTACTCGACGACCACCCCGCCGAACGAGTTCGCGACGTAGAACGAGTCGCCCGCCTCGCTGATCTGGGCGCCCACCGGCACGGGCAGCAGACCGAACAGGCCGGCGAGAAAGCGCCCGGTCGACCAGTTCGTCTCGCCTCGCGTACTCACCTCGCCGACGATTTCTAAGCTCTGCGCGTCGATCACGGTGATCTTGGCCCCCACCGCCGACGTCACGAGCGCGAGCGCACCGTCACGGGCGAGTTCCACGCGGATCGGCATTCCATCCACCTCGACCCGGCCGATCTCGCGCAGATCCTCCGGGTCCAATACCACCACCGCATCCTCGTCCCTATTCGACACCCAGAGCCGGGCGCCATCCGGCGCGAGAGCAATCCCCTCAGCTCCGTCTCCGGTCGCGGCGGTCGCCACCGTTCTGCGCTCCTGAAGGTCGACTTTCGACACGGATCCGCTTCCCACGTTCGCGGTCCACGCGAAACGCCCGTCTTCGCTGAGAACCAACATGTGAGGAGACTCTCCCTCCACCGGGATCGCCCCGAGTACGACCCCCGTCGGAACGTCGACCAACAAAAGCGCGTTCGCCGACTCCGACGTGGCGGCGATCCGCTTCGAGCCCGGGAGCCAACCCAGTCCATGCACGCCGGAGTGCTCCCCCAACCCAATCGTGCGCACCGAGAGGTCGCCCAGGTGGACGATGCTCAGCGTCCCGCTCTTCTCCTCGTGGTAGTTGGAAACTGCAGCGAACGTTCCGGTCGGGTCCACCTCGACTTCGTGGGGGCCGGCGCCGGTAGGAAGCCGAATGATCTCTTCATGAGCCGGAGTCGCGAAAACCGACACCGTGTCCTCACTCTTGTTCGCCACGAGAAGAGTTCCGGCGGATGCAAACGCCCCGAAGACGAGGACGGCCAGGAAAGCCCACACACAAGCGGTCGCCCACATCCTGCTCGACACGGAGCGAGTCTTCGGGACTTGGCCCCGGGAGTCAATTCGACGGCGCTTGCCAAACGGTCGCCACCGAGGGTATCCCCGGCGCGTTGCGACGCACTCTCTACATCCTCGCGGTCAACTTACTGCTCCTCGCGGGCGGCCTCGGTCTTCTCGAGATCGGGGCACGCGCCCGTGACTACGGCGGCGTTCGCAACGCGCTCTCCTCGCTCCTGCAGCCGGAGCCTTCGCGGTTCGGCGGCACGGAGAATCGACGCGACTGGCTCGTCACCGACCCCGACCTCGGCTACCGGCTGAACCCGGCCGCCGACGCCGTGAACATGATCGGAATCCGCGCGCCGGAGGTCCGGGTGCCCAAGCCGCCGGGCCGCTTCCGAGTCATCGTGGTGGGCGACTCGGTCGCCTGGGACGAACGGGGCTTCGTCCCCCAGATCGCGGACCGGCTCGAGGCACCTCCGGGCATGAGCATCGAGGTAATCAACGCGGCGATTCCAGGCTACACCACCTTCCAGGAACGAACGCTCCTCGAGCGAGACCTACTGGGATTCGACCCCGATCTCGTTCTCGTCCAGTACTGCTTGAACGACCACCATCGATTCCTGCACTTCGTGAACGGCAGCGGAGACTGGCTCGTCACCGAGGAAGCCAAACAACGACTCCAGTTGGACGGTGACGGATGGGGGGCCTACCTGACACGGCATAGCGCTCTCGTCCGACAGCTCCGCTTCGCCGTCCGTGCCCCGATCGAGATCGATGGAAACGCCTTCCTCGCGCGACAGAGCCACCACTTCGGGCCCGCCTGGCAAGACGAGCCATTCCGCGCCGTCGAAGAGCATCTGATCGCGATGCGCGACGCGGTCCAAGCCCAAGGCGCGGGCTTCGCGATCCTGGTGCCACCGATCGCCGAGCAGCTGGAACCACGGTGGCTCGACTGGAACGAAGCCATCGTACTCGCACCCCAGCGACGCCTGGCGGCGTTCGCGGAGCGCGAAGGGATCCCCCTGCTCGACCTGCACCCGGCGTTCCGAGCCGCGGCGCCCGACGTCCTCTTCCGCGATCTACTTCACTTCACGGATCGCGGGCACGAGATCACCGCGCGAGAGCTCCTGATCTTCCTGAAAGAACAGAAGCTCTTGCCGGATCGTCGTACGTAAGCGGCTACTCGAAACAGCCGCCGGCTTCGATGTCGAAGAACTTCACACCGCTAGCGCGGTTCGAACCCCCGCCATCGGTCGTGCCGGCCCCGAGCACCTCGTGCTCGCAGAGACCGCTGTCATCCATCTTGTTGTCCCGCACGAGCGTGCCGGACGCGGTGCCGCAGACACCACAGGCGCCGTTGTGCCCGACACGATTCACCGAAATCTCGTTGTCGTTTCCGTTCACGAGAATCCCATCGACCGAGTTGTCGTAGGAGCGAACACCGCGCAACTCGTAGCCATCGCCATCGAGACGCCAGCCGGCCGTGCCGCCAGTCTCGTCGAGGCCGATGACGAGGACCGGACCGGCGCCCAGGATCTGGACGACGGGCAGACCCAGGTTCAGCGCGGCCGCCTCGGCGACCGTGCATTGCGTGATCTCGAGATCGGGCCCCTTGTTGATCACGACGTTCTCGGTCGCCCGCGCGTAGACGCACACCACGCCACCCGAGGCCGAGGCATCGACCGCGGCATGCAGGGTCCTGCACGCCGGCGGAAGCACCGCCGGGTTCTCGAGCACCCAGAGCGTCCAAAGCGCATCGATATCCTCGATGCAGATCGCCGGCGGGGTAGGCGTCGGCGGACTGTCTTGCTAGCGGCCTCGGACGCAATCCAGAATTGAAGTCCCTTGGGGCTCCCGGGCGACGCGCGGACTTCAGCATCCGCTTCGGCCTTTGTTCGGGTTCAGCAGAAGTTGGACCAGCTAAGGGTTTGAAATAAGAGACACTCCCGGCCCAAAGAGAAGGAGAATCCAATGAGTCAGGGAGAGAGAGCGGAGAAGCACCGAAGCGCCTCCCGCGGCCGTCAACGTTTGAACTTCAACAAGAGATTCACCAGCCGCGAGTGCTTCTTCGTGTACGGCGGGTAGAACATCGAGAGCCCGTCGATCTTGGGACTCGTGAAGACCGGACGCATCTTACTGAACTCCACGAAGCCCTCGTGGCCGTGGTAGTGCCCCATGCCGCTCGCGCCGACGCCGCCAAACGGCAGGTCGTGCTGAGCGATGTGGAAAACACAGTTGTTGATGGTCACGCCACCGGAGATCGTGCTGTAAAGGAGCTTCTGCTCGACCGCCTTGTCGTTCGTGAAGAAGTAGGCGCCCAGGGGCCGGTCCCGCTCGTTCACGTACTCGATCACCTCGTCGAGCGTTTGGTAGGTCTTCACCGGAAAGAGGGGTCCGAAGATCTCCTCCTGCATGATCCGCATGTCTTCGGTGACGTCGAGCACGAGATGGGGCGGAAGCTTCCGGTTCGAGTCGTTGAACTCGGCACCAGGGACGAGCGGCACCAGTGTGGCACCCTTCGCTTCGGCGTCGTCGAGGGTCTCCCGCAGCCGACGATAGGACTTCTCATCGATCACGGAGGTGTAGCTGCGATCATTCGTGTCGGGATAGCGGTGCGCGACGAGCCCCTTCGCCGCGTCCACGAACGCATCCCTCTTGGCCTCCGGAACGAAGAGATAGTCCGGAGCAAGGCAGGTCTGCCCGGCGTTCACGAGCTTGGCGTAGAGGATGCGCGAAGCCGCCTCTTTCACGTCGAAGTCGTCGCAAAGGACGGTCGGGGATTTTCCGCCAAGTTCGAGCGTGACCGGCGTGAGGTTCTCCGCCGCGGACTGCATCACGGTGCGTCCCGCGTCGGCTGAGCCGGTGAAGATGATGTGGTCGTACGGGAGCGTCGAGAAGTCCGATCCGCGCACGCCGGGTAGGATCGCAACTTCCGACTCGTCGAACTGCTCGGAGAACTTCTCCGCCAGCAGGCGGCACAGAGTCGAAGAGTTGGTCGCCATCTTGATCATCGCGCGATTGCCGGCGGCGAGGATGCCCGTGAGCGGGCTGATGGTCAGGAACAGAGGGTAGTTCCAGGGAGACACGATGCCGACGACGCCCTTTGGCTGCGGAATGAGCTGGTTCTTACCCGTTGCAAACAGGACCGAGACCTTCCGCTTCTGAGGCTTCATCCACTTGCGGAGCTTCTTCTTGGTCTGGCGCAGACCGTCCACACAACCGAAGAGCTCGAGCATCTTGGTTTCCTGCTCGCTCCGATGCCCGAAGTCCTCGTTGATCGCAGCGGCAATCGCGTCGGCATTGTCGACGAGGATCGACTCGACTTTGCTCAGCCGCGCGAGCCGCTCCTCGTGCGACGGGTACGGGCTCTTGAGGTAGGCCTCGCGTTGAATCTTGAAGATTCGTTGGGCCTCGTTTTCGACGGTACCGATACGACGGATCTGCGCAGTCTGTGCCATGGGTGTCCTCCTACCCTCTTCTTCGCTCGCGGGAAGCGGCCTTTGCAAGGGCCCCCTCAGATCCGCAATTCAACCTCCGTCGCCCCATGCCGTAACGCCCCTTGCTGGCGGAGCCGGGAGGTGACCATCCATTGCTTCGCGAAGGCGGGGCGCGTGAGAACCGGAAGTAGCGAGAGCGTCCCGATGCTGCAGCAAGTGGCTCTCAATCGACCGTGTTAGAGCTTCCACCGATGCGAACGCTGTCACAGGTGATCCAAAAAAATGCCTCCCAGCAACCCGAGGGGCTCGCATTCGCGGCGGGAAGTCACCGTCTGAGTTGGGCCGAGTACGCGGGACGTTCCGACGCGCTCGCAGGTCTGCTCCTCGATCTCGGGCTGGCGCCGGGCGAGCGGGTCGCGGTGCTGCTGCCCGACGGTCCCGGCGTACACGTCGCCTTCGTAGCGACCGAGAAGGCCGGACTCGTCGCCGTCGGGATTGGGCCACGTGCCGGACGCAAGGAAGTCGAGCACCTCCTGCGGGTCACGGGGGCGACCGCGCTGATCAGCCGCCCCACCTACCGGGAATTCGACATGAACGGACTCGCGCCGGCCCTGCGCGCGACCGGAACTCCTCTGCGACACCACGTCACGATCGACGGAGAACTCGAGCCGGGAGATACCGTCACGGTCGACGGTGCGGCGGCGGTCCTTCCGGATTCGGCCGCGAACGACGCAACGCTGCTGCGTCGGATCGACGAGCGCCGCCTGGGCGAGGACGATCTCTGGCTCATCAATTCGACGTCCGGCACGACCGGCATGCCCAAGTGCGTGATGCATCATCAGGCACGTTGGTTCTTCTTCCACGACCTCGCGGTGCGATCCGGCGACCTCTCCACCCACGACGTGTTCCTCTCCGCCGTGCCCGCGCCGTTCGGCTTCGGACTCTGGACCGCCCACTTCAGCCCGGCGCTGCTCGGAGCGCCCACGATCGTGATGCCGCGCTTCACCGCTAAAGACACGCTGGCCGCGATCGAGGAACATCGCGTGACGGTCCTCGCCGCCGTGAGCACGCAGTTCATGATGCTCCTCGACTCGCCCGAGGCCGACCGCCGGGACTTGAGCCACCTGCGCGCCTTGTTCACCGGTGGAGAGAAAGTTCCTTACGCCCGCGCGGCAGAGTTCGAGGAGCGCACGGGCGCGAGCGTGCTGCAGTTCTACGGCTCGAACGAAACCGGAGCGCTCTGCGGCACGACCACACGCGACTCGCGGGAAAAACGCCTCACGACCGCGGGGCGCGTTCTGGAGGAGATGCAGGTCCGTCTCTTCGACGAAGCGGGGAACGACATCACGGACGAGGGACGGGGTCAGCCGGGGTGCAAAGGTGGGACGCTGAGCCTGGGCTACTTCGACGACAAGGAAGCGAATCGCGAGCTGATTCGCGACGACGGGTGGTTTCTAGTGGGCGACATCGTCTGCATCGACGAAGAGGGCTACCTCACCGTGGAAGGGCGCGTCGGCGACTTCATCATCCGGGGAGGCAAGAATATCAGCGCGCCCTCCGTCGAGGAAGCCGTGGAATCCCACCCCAACGTCCGCGTCGCCGCCGCGGTCGCGATGCCCGACCCGACGTTCGGGGAACGGGTATGCGTCTACGTCGAGCTGCGATCGACCACCGAGCTCACTCTCGAAGGGCTCGTCAGCCACCTCAAAGCAGCCGGCTCCTCCAAGGAATCGCTGCCCGAGCGGCTGGTCGTGCTCGAGGAACTGCCGCGCTCCTCCGGCGGAAAGATCGCAAAGAAAGTTCTGCGAGACGACGCCGCCAAGCGAGCCGTGGACGGGCCCAGCCCCCTGCGATAAAACGTCTGCGCGCGGCGAATCTCTGCCGTGCGAATTCCACGCGGACGAACCAAGGAGCCATCATGAGCGAAGATCGGGTTCGCCTCTCGTACGAGGGGCCGGTCGCCATCATCACCAACGACAACCAGGACAAGCATAACGCGTTCGACGACTCGATGGATGCGCGATTGTTCGAGATCCTGGCCGAGCTTCGCAACAACCCGGACGTCCGGGTGGCGATCTGGAGGGCAGAAGGGAAGTCGTTCTCCTCCGGCCGCGACGTCTCCCAGATCGGTCGCCAACAGATGGAGATGAGCCACCACCAGCTCATGACTCGCGGCCACCGCGGCATCCAGCAAGTGTTCGATCTCGACATCCCGATCCTGGTCGCGAACCACGGCTGGACGATCGGTGGGTCCTTCCAGCGAACCCTGCTCTGCGACGTGCGCATCGCAGCGGAAGGAGCCCGCTTCATGCTTCCCGAACTCACGCACGGCGTGATCGCGGATACCGGCGGCGTGGCGTGCCTCTTCCAGATGTGCGGACACGGCGTCGTAAGCGACATGGTCCTCACCGGGCGTCCGCTCCTGGCCGAAGAGGCGCTGCGCTACGGCGTCATCTCGCGCATCGTCCCCCGCGAAGAACTCGACACGACCGTGCGCGAGATGGCCGACAAGATCGCCAAGATTCCTCCGGTCTCGGTGAAGCTCGCCCGTCGCGTGATCCGAAATCTCCACGAGCCCGAGATCCGGACGTCGATGAACGACGAGCTTCTGATGCAAACCGTCATCAACAAAGCGCCGGACTTTGAAGAGCTCAAAGCGGCGCGCGGCGAAGAACGCGACCCTAAATTCCCCGGCGTCTGGGTAAAGCCAGCCACCCCCGCAGAGGAGGACTGATCCGATGGCCAACGGAATCCCCGACGCTCCCGAAATCGGCGCCAGCGCGCTCCAACCCGGCACGTTCGACGGCCAGACGGTCCTCGTGACCGGTGGCGGCACGGGACTCGGAAAGGCCATCGCATCCGAATTCGCGCGCCTCGGAGCGAAGATCGCGATCTCGAGCCGCAAAGAAGAGCATCTCGACGCAGGCCGAGCGGCGATGCAAGAACTCGGCGCCGAAGTGTTCGTCACACCGTGCGACATTCGGGATCCCGAATCGATCGCGACTGCGTTCGACGCTATCGAAGGCGCGCTCGGCCGACCGAACGTGTTGGTGAACAACGCCGCCGCGAACTTCCCGGTCCCCGCAGAAGACATGAGCCCGAACGCCTGGCGCACCGTCGTGGACATCACGCTCAACGGGACGTTTTTTTGCGCCCGCGAATTTGGACGCCGCCACCTCAACGCCGAAACGCCGGGCTCGATCATCAACGTCGGTGCGTCTTACGCGTGGACGGGCGGCCCCGGCTTCGCTCACTCCGCCGCCGCGAAAGCGGGCGTGAAAAACATGGTCGAGACCCTCGCTGTCGAGTGGGGGCCGTACGGCATTCAGGTGAACGGCCTCGTGCCGGGCCTCATGCCCCACGAGGACATGACCGCCGACATCCGCGGCAACCTCGACCGCACGAACGACAAGGACCCCTGCCAACCGGCGCTCCGTGTCGGGCGCCCGCGCGAACTGGGCTGGGCGGCGACCTTCCTTGCCTCCCCGTACGGCCGATTTATCTCCGGCCACACCCTCGTCGTCGACGGCGCCAACTGGCAGCGCCGATCGCTGACGAACCCGGAGGTGGTGTCCGTGCGCGATCAGATGGGGAAAGGACCGTTTTCGGCGGGGTGAACCGAGCCGTCAGTCGAACGAGGCAACGGGGGCGCCGCGGCACGTCGAAGCAGGTCCCCTGCCGGGCCTAGCGGTGGAGACAAACGCGGGGACACTCGCCACCGACCCGGCCCTCACAGACCGCCTTCGCGCCCTGGGATACCTCGCGGACTAGTTGCGACTGCCGTCGGCAGACGTCTACGCGCCGGGACGCCAGGTGCCGTGGAACGTGATCCCGGTATTACCGGGGAGAGTCAGCGTCGCGACCGGGCCGTCCGACACGTTGCGCGCGTCGAGGATCGCGACCTGACTCGCGCGGTTCTTGCCGTCGTGGACGTAGGTCAGCAGCCACCCGTCGTCCTCGTCGGTCCCGCCCGGGCGAGGCACGAAGAGCGGCTCGAGTCCGACCTTGTACCGGCCGTAGTCGTGTAGATCGGTCGCGCCCGTTTCCCGGTCGAGCTTCATCGTGGCGCGGAACCAGCCGCCCTCTTTCTCGCGGGTGTTCGCTGCGAAGTACGCGTAGCGGCCCCGGCGGGTCTCCGTGTCGGCGCAAATCCGCGGAAACTCGGCCGGCAACGAGCAAATCGTCTCGCTCGACAGGTTCTTCGTTTTGGGATCGATCCGGTGTCGGCGCACCGTACTCCCACCGTAGCCTTCCCAATCGCTCGTTCGGTACGAGGTTGCGGCGTCCCCCATCTGGCTCCAGTTGTCGAGCTGGCAGAGATCGACGATGACCTCGCCGCCTTCCTCGAAGGCTCCGACGAAGTGCCCGACCTGGAAGGGATCCGTCTCCAGTTCGATGATGTCGCCGCCGCCGCGCGGCATCAGCGCGATCGCGGTGCCGAGTTCGGGCTTGTACTCGATCTCGTCGAAGTACGTGCTGGTCCCCAAGAGAATCGGAAGAATATTCGTGATCGTCGGGGTGAAGAAAAACACGAGCCAGTTGGGCGTGATGGCGAAATCGTGCACGAACGAGTCACGCAGCTTCGGCACAGTCCCGATGTCGTGGAATCGACCCCCGCGGTCGAGACGGAACGCTCGGAGCCCCATTTTCATTCCGAAGACGGTCCCGAAGCAGATCGCGTCGCCGGTCTCCGGATCGACGTGCGGATGCGCAGTGAAGGCGTTGCGCATCGAAAGTGCGCCGTCGAAGTCGGTCATGCCGATCGTCGAGAGATCGTCGGCTCCAATCCGATACGGATGGCCGCCTTCTTCGAGCGCGAAGAGCTCGCCCTCGTGCCAGAGGACGCTCGTGTTCGCCTCGTGCGCCGGCGTCCGGAATGCGTTGCGAAACCAGCCCCCCGGCAGATTCGTACCGACGCCACGCGAGACCGCGCGGCCGAGCTTCGTCTGCTTCTCATACTTCGGCGTGCGGACGTACCGGCTCTTGAAGTGGACGCCTCCGTCCTCCCGGAACGTCAGCGCGCGAATCAGGCCGTCGCCGTCGAAGAACGACTCGGCGTAGTCGTGCACCCCCGGACCGTTTCGATAGAGCGTCCCGACGAGGCCAGCGGGCACCGTGCCTTCGATCTGTGTGACCGGAGCATCGGCTTCCTCGATCGTGTCGAAGAGCCCCGCCCACTCTGCGGCTACGCGCGGACTGTCATCCGAAAAATCGAGCGTCTCCTGCGGGATGCTTGCCATGCATCGGGCCTACTCCGAGTGCTCCGCCGAGGCAAGCTTGACGCACAGAGCGACGACCTCCATCGCCTTCTCGACCTCCTCGAGGGGCGGGCGGCTCGGCGCGATGCGGAGATTTGAACCCGTGGGGTCTTTCCCAAACGGGTAGCTCGCGCCGGCCGGCGTGAGAGACACCCCCGCCTCGTTCGCGAGTTCCACGATCCGCTCGACGACGGGCTTTGCCGTGTCGAGGCTGACGAAGTAGCCCCCCTTGGGGTCGGTCCACGTCGCGAGACCGGTGTCCCCGAGCTCCCGCGCCAGCACCCGCTGCACGGCCTCGAACTTCGGACGCAGAATCTTGGCGTGCTCCCGCATCAACCCCTCGATGCCACCCGGATAGCTGCTCAGGAACTTCACGTGTCGATACTGTTCGATCTTGTTGGGGCCGATGAACTCCGACGAAAGATACTTGGAGATCAGCGATACGTTATCGGTACTCGTCGACACAAAACCGACGCCCGCCCCCGAGAACGTGACCTTCGAGGTCGAACCGTAGACGTACGCGCGATTCGGATTCCCGGCCTCACGACACGCTGCGAGCAGCGACTTCGGTCGAGCCGGCGTCTCCGTGAGGTGGTGCACCGCGTAGGCGTCGTCTGCGAAAATTGTGAAGTCGGGCGCGGCCGTCTTCATACTCGCAAGCCGATCGACGTTCGCATCCGAGATCGTCTCGCCAGTGGGGTTGCTGTAGGTCGGCACGAAGACGACGCCGCGGATCGCGGCGTCGCTCGCGGCGAGCTTCTCGACCGCGTCGAGGTCCGGCCCCTCCGCTGTCATCGGTACGGGCACCATCTCGAAGCCGAGCGCGTCGAGAAGCGTGAAGTGCCGGTCGTACCCCGGCACGGTCACGATCACCTTCCGAGTGCCGTCGGCCCACGGACGGGGGCTTCCCGCGAGGCCCCGAACGAGCGCCCACTTCAGCGTGTTCGAGAACATCGCGAGGCTCGAATTGTTGCCGACGATGGTGTCCTCGGCCGTCGCACCAAAGATCGCGCCGAACAGCTCGCGCGCCTCCTTCAATCCAGCAACCCCGCCCGGGTAGTTCCGCAACGCCACGCCGCTCGGCGACGTCATGTCGTCCACGCCAACGCACGTCAGAATTCCAGACGACAGGTCGAAATCCTCATCCGACGGCTGGCCCCGCTGAATGTTCAGCGCGAGGCCGAGACTCTTCTTCTCTTCGTACTGTGCGCGAAGCGCTTCGAGATCACTCATTTTCCACTCCCACCGGCTGCGGTTCGCCTCGGCGTATAACAGTCCATCTACCAAAGGGAGGGTCGACCGGATTCCACGTTGGAACAAGGAGGTGCATCCGGCGATTTACTTCGGTAGCGAAAAGCCATGCCGACACTTCTCCGCCTCGCCCTTCCCGCGCTGCTCCTCTTCGCCGCTTGTGGAGACAACGCCACGACCGGCTCCGGTACAAGCCCCGCAGCGCCCGTCGGCAGCGGAGAAATCCACGATATCCAGATCGAGGCGAGCGGATTCGTATTCGACGCACGGGCGGCGGGTCCCGAAAACGGCGTGCCCGTCATACTGCTCCATGGGTTCCCGTCCTCGTCGTGGGAGTGGAAGGACCAGCTCCGCGCGCTCGGCGAAGCCGGCTACCGAGCCGTAGCACCGAACCAGCGTGGGTACTCACCGGGCGCCCGACCGTCGGCGGTCGAGGCCTACGCGATCTCCAATCTCCTCGCCGACGTCCTGAACATCGCAGACGCGCTCGGTTTCGATCGATTCCACCTCGTCGGGCACGACTGGGGCGCGAGCGTCGCCTGGGCGGTGGGTCTCGCCGCCCCGGATCGCCTGCTCACGCTGAACCCGATCTCCGTTCCTCACCCCGACGCCTTCCAGTCGGAGCTCTCCGACCCGACCTCGTGTCAGTACGAAGCATCGAGCTACTTCGACACGTTCGTCCAGCCCGGTTTCGAGGAGGTGTTGGTCGGCAACGACAATACGATCTTACGGTCCATCTTCGAGGGCGTGCCCGCTGAGGACGTCGAGGTCCACGTGCAGCTCATCGGCAACCGTGAGGCGATGCGCGCCGGCCTCAACTGGTATCGGGCGAACCTCACCGGCCGATCGACCAGCCTCACCCCGAACCTGTCGGGCTCCATCCGAGTCCCGACGATGTTCATCTGGAGCGACGAGGACTTCGCTCTTTGCCGTGAGGGCGCGGAAGCCACCGGCGACTACATCGACGCAGCGTACCGGTTCGAGGTCATCGAAGGCGCGAATCACTGGGTGCCCGAAGTCGCAGGTCCCCAGGTTTCGGCTCTGCTCTTGGACCACCTCGGCTCGTAGGGCGAGCGTCGCGGGTCCAGTACTCCCACCCGGCGCCCGTGTTTCACCCGCCGGAATACGCGGGCTCCCAGAACCGTTCATCGATCCGACGACGCAACTCCTCGGGCGACGTCTTCTCTGCATGCCCCTGCCGCTGCGCCTCGGCTCCTACCGCTTCGGCGAGGTCGCGCGTGACCCTCCGGATTTCGGCCAGCGGCGGCAGTAGCGCCGCCGTCGGATCCTTGCTGGCGGGCGCGGCCGCCCCCAGGGCGCGTGCCGCGGCACGCATCATTTCATCGGTCACACGCTTCGCACCCGACGCGATCACGCCGAGTCCAACCGCCGGGAAGATATACGTGTTGTTGCACTGCGCGATCGGGAAGGTGCGTCCGTCGTACGAAACGGGGTCGATCGGACTCCCGGTCGCCACGAGCGCGCGACCCTCGGTCCACTTGATCACGTCGGCGGGCGCGGCCTCCATACGGGAGGTCGGGTTGGAGAGCGGGAACACGATTGGCCGGTCGGAATGGGCCGCCATCGCCCGGAGAATCTCTTCGGTAAAGAGCCCGGGTTGCCCGGACACGCCGATCAGAATCGTTGGCTTCCCCTGCTGCGCGACGTCCAGCATCGAAATGCCACCATCGGGCCCGTTGCGCGTCCAGCTCTCGAGCCGCGCCTGCGGTTGCGCGAGCGCTTCTTGGAAGGACGGAAGTCCGGTCATACCGTCGTGGAGCAATCCGGGACGGTCGACCATGTAGATCCGGTCGCGCGCCTCCCGGTCGGACAGGCCCTCCTCCCCCATCGCTGCCACGATCTGCTCGGCGATGCCACAACCGGCCGAACCGCCACCGAGGATCGCAACCGTCTGGTCGCACAAGTTGCTGCCGGCGGCGTTCACCGCCGAGAACAACGTCCCGAGAGCCACGGCGGCCGTCCCCTGAACGTCGTCGTTGAACATGCAGAGCTGGTCACGGTAGCGACCAAGCAGCGGCGTGGCGTGCTGGAACGCGAAGTCCTCGAATTGGAGGAGGACATGCGGCCAGACCTTTTTCACAGCGTCCACGAACGCATCGACGAAGGCGATGTACTCGTCGCCGGCGACACGCTCGTGTCGCCAACCGATGTAGTGCGGATCTTTCAGCCGTTCCTCGTTGTTCGTTCCGACATCGAGGAGGATCGGCAGGGTGTTCTTCGGATGGATCCCGCCGCATGCGACGTAGAGCGAAAGCTTCCCGATCGGGATCCCCATACCGCCGGCGCCCTGATCGCCCAGACCGAGGATCCGCTCGCCATCGGTCACCACGATCGCTTCGACATCCTCCGCAACGTAGTTGCGCAGCATCTCTTCGATTCGATCCCGATGCGGATACGGGACGAAGAGCCCCCGAGGACGCCTGTAGATCTCACTGAACTGCTGGCAGGCCGCGCCGACGACGGGCGTGTAAATGATGGGCATCATCTCCGCGAGATGGTCGATGACGAGTCGATAGAAGAGGACCTCGTTCGTATCCTGAACCGAACGCAAGTACACGTGCCGTTCGATCTCGGTCTCGAATCCGCCGAACGCCTCGTACGCCCGAGAGGCTTGCTCCTCGAGCGTTTCGACGTGCGGGGGGAGGAGCCCGTAAAGGCCGAGTGCAGCGCGCTCGCCCTCCGAGAACGCCGTCCCCTTGTTCCACAGCGGCTCATCGATGAGCTCGCGTCCGCGCAGGCTCTGTCCGGAGGTCTTCATCATTGCCCCTTCGTGATCAGTCGAACACGTTGCCGTGTTTGTAGTGCTCGTCCTGCCCCGCCGCCTGGGTCAGAGCGGCTACGTTGTCCTTGGTGAAGAACCCCTCGTAGCCCAGACAACGCTCGACGTACTCTGTGATCAGCAGGCTGTAAGCCGAGTGCTTCGAGAAGATCTGTTTCAGGTTGGGCTTGTCCGTGCACTCCCCGACGACCTGCGCCAGGAAGGGAACCCCGGAGTCGCGAAGCGTATCGACGACGAAGTCGAGGTTCTTCACGCCGCTCGCATGATCGCCGTCCTTCACCTCCTGCGCGATGTGATGCATGCGGCGGCCGAAGTTTCGGACGAAATCCTCCGTCGGCATCGGGAGATTCTCGAAGGAGTTCACGAAGGACGGCGTGTTGTTCGCCGTAAACACCTTGGCGGGCGAGTCCTTGTCGTCTTCCACGTTCGGATTGCGGCTCACGTTGGTGGACGAGTTCTGTTCGGCGATGTTGTAGGCGCCCCAGAGGTAGTAGGGAGACATCGTCAGGAACTCGAGAATCGCGTCCTCGCGCTCGCCAGCCAGAATCCGCGACGCCATGTGATCGACGCCGAGAATGAGCGACTTGAGCCCGTTCTCCTCGGCGAACGCATCGGCCGCATCGAGGCGGGCCTGCTCTTCCGCCGTGATCTGAATCGTCTCCCCGAGAGGGAGTTCCGCAAGGTCGTCGAGGTTCGAGTCGGTGTACCCCACACGATTCGTCGTGCTGTCCGATGGGAACGTCCACAGGAACCGCCCAGCGGCATAGAACGGATTCTCGACTTCGCCCGCATACTCGAAGCGAATGTTGTGCGACTCGAGCGTGTCACGCGTCGCTCCGAGATCCTTCGTGTGGAAGACCTCACCGACGTAGCGGGCATTCCGCTTGTCCCGGGCGAGCGGGTACAGGCGATTGAGCCGGGTGATGGGATCGATGAACTGCGCCGAGAGCGGTTCCAGCACCATGAGGATCGGTGACGTCGGTCGGGCGCGGAGCATGTGAACCTTGTGCGTCTCGCCCAGGCGGACGGACTCCAAGCGATACGGCGTCGTGTGATAGACTTCCTCCAGGTATCCGAGGGAGTCCCCCGTCTCGACCTGGATCACGATCGCACGCATCGCGCCGAGGAGGTCCTGAACACCCGACGCCTGTCGACGCTCATATATCTTCAAGCGGTACTCGTTGAAGAAGTCGGAATTTTTCTTGTCGCCCACGGGCTCGTAGGTCATCAAATCCATTGCACCACTCCCCTTCATCGGCCGGTGGCCCGGTCCTGCCGTCCGTCGGCCAGCACTACACCGGCCCCCGTGGCAGGTCCAACGCCCCGCGAGGTGCCCCGTTCTTGTTCGGTCTCGGCAAGTGTGATTCGACCGGTCGAGATGGTGGAGTCCCGATGAGTCAGAACGTCTGTACGAGCCTACTCGACATTCTCGCCACGGCCGGCGTCCGAGACATCTTCGTAGTCACGAGCGACGCGCTGAACACCCTGCTCGAAGCGATCCGCACCGACGACCGCTTCCGCTGGATCGGCGTGAGACACGAGGCGCCCGCCCAGGCCGAACTCACCGGCGGCATCGGCGTCTCCGCCGGCCCGGGCGCACTGCACCTGATCAACGGGCTCTACAACGCAAACAGGGAAGGGGCCGACGTCGGCGGCCCTTTCCTGATCGACGCGGTCGTCAGCCCCGGCGAGTTCACGATGCCGCCAAATCTGTCGATAGATGAGGCCTGGGGCTCCGTGGCGAGCACGATTAATGGAAAGGTTGCCGCGACGAGTTCATGGCCAATCTGCGGTGAGGAGGAGGCTGCATGATCCACCAAATTCGAGGGTTCATTCTTCCAGGCGTCTGCGTGCTGCTGGTCGGCGCGCTCCTACTGTCGGTTCTTCTGTCCCCGGCCTACCTGTGGTTCGCCGGCTTCACGGCGCTCCTCCTGGTGGTCGGAATCCATGACGTCGTCCAGAAGCGTCACAGCATTCTGCGGAACTATCCGATCCTCGGACACCTCCGCTTCATGCTCGAAGACGCCGGCCCCGAGCTTCATCAGTACCTCGTAGAGAGCAACACGTCGGGCACACCTTTCGCGCGAGACCAACGGTCGCTCATGTACGAGCGGGCGAAGAACGTCGGCGACAAGAAACCGTTCGGCACCGAGCTCGACGTCTACGCCGAGGGCTACAGCTGGATCGCCCACTCCCTCGCGCCGAAGCCCCTGGCCGAGAACCCGTCCGAGAGCCTGCGTACTCTCGTGGGCGAAGGCCGCTGCGAGAAACCCTACTCCGCGTCCGTGTACAACATCTCGGCCATGAGCTTCGGCGCACTCAGCGCCAACGCCGTGCTCTCGATGAACGCTGGCGCGAAGAAGGGCGGGTTCGCCCACAACACCGGCGAAGGCGGTTGTTCGCGCCACCACCGCCAGAACGGCGGCGACCTGATCTGGCAGATCGGCACGGGCTACTTCGGCTGTCGCACCAACCAGGGCACGTTCGACGAGGAGACGTTCCGTGAGCAGGCGAGTCTCGACCAGGTGAAGATGATCGAGATCAAACTCTCGCAGGGCGCGAAGCCCGGCCACGGCGGCATTCTGCCCGCGGCGAAGGTCACCGAAGAGATCGCAGAAGCGCGCCGCGTCGCGGTCGGAGAGACGTGTATCTCGCCTCCCGGACACTCGGCGTTCGACACGCCGATCGGCTTACTCGAGTACGTGACGAAACTGCGCGAGCTCTCGGGCGGGAAGCCGGTCGGCTTCAAATTGTGTGTCGGTGACCCGGGCCAGGTGTTCGCGATGTGCAAGGCGATGCTCGAGACGAAGCTGCTCCCCGACTTCATTACGGTCGATGGCGGTGAGGGCGGTACCGGCGCCGCACCGATCGAGTTCTCCGATCACCTCGGAGCCCCGCTGCGAGACGGCCTGATCCTGGTTCACAACGCGCTCGTCGGCATCGGCGTTCGCGACCAGCTTCGGATCGCCGCGAGCGGGAAACGCACGAGCGGGTTCGAGATCGCAGCCGCGATGGCGATGGGGGCAGACTGGTGTAACTCGGCGCGCGGCTTCATGTTCTCAGTAGGCTGCATCCAGGCGCAGACGTGCCACACGAACAAGTGCCCCGTGGGGGTCACGACGCAGAACCAGCAGCTCCAACGCGCGATCGACGTCGACGACAAGGGCAAGCGGGCCTTCCACTTTCACCAAAATACCGTTGAGGCCCTGGCGGAGGTCACCGCGGCCGCCGGCCTCGACCACCCCTCGGGCCTGACCCCGGACCACCTGTGGTGGCGGCTCAGCCTGAGCGACGTCCGCCCGGTGAGCCGGATCTACGAATTTTTCGAGCCAGGGCAGCTCCTGGACGGGACCGTGAGCGAGAACCTCCAGCCCTACTGGGAAGGGGCCCAGGCCTCGAGCTGGTAGATTCGATTTTACACTCGAGCGTCAGAATTCCTGCATCCCTACCGCGTGTAGTTGCGCTAGGTTGGCCGGAATCCCGCATCCCGGCACTCCGGAACCTAGTGAATCTGCATGCTCGTCCGACTCCGTCCGCATCCTCGTGCTGTGATCCTTGCGGGGGTGGCGCCCGCCGCCCGCCTGCTCGCTCCCTCCTCCGCCCTGGCCCAGGTCTGCGGCATCGTCGAGGCGGGGAAGAATGCGAAGAGGGCGACCGCTGCAGTTCGAGCTGCGAGCTGATTCCCGACGGCACGAACTGCGAGGACGGTGACGTCTGCTCGACCGTCGGCGCCTACACCGCGAGCCCCTCCTCACCGGCGGCCTGTGGCAACGATTACGTCTGCTGCAAATCGAAAACGAGCAAGGACACGCAAATCTTTTTCCCAGTCGCGAGCTATTCGGTCACGGATGCGATCGGCGGGGTTGCACAGAACCCGAATGCTCACCTCATGTGCTATCAGGCGAAGCGTGCACCGGGTAAGCCCAAGCATCAGCAACTCACGAATGCGCACACTGCGGATCTCTTCGGCTCCCTCCAGATCGACACGAGCAAGGAACGCGAACTCTGCGGCCGTGTCGGCGACACCTTCTGACGGTCCTCACGGCGCGCCCCCGTGGACGAGCTGACGGCAGCGCAGCGGCAGGAACTCGCGGAACTTCTGCACGCACTCGACGCAGAACTCGTACAGGCGCTCGAGCTCGCCGCCGAGGGAACGGCCACGGTGGAGCTCGATCAGCAGTCCGTCGGGCGGCTCTCTCGGATGGACGAGATGCAGAGGCAGGCGGTGGCCAAAAGCGGGCGCCGGAGCCTCGAACTTCGGTTGCAACAGGTCCGCGCCGCGCTCGTCGGCATCTCTCGTGACGAGTACGGGGACTGCCGCGCGTGCGAGGAACCCATCGGCTTCCCGCGCCTGAAGGCGCGGCCCGAGACCCCTTTCTGCCTCGAGTGCCAGGGGGCCCGCGAGGGCAAGCGGAGGTGACCCCCTGCAAGTCTCAGGCGGCGATCTTTCTCGCAACGGGATCGGCAGGGACGTTCCTTAATCTCGGCGGTTTCTCTAGCTGTCACTCTTGTGACGGCTTCGTCGTCGCACCTCGGCGTGGGAGCCTTGGGTAGTTCGTCTTGGTCTTTGCGGGGGCACTGGAGTTTTTGCTGATCTAGGCTGGCTGCGGGAGTCGCTGTCGCGTCAGCGTGAATCCCGCAGGCGGCTCCCTTCCCTGCGTGACAAGAAACCCGCCTTCGCCGAGGACCTCGCGGAACCGGTAGTAGCTCCCGTGTCGCGGAGTCCGGCCGGCCGATTTTCAGGGCCGCGGCGCGGCGCGGCCTAGCGAACCGCCTCGATGCATTGAGACAGAATCTCGGAATTGGACTCGATGGAGTGGAGCAGAGTGAGCTGCGTGCGCGCTCGGTCGAGATTCTGCCTCGGGCGCGTCGTTCGGAAGTAGGAGTCGCCCTCGAGGTAGTCCGTGAGGAACCGCAGCCCGACGATGAAGGTCATGAAGCGGCCGCCGAGAAGAAGGTGCTCGATCTCCGAAGACGTCGCGATCGATGACACCTCAGAGAGGAAGCCCTCGGTCACGGCCCGAAACATCTCGACGTCGACCGCGACCTGACGAAGGTCGCGCTCGTCTTCCGCCGCACCACAACTGGCCGTACGCACGAGATCGCCGTAGTCGAAGAGCAGCGTGCCCGGCATGACGGTATCGAGATCGATGACGGCGACACCGCGCCCGGTCTCTTCGTCGAGGAGGGCGTTGTTCACCTTCGTATCATTGTGGGCTACCCGAACGGGCAGACGTCCCGACGTGCGAAGTGCTCGGAACTCCTCTTCGATCGCAACGCGCGCGTACACGGCCTCGAGCTCCGCCTCGACCCCCCCCACGCGGCCGACCGGATCCATGGCGACGACCCCTCGCAAGCGGGCGAGTCGACCATCGAGGTCGTGGAAACGCGGAATCGACTCGACCAACGACGAAGGGTCGAGATCCGCGAGTTCCCGCGCGAAGCGCCCGAACGCGCGCGCCGCCTCACGTGCGACCTCCGGACTCGGCGCGGCATCGTAGGTCCGCACGTTCTCGATGTGGGTCAGCGTCCGCCAACAGCGCCCCGCAGCGTCGCGCGACACGAGCCCCCCGTCTCCAGCGGGCACCAACACGGGGACTTCCCAGCGTGGCCCGTCCGCGGCCGCGACCGCTTTCTCACGGAGGTGGGTCGTCACTCGGTCCACGTTCCGCATGAGCCCGGGGATGTCCTGAAAGATCTCCTCGTTGATGGCTTGGTGGACGTACCGCACGACCTCCCCCCCCTGGTCGAACTCCGAGAGGTAGGTCTGGTTGATATGACCGCTGCCGTAACGCGTCGCGCGGAGCCAGGTTCCGTCGATCTCGAACGCGGCCCCGACCTCGCGCAAATCGGGCTCTTCCACCATGGGCTGGGCCTACCAGAACAATGGCGTCCGCGCGCCCGCAACGCTAGAGCCAACCGGATGCGCACGATCCGCCGGAGGCCCCGCATTCGATTCATCAACACCGCGATCCTGATCTGCGGCCTTGCTCTGCTCGGCTCGCCGTGGCCCGCTCACGCCGACACGGTGAAGCTGGCCAACGGCGACGTCATCACCGGGAAGGTGAAAAAGCTCGCCGAGGGCAAGCTCGTCATCAAGACCGACTACGCCGGCGAGCTCAGCATCGACACCAAGCACATCGTCGCCGTGGATACGGAGGCACCGTTCACCGTCCGCTGGGACGACGGAAGCGAGAAGGTCGGGCGCTTGGCGGAGTCCGAAGGCAAGACGGACATCGTCGCGACCGACGCACCGCCACCGACGGACGAGATCGTCGCGGACACCCCGAAGACGGACCCGACCAAACTAGCCGCCGACGCCCCGACGACGGACTCAACCGAGGTGGCCACCGAAAATGCCGCCCCGACGGAGCTCACGCAAGACGCCGACGCCGCGGAAGCGGAAGCCGAAACCGTCCTCGCCGAGTTGGAACCGACCGATGCGCCGGACGAGGAACTCACCGAAGCCAAGGAGGCCGCGTCCGCTTCGACTGCAGCGGCGACCGAGTACGCATTAGAGAAGGGCTTGCCGACGCCGGTCGCATCCGAGGTCGGCGAAGTGAACATGGCGAAGGTCGACTGGATCAAGCCGATCAAACCGTACTACCGTTACGAAGGCAGCTTCAATGTCGGCCTCAACGCCGCACGAGGCAACACCGACACGACCGACGTCCACATCGACGGCAAAATCGCGCCGTCGTTCGGCCGCAACACGATCGCGATCGGCGGCGACTACAACAAGTCCGAGGCGGACGGGGTCGTAAACAAGTCGAATTGGACCATCCAGGCCGAGTACGACCGCGAGTTCGGCGTCCGCCGCCGCTGGTTCGGCACCGTCTTCAACACCTACCAAAACGACGAACTGGCCGACCTGAATCTTCGCATTACGGCGGGTGCCGGTGTCGGCTACAAATTCTTCAACCAACGGCCCACGCTTCTGAAGATCTCGCTCGGCCCCGCCTACGTCAACGAGGACTTCGCGACCGACCTCGACCGAACGTTCCTCGGCCTACGATGGGCACTCAACTTCGAGCAGGACCTTTGGAGCGAGGATTTCCTCCTCTACCACAACGACACAATGACCTTCGGGGTCTCCCAAACGCAGTTCGTTCTAAAGACGGCGACCGGCGTCAAGATGAAGCTGATCGCCGACTTCACCATCGCGGCCGAGCTCCGGTACGACTATAACGCGGAGCCACCACCCGACACTCTCAAGACCGACACCTACTACATCCTCAAGATCGGCTATGACTTCCGTGGGGACGAGACCGACTGGTTCCCACAATGGTGACGCGATGAAGATCTCCTGCGGATTTCCCCCGACGAAGAACGTCGTCGAACACGCGCGACAGGCCGAAGGACTCGGCTTCGACCGGGCCTGGATCTTCGACTCGCCGGCACTGTACGGAGATCTGTGGATCGCCGTCGCACGCGTTGCCGAAGGCACGAAACGGATCGGCGTCGGCACCGCGGTCGCGGTACCGAATCTCCGACATGTTCTCGTGACCGCGTCGGCAATAGCCTCGGTCGAGGAGCTCGCTCCCGGACGGCTCGCTTGCGCATTCGGCACCGGCTTCACCGCGCGCCTCGCGCTGGGCCAAAAGGCTCTCACCTGGAAGTACACGCGGCGGTACATCGAGCAGCTCCGCGCCCTCCTCCGAGGCGAGACGGTCGTGGTCGACGGCGGCGCCTGCCAGATGATCCACTCGCCCGGCTTCGCACCCACCCGCCCCATCGAGACCCCCTTGCTCGTCGCCGCCATGGGACCGAAGGGCACGGGCATCGCGAAGGAGATCGGCGACGGTGTCATGAGCGGCTCGACGCCCATTCCCGACTTCGACTGGTCGACGCTCGTCGTCTCGGGGACCGTGCTGGAGTCGGGCGAAGATCACACGACGCCGCGCGTGATCGAAGCCGCGGGTCCGTGGTTCGTGACCAGCTACCACGGAATCTTCGAGATGGCCCCGGACATGATGGAGAGCCTCCCCGGCGGACCGGAATGGCGCGCCGGCATCGAAGCGGAACGTCCGGAGGGAGAGCGCCACCTGGCCCTCCACGAGGGCCACGTGGTCGCCGTCTCCGATCGTGACCGTCCTCTCATCGAGTCCGCCGGCCCCGCGCTCCTCGACTGGAGCTGGACCGGGGACCGCTCCGCGATCCGCGCGAAGCTCGACGAGGCGAAGGAAGCAGGCGCGACCGAGATCCTCTACTCACCCAGTGGCCCGGACGTGCCGCGCGAACTCGACGCGTTCGCGAATGCCGTGCTCGGCTAGGCGCCTCCGTCCGCGAGGTGGACCGCCGACGCTAGGCGTTCAGTTCGGCGGGGTGTACCAGATTGGTGACGACCAGGCGCGCTCCTGGATCGTCTTCGGCAGGGCGTCGTTCGAACAGGCGGCCGGCCGCTCGGCCGGATCAATTTCCAGACACTGCCAGGTCGAATATCGGCAGCTTGGGTTCTCTACGACGCGCGCGTAGTAGACGGCGCGACGATCAGGATCGAACTCCGGATCACGCCACACGCCGCAGAGAACATCGTGCCCCGGCCCGCTGGGCTCACACGTCGTGAGATCGACCGAAGCCCCGTTCTCGGCGCTGCCCGCGACGTCGTAGACGTTCTGGTGGATGCCCCCTTCGTCGTCGGCCCACCCCTTGATGATCTGAACGCGCTGCAGCAATCCGCCCGGCGCACGATCGGTCCCCGGATCTCGCATGCCGACCGTCACAAAGGACGGGCCCGCGTCGTCGATCGGACCGAGATCGCTACCCATCGGCACCCCACCTGCGTAGGCCCGCGAAACCAGATCGGGGGTGCCGCACAGATCCTCCGGATAGCCGGCACCACCGAACAGTCGCACCTTCATCCGCGGGCCGCTCGTGCCGAACACTTCCTTGCGGCGCATCGCCGTGAAGATCGCCTCGCGGGAGTTCTCTTCCGCCCAAACACCGATCAAGCCGCCGGGATTGTTCGACGCGTTCCCCTGAACCTCGCTCGAGTAGGTCGTCCGATTGATCGCGCTGAAGTCGCCTATACCTAGATGGCCCGGATACGTCCGCTCCTCGACTCCGCCGGCCATCCCATTATGGGTGTCGGTGCTCGCCATGATCCCGAACTTGAACGGATTCACGCCGAGTCGCCGCTCTTCCTTCAACCCCTCGACCAGCGCGTGGCGCACGTAGCTGCGCGGAGAAATGCAACTCGGGCCCAGATGCGGCACCCAGTCCACCAGCGGGCCGTCGTAGCAGGGGCCGGGATCGGCTGCGCCCGAAATGGTCTTGAACGCCAGATTCTCGAACTTCTCGAAGCCGCACAACTCGTCTGCACCGCCGAGGACCCCATCGATCCCATCACGGCATTCCGAATCGCCTTTGTGCTGCATGATCTCGACCAGCGGCTCCATTTGCGCGCGGAGTCGCGCCCGATCACGCTGCTCGTCAATCGACCACGTGCCCGGGTAGTCGACCTTGAACATACGACCGTTGGAGATGTTGGAGTTGTGCGGAATCGCGAGCACGTCGCAACCGGTGCCCGCCTCGATGCAGTCGCGGCGCAACACATCCCAGAGCTCCCACTCGCGCGTTGCCTCGAGATAGCTCGTCACCTCGTCGGGCACGCTCGCATTCCGGAAGATCACGTTCCGGTGCAGGTTCGAACCCATCCGGAAGGAGCTATACTCGTAGGCTGGAAACGTCGTGTGCTCGCACGCCTCGCTGGTGTCGTTCCAACGCTCCGCCGCGGCGACGGTCTCTTTCCACAACGCGGCAGACTCTCGGGCGCAGCGCTCGCCTTCCTCCCCGCACACGTCGTCGTCACGCCAGTTCCAGGGGCTCATGATGTGGAAGAGAAGCTGCGGAGCGCGACCTTCGCCTGCCCGGAAGGTCTCGCAGAAACCGGAATCGTAGCCCTCGGCCTTGGAGTCCGTGCAAAGAACCCCCTCACCGAGAAACTCCGCATGATCCGTGACCGCCGCAAAGTCGAGGGGGCGGTCGATCCGCACCGTCCGCGTGCCGTCGCCGTTCTGATCGTTCGGCGGAAGGTCGATTGTCTCACCAAAGGCGTATCGATAGGCGCCGTTCGGCGTCACACGGACATCGAACATCCACGCGTCACTCGAGTTCGCCGTGTGAACGTGGAGATCGCCGAAGAACGCGTCACGATCCGGATTCCAATCGGCACACTGACGCGCCACCGGCTGGGCGGACGACTCGACGGCCGCCGGCAACACACTCGGTGCGCGATCATCGCTGCAGCCGTTTAGGCCGGGAACAAGGAGGAGCGGAAGGAAGGGGAACAGGGCGGAAAGTCTTTTCGAAACGCGAATCAGCCTTCCCCTTCGCGAAGGATCCGCTCGAGCGTTCCTTCCAGAGCAGCGAGCTCGCCGGTGAAATCGGCCTCCTCATCACGCATTGTGACTTCGAGGGCAAACCCCGAGAGCATCGCCAGCGCCACTCGTTGGGCGATCGCGTGGCGCTCGGCGGGGATGTCGAAGTCCGCGAACAACGTCGCCCAGGCCCGCCCGACCGCCGAAATCGCCCGCCGCCGGACCTCGTCCGCACGCGGCTTGAGGATCTCGTCTCCACGCGCAGAGAGGAGAATCTCTACGCCCGCCCGGTAGAGGGGGCCGCTGTAGTGCGGCCACAAGCCCGCGACCAACGCGTGAACCCGCTCGGCAATCGTTCCGCGGACCTGGGAGATCTCCTGCAGTTCGGCGACGATCCCATCAAGCGAATTCTCGACGACCGTCACCAGAATCACGTTCTTCTCACCGAAGTGGTGCTGGATCGCACCCCAGGTGAGGCCCGCACGTCGGGCAATGCGATGGGTCGTCGTCTCCGAGGGGCCCAGCTCAGAGATACACGCGACCGCAGCCTCGAGAATCTTCGAACGGCTCTCCGCGCTTCGTTCAGCCTGGGTCCGCCTACCCCGAACGACCGTGCACGCACCTACCGCGCCGTTGCTCACCGACTGGTACCCAATGCCTTCCCGCCGTTCATCTCGACCCACATGCGGCGATGCCGGAGCAGCATGTTGCCGCTCGTGAGGACCACGTGAACCATGTGCTCGTCGAAGCCGATGGATGAAAGCGGCATGCCGATGGTCTTCAAGCTGATCGTCGCACCACCGTTGCCCTTGATCTTGACCTTGAGGAGCTTGATGCCGCCGAGCGTGCCGAGCGGATCCTTCAAAAGCCACGTCGTGCCCTTCTTCACCATCGTGCCGGCCGGGACGGTGACCGAGTACACGACCGCGGCGTCCCGGATCTCCAGCGTGAGATCGTTCGCATCCGGGTCGAGATCGGCGTGGGCCTGGACGATCTTCGCGAAAACACGAAGCTCTTCGTCTCCCAGCGCGATGCTCTTCTTCAGGATCTTCGCTCGCATCTTGGAGAAGGTCTCCGGGCGGTAGAAGATCGGCGAGGTAACCGCGCGCTCCTGAATCGTCTCCGGCAGGCTTCCGTCGCAGCAGAGGGCGAACTCGGGCG
This sequence comes from Candidatus Binatia bacterium, assembly GCA_029243485.1. Classification (NCBI taxonomy): domain Bacteria; phylum Candidatus Binatota; class Binatia (SeqCode); species Binatia bacterium. The sequence goes on along the minus strand of JAQWRY010000088.1, from coordinate 16,394 downwards.
GGACGACGCCGTTGCAGTCGACCGCCGCGGTGTTGCACAAGTACTGCGACCAGCGGCAGGACGGGTTCTCCACGACGCGAGCGTAGTAGAAGGCGCGTTCTTCCTTGTGGAAGGCCGGATCGGTCCAGGTCGCGCAAATCGTGTCGAAGCCCGTGCCGGTCGTCGTGCAGGTCGCCGTGTCGACACCTGCGCCGTTGTCGGGGTCTCCGCCGATGTCAAACGTCTCTTCGTGCTTGTTGCCGGCGCTGTCGACCCAGCCCTTCACGACCTGAATCCGCTGCAGGTCGTTGCCCGGCAGACCCGAGGGGCCCGGGTCTTTGGTCGCCAAAACGGCAAATTTCGGACCACGACGGCCGAACTCGCCGCCCATGGGAACACCGTTCACGTAGCCCTCGCGCGCGAAGTCACCGCTCGAGCAGATGTCCTTGGGCAGACGACCTGCGAAGAAGCGGACAATCGGCCGCGAGCCGGTCGTAGAGTACACCTCACGACGATCCATCGCCGCGAAGAGGGCGTCGCGGGAGTTCTCTTCCGCCCAGATGACCCCTAGGCCACCGGGGTTCGTGCCTGCGTGAAACAGGCTGTTGTCGATGATCTGCTGCTCCGGCGTTTGGTCAAAGGCCCCAACGTGGCCGTAGTACTCATCCTCGCGGACGAGGCCCGACATGCCCATGTGGCCGTCGGTTGCGCTAATCATCCCGTAGTTCATCGGGTTCACGCCGATGCGACGATCCTCCTGAAGGCCCACGAGAAGCGCGTCCCGAACGAAGCTCGCCTGCTCAGGGCTGCTGGACGGCAATTGCGAACCGATGTTCGTCTTCTCGAAGCCGCACAGCTCGTCGTTCGGCGAGAACAACGTGTGACATTCCGAGTCTGCCTTGTGCTGATTCACCTCGACGATGGGCTCGATCCGCGAGCGAAGCGCCGCGTCCGCAGCGGTGTGGGGCGACAGGTCTTCGTTCTGCGGAAGGAACATCTGGCCACCGGAGATGTTCGAGTTGTGCGGAATGGCCAACACGTCACAGCCAGTGCCGGCGTCTTCGCACTGCGTCTTGAGAGCGTTCCAGAGACCGTGCGCATGGGGCTCTTCGTAGTAGCTGATGGGGAGCGGCACGACGTTCTCGTTCCGGAAGATCACATTGCGATGCAGGTTGTTGAAGTTGGGATTCCCCGACCATTCGTAGCCGACGAATGTCGTGAAGCCGCAAGCATCACTGCGATCGTAGTGCGCCTCGGCATCCGACTGGATGCTGCCCCACACCGTCGACGTGACAGCGAGGCAGTCCACGCTCCCGGCGCCGCACCACGCAAAGCGCGGCGTGGGTGCATTGGTGGGAAAGTAGAACGCAAGAAAGCTCGCCGCATCCAGCGGTCCGTTGAAGCTCTGACCGATGTCGGCGCGAAGGAGCACACACTCCGGGGCATTGTACTGGGGGTGGCCGGGGTCCAGGCAGATCTGGGTCTCGCCGAGGAACTCGCCATGGTCGGTCGCTATCGCATAGTCGAGCGGCCGCTTCAGCTGCGCCGTCGCCACCGGGTTGCCCAGGGTGTAGGGCAGCGCTGCGCCCTTGGCGAAGTCGTACGCGTCGCTCGGGTAGTTCGGTGTGCTGTTGACTACGGCGTCCATGGATAACGCCGTGTGCACGTGCGTGTCGCCGAAGTACGGCTGCCGCAAGGAATCGTAATCCAGACACTCGTCGCGTGTCTCGGTTCGTTCCCATGGCCCCTGCCCCGCGGCTGCGGGCAGCGCGAAGCACAGCACTGCGAGGGCCAGCACGGCGCTCGAGAGGAGAGAGGGACGAGTGGCGGAAGAAGGCAAACACGAGCTCATGGGCAGGACCTCCAGCGTCGAACGGAGAGAGACCCCCGTCTTTACAGGCCATAAAGAAACATCACAGAGATGATGTTTGTCAACGGCCAAATGCCTCCGGTCTCGAAATGCGAGACGCAAGAGCCCCGAAAGCACCCCTAGCGGAGGTGCCCGATGTCGTAGCGCTTCACACCGAAGAACCCGCCGAGCAGCAGGTCGCCGTCCTCCAAGAGGGTGGTAATTCCTCCCCAGTTGTTCCAGAGCACGCTGTCGTCAGGGAAGGACCACCGGGCGACCTCCGCCCCAGTCTCCCAGTCGATGGCCCGATACTCGTAGGTCCCGTCGACCTTGGTCGCCACGTAGGCGAGGCCGTTGTGGGGCGAGACGGTGGGCGGCACCCAGTCGGTGTTGTCGATCTCCGGGAGGAACCAGGTCGCTTTGAACCGGTTCTCATCGGCGTCCCACTCGAACTTCTGGGCGCCGAGAGGGGCCTTCCTCGTTGTCCCCGCCAGGAACGCGTTGCCGACGATGTTGAGCGGAAAGGGTGCCGACTCCGGGTACGTCGAGTTCAAGAGGACGACGCCGGTGCCGTAGGCCGCCGGTGAAGCCTCGACGGTCGTCGTGGCCGCCGGGATGGGGATCTGATCGGCGATTCGCCGCGAACGGGTCCCCGGCTTCTGCTCGAAGTCCGCCGGGATCTCCTCGCGCCAGAACGCAACGAGTTGGGCTCCGTTCGGGTTGCCGTCCGAAATCAGAACGAGCTTATCCTCGTCATCACCAAAACCCATGAGAGTCGGCGTCGTGCCGGACCCGTGTGAAGCCGCGCCGAGATCGATCGCCTCGCCCTCGGGCATGACGTCATACAGACTGACCCAGGCGCCCTCCTCGTCGTCCATGGAGAGCTTCTCCCCGGTCCAGACGACGCGCCGCATGTTCTTCGACGTGACGACATAGATGCTCTTCTCGTCCACGGCGACGGAGTTCTCGACGTGCTCGCCCGGGAAGAGCAGGTAGTCCTTCCGGTTCAGGTCGCGATCAAGGACGAAGAGTGCGCCGGTCGCCGCGACGACGATGTGACCATCGTAAGTCATGGAGATCCCGAGGATCCTCGTGATTCCCTCCGCCACATCTTCGGGGAGGCCGTCGGTGATCTTCACGTCGCGCACCGGCTCGAGCGGTGCGCCGATGTCGTTGCCATCGAAGGCCTTCAGGAGTCGGGTCCGATCGAAAAACGTGTAGTAGTAGCCGTCTCGATCGATCACGCCGTACGCGCCCGATCCGCCGTTGCTCCAATTCATCTCGAGGTCGAACATCATGTAGGCCGAGTACAGGAGCAGCCGCAGGTCCTGCTTGTTCCGACGCTTCTCGTCGATCTTGTCGACGAACCACGACAGATCCTCACTCGTGACGTCGGTGTGCTCGGTCTCGAGACCCGGATACGGCATGAACGAGACGAGTTCGAGCGACTCGCCGGTCGCGTTGATCTTCGCCGCGCCGTGCGGCGTGCCCGCGATCACCGTCGTGTGCTCGCCGACCTTCTTTACGATCGGCGCCGAGCACCAGACGACGGGGACGAACTGCGCATCGGCCCGGTCGAGATTCTTTCCCCTCGTCGGCCCGTCGACGATCGTTACGTCGGTCTGGGCGGGGTTGTGGTGCGACATGGGGTACGGACCATCCGCGGCAAAGGAATTGGGCGCCGGGAGCGCCGCATGACCGGCGGCGGCGACCGGAACGCAGAAACCCATCACGCCGAGAAGCGCAAACGCTACGATCGCCCGCAGACTCAACAAGCCACCGCGCCCAACGCCTTCACGACCGCATCGCAATCCGTGACCGTCGCGAGCATTCTCATGCTGTTCTTCAAAACCTCCTCGCCGTACTCCGCCGGCGTTCCGATGACGCCGTCGTGCGGAATCACCACCTGATAGCCACGGTTCACCGCCTCGATGGTCGTCCCGAGGATCGCGATGTTCAGACTGACACCGAGAAGCACGACGGTCGTGACGCCGAGACTCCTGAGAATCGAGTCCATCTCGGTGTCGTGGAAGAGGGATACGCCGTGATACCGCGGCACCTCGTAGTCGGATTCCACCGGTCCGAACTCCTCGATGACCTTTGCCTGCTCGCTACCCGCGAGAAGCGGCGGCGCACCGGACTTCGCCGTGACGGTGAACAACCGGCAGTTCATCATGACCCCGCCGCCGTCCTCGCGGCGGTGCACGGTCCCGTGTAGGACCGGAGCGCCCGCGGCGCGCGCCGCGGCGAGAACCCGGGCCCCGTTGGGCACGATTCCACTCGCTCGCACCTCTTCGACCAACGCCGGCAACGGCCCATTCGGGCCAATCACGCCGCGTTGACATTCGGTAGTGAGAACGGCCACCCTCGGCCGGAACAGAGCTTCGAGATCAATCGGCATCCCGCCGACCCTACCACCCGATCCGCGTCACTCCACTCCGCCGGATTCTCTGCGGCGCGAGATCTCCGCCTCGGAGAGTCCGAGCATCTCCCGCAGAACCTCATACGTGTGCTCGCCCAGAAGCGGCGACGGGCGTCCATACGCACTTGGCGCATCACTCAACCGGAACCCATTGCGCTCGTATGGGGACTCGCCGAAACACGCATGGTCGAGCTTCTCGAAATGGTCCCGCGCCACGAGCTGCGGGTCCACCCCCACGTCGACGAAGTCCTGCACCGGAACCGCCTCAATCCCATCGGCCTGAAGGACCTCAGTGACCTGCTCTCGCGTCTTGCTCGCCGTCCACGCCGCGATGCGGTCCTCGACGTCAGCGACGCGCGCGAGCCGCGCCTCGGCGCGGGCCAACGAAGGCTCATCAATCCCGATGTGCCGTGCGAGGCGCTCCCACTCGTCGTCGGTCCAGATCGCGATCGCGACCCAGCGATCGTCACCAAGACACGGGAACGAGCCATGGGGAGCGGCTCGGTCCGATCGGTTGCCCGTACGCGGGCCGACGCGACCGTTGTTCGCGTAATCGAGAATCCACGGTGCGAGCGTATACTGCGCGGCCTCGACCTGCGCGATGTCGAAGTGCACCCCTCTACCGGTCCGTCGTCGATGCAGAAGCCCGGCCGCAAGCGCCGTCGCAGCGAACCGGGGCGCAAGGGAATCTGTGATCGTGCCGTACGGGCCCATCGGCTCGCGGTCCGGCCATCCCGTCACCGCGTTGTAGCCCGACAAGGCGGACCCCTGCCCGCCGAAGCCAGGATAGTTCCGGTGAGGCCCGGTCTGCCCGTTGAGGCAGGTGGAAACCATCACGAGGTCGGGCGCGTCCTTCGCGAGAGTCTCGTAGTCGAGTCCGAACCCGCGCATCGCGCGCGGCGCGAAGTTCTCCAGGACCGCGTCGGCCCAGTGAATCAGGCGCCGAGCGACGTCCACCCCGTCCTCGTTCTTCAGATTCAGCGTCACGCTCCGCTTCCCGGCGTTGAGGGCATCGAACAGCGGTGAGCCGTCGAGCCCGTGCGGACTCGAGGAGGCCCACATCGCGCGCAAGAACTCGGGGCGCGTCTTCGACTCGACCTTGATGACCGTCGCGCCGTGCTCGGCGAAGTAGCGAGCTGCGATCGGGCCGGCCGCTCCAGCGCCGAACTCGACGATCTTGACGCCATCCCATGCCCCGCCCTTACCGGCAGGCGTCCCGGCGGACCGACGTGGGCGCCATGCCGCCGGAGCATTCGCGCCCGGGGCCGGCGCACCGTGCGCAGCGTCGATGCTCGAGACCGAACCGTCCACACTTTCCACCGCGGCAAAGCGCATCGGGAAGCCCTTCAATCCATCGAACTCCCGGTACATCCCGCGCGACTTCGCCTGCACCGATGCGAGGATCTCGTGGGGAGAGTTCACCGGCGCGAGCATGAGATTCGTATCGCACGCCTTCTGGTACAACTCGATCATTGTCTTCGAGGCGAACAGCGACGTAAGCGGCGCCTGAAGCGCGGCGAGTTCCTCGTCGGTCGCCTTGACCTGATCGAACGTCTCCCAATCTCGATCCGTCCACGCGGGCGTCGCAAGACCTTCCTCGACGAGCATCGATGTGAGGGTCTGTAGGCTCGCAACCCGTGCGCGCCCACCGCGCAACCCGAAGCTCACAAAACCATCCTTCGTGTGCCAGATCTCGCGCGTGCGCCCCATCTGTGCGCCCATGCGGCGACCCGCAGGCCCACCGCGTGAGGCTTGCACCACGCCTGACATGTTCGCGACCGCGACCACTTCCTGCATCGAGAGATCGATCACCTGTGGTCGGCCCGACGCCAAGCCCGACAGAACCGCGAACGCGGCCTCCGGCCCGACGTGCGCGTAGGCCGAGGGCTCGGTGCTGCGCACCGGTGCGCGGTCCGGATCTCCGGTGGAAAACATGTTCCCTGACGCAGCCATCACGCCGAGGTCCGAGCCGCGCCAGCCCGCGCGCGGACCGGTCGCACCAAAGGCGGTCACCCGCACCCAGACCGCCTGGGGCGCGCTCGATGGATCCAGCGTAAACGCGCCAGGCCAACCCGGCGTTTCGAGAACGACATCGGCACCGAGCAGCAGAGCCCGAAGCTCGGCGGAGTCCGCCGACGCGACGACGCTCTTCTTGCCGGCGCTCCACGCCGCGAAGCGAAGCGAGCGGCCCCCCTCCCCGTGCGTCCCAAGAAGCGGCCCCACGATCCGCAAGGGATCCCCGTCGGGCGGCTCGATCCGGACGACCTCGGCTCCGAGATCGGCGAGAATCCTCCCGGTCATCGCAGCCGGCTCGCCAGCAAGGTCGACGACACGCACATCTGCGAGCAGCCTCATGCCGTCATTCGTAGCCCAGGCTGGCCCCGAAGACGACTGCTCTGTAAGCACTTGCAGACCATGGGAGGCACGATGTCCGAACAACAGCCGCACCTGCTCGTCGACAAGACCGACGGCATCATGACACTCACGATGAACCGGCCGGACGCGAAGAACTCGCTCAGTCCGGAGATGCTCGTCCGTATGGCGGAGGCTTGGTACGAATTCCGCGACACGAGCGATCTACGCGTCGCGATCCTCACCGGCGTCGGCGACGAGACGTTCTGCGCGGGCGGCGACCTGAAGCTTACGATGCCGCTGATCACCGGCGCACGCCAGATCGAAACCGATTGGGACGAGCGGCTCATGGGGAACCTCACCATGTTCACCGACGCGATCCTGCGCGGCTTCTACATCTACAAGCCGATCATCGCCGCCGTGAACGGCTACGCACTCGGCGGTGGCACCGAGATGACCAACGCCTGCGACCTTCGCGTCGCGGCAGAGCACGCGATTTTCGGAACGCCGGAAGCGAAGCGCGGCCTGCTCCCGGGCGGCGGTTCTCTGACGCGACTGCCGCGCCAGATCCCATACGCCAAGGCACTCGAGATCCTCATGATCGGGGATGACTTCACGGCACAGGAGGCCTTGCAGCTGGGACTCCTCAACTACGTCGTTGCGAAAGAGCAGCTGCTGCCGAAAGCACGTGAGCTCGCCGGCAAACTCGCTGAGAACGGGCCGCTCGCCGTGGCGAAGATCAAGGAAGGCGTCATCCGCTCGAGCGGACTCCCGCTCGCCGACGCGCTCAAGATCGAGGACGAAGTCTCCGCCGTCGTGATGACCTCCAAAGACGCCCGCGAAGGCCCGCGCGCGTTCAAAGAGAAGCGCAAACCGAACTTCACGGGAGAGTAGTACGGGGGCAGCATAGAGTGAATGACCACGCGCCCGATGTGCGCCTCGACATCGAGGCCTGCGGTGCGCTGTCGCGACTGCGCTGAACGTGTACTTTCTCGCTGTTTTTCCAGGCATCCGACTCGAGCCGACTCGACCGACGGGCGGACGTCTAAGGAGACCGCACCCGCTCCTTCGCGGTCACTCAACTTCGGAACGGCCACATATCGCCGTTCCCACAGTCCCTGAGGTAGCCCATGAACCTGAACTTCCGATACCTGAAGCGGAGCCCGGTCCTCGCTCGGACCACCCTGGCTACATTTGGCCTTCTTGCTACCCCCGCGGTGAGTGCCACCGGGCGGACGCAGTCAGCAAGTACAGCGCGAAGACCCAAGCCTCCGACGGAACCATCGAAGTCACGGCGACCAACGTCTCGGGCAACCTCGGCTGGGGCGGTGAGGGCGACATCAGGTCGTCGCAGCGCATCACGCCTCCGCGCAACTGCTCGATTTTCCTCGCCGACCCGGTGAGCACCTGCGAGATCTATCTCAAGGGATGCACACCGGGCCTGTGCGAAGAGACGGCGTCCACGGGTGAGGGCGGCGGGAGCAACAGCGACCTCGACGAGGTCCCGTCGATGCAGCTGATCAACGGCGTCGAGGTTCCCTACGTCCGCACGCCTCGCACACGGGCAACTGCGAACTGACCATCGACGACGAGACGCCGTGCACCGGAACCGCGGCGCCGTACCGCTATGCGGGCGGCGGCGCTGTGTCCTCCGGAACGAGAACCTTCTCCCGCAAGTTCGGGATCGTCCCGCCCAGGCGATGCGGGATGCAGGTCGTCAGGTTCTGCAACGTCTCATGCGAGAACGACGGTAGAACCTTCGCGACAAATTGCTCGATCACTTCGCAATCGCCGCGCGTGATGTGTTGCGGCGCCTTCTGCTGCACCTTCCTCTGCGGGGAGAGGTCGCGCTCGACCCACTTCGCCGCCACGACATCCGCAGCCCCCGGCTCCGCTGGGATCAACGTCTCGAACTTCAGCTTCAGGTTCACGGCCGGGACGGGGCGATACGGACCACCTGCGCAGCCGTACGCCGAGACCTTCATCCCGTCTTCGCGCGCGCCGAAGTAAACGAGCAGCGACTCGACCTTGTCCTTCAGGCCCTCGCACGAGTAGCTCGTCGTGAGTCCCTGGTAGCCGATCGTGAGTTCGTTCTGCTTCCAGACCGCGTCCAACGCGGCGTGAGCGGAGATGATGCTGCCGAGCACCAGCGCGGTCGAAACCGCCGAACAGAGCTTCCAATTCACGAGTCCGTCCTCCGTGGGTTGGGGGGCGTGGCGTTCGGCCCCCTCCTCCTTGGTGCCCGGGCCGCGCGAACCTTGCAAGTCCCGGGTTTGCGGCGCCAGCGCAGGCGCCGCAACACGATCCGCCGCCCGCGGACAGCAGATGACAATGTGTCTACGCAGAGAGACACTTTTCCGCACAAAAGACTCGCAACCCCACCTATTCCGGGCAATGGTAATTGGCACGGCCGTTGCTCCTCCCGAAAAAGGAAAAGGAGGCTGGGATGATGTTACAGACGATCTTGGTGGTTTCCGCGACGCTCGCGGCAGCAGGAGTAGCTTGGGAACTCGGCTCGCGGTTGGGCGAGTACCGTCGCCACCGTGGCTCAGCGGCGGTCAAGGCCTGAGTCCCGTTCGGCCACACGCCCTCGGGCACCTAGGAGCCTGACCCAAGATGGCTCCTAGCCCAACATGTCGAAGCCCTGATCCTCGGGCAGGAAGACAGCCGCTTCATTGTCCGCGATGTCCTGTGCGGTGAAGCCGTCCTTCCTCATGCCGGCCGGGCCCACGACTTTGAGTTCGGCCACGCGGCCCCCGCTCACGAAGAGGAACTTGCCACTCTTCGTACCCGAGAGCTCACTCACCATGTAGAGCACGGCCTGCGAAACCTTCGCCGGGTCCAACGACGCCTTGGCCTTCTCCGCCGCGTCGCCACCCATGAGATCTTCTGTGAGGCGCGTGAAAGCCACCGGAGCGAGACCCCATGCGCGGATTCCGTACTTGGTGCCTTCGAGGTGCAGACAGCGCGTGAACCCGGCGATACCCGCCTTGGCCGCACCGTAGTTGCACTGACCGAAGTTCCCGATCAGGCCCGACGTCGACGCGGTGTTGACGATCACGCCAGGACCGCCGCGCTCCTTCATGTGCTGGAAGATCGGCCGCGTTACGCAGTAGGTGCCGCGAAGGTGCACGGCGATCACCGCGTCCCAATCGGACTCCTCGAGCTTCACCAGAGTCTTGTCACGCAGGATTCCCGCGTTGTTGATGAGGATATCGACCTGGCCGAACGCATCGACTCCGGTCTTGAGGATTCCCACGCCGCCTTCCGTCGTCGCGACATTGTCGTAGTTCGCAACGGCCTCGCCACCCGTGGCCTTGATCTCCTCGACTACGCCGTCGGCCATATTCGAGCCACTGCCCTGGCCGTCCCGCGCCCCTCCCAGGTCATTCACGACGATCTTCGCGCCTTCGCCCGCGAGGAGAAGAGCGTGCGCGCGCCCGAGTCCACCCCCTGCGCCTGTGATGACTGCTACCTTACCGTCGAGAAGTCCCATGTCGTTCCTCCGTGCTTTCGAGTTTCGGGTTCCACTGCAGAGAACGATTCGGCGTAGGGGAACGCAAGTCCTACCGGCCCGCGGAAACTCGTCGTCGAATCTCTGGGCCGAGCGCCTCCGCGACGATCGCCGATGCCCCTGCAGCTCCGAAATGCGTCGAGTCGGGCCGCAAGCTCAGATCGAACTCCCCGCCGGGCCACTCCTCGACCAAGCGAGCGAGGTCGACGACGATCACCTGGTCTCGCCCGGCCGCCGCGGCATGAACGAGTTCGTTCAGACGGTCCTGCCGCGCAGGCCGCGCGGAACGCTGAGCGGTCCTCTGGCTTCGCCTTGGGCGGACCCCTATGTGGGGCGCCGTCAGCCAGACGACCGTCGCGCCCGTTCCGGTCAGCGCATCCATCGCATCCGCGATCCCAGCGGTGATGCGATCGTCCAGCGGCCGGTCCCCCAGCGCCAAGCGCTGCCCGTTCGCGGTGAACCGCCAATCACGCGACTCCCACGCGCCCGTCAGAACGATCGCCACATCGACGCCGCGCCGCGCCGCCGCGTTCGCCCAGCGTTCCGGGGGGTTTCGACACACCTCACGAACCTTCTTCCAACCTCCGCGGTTGTAGAGTTCGCCGGAACCGAGAACGCCGCAGCCGAGCTGCGTATCCCCTCGAACCGACCGGATCCCCGGTGTCGCACGAGCGAAGGTGCGGACTCCCGGTGCGAGCGAGAGCGCCGTAGAGTCGCCGAAGAGCGCCCACCGCTGCGGGCGCGCACCCGCCTCCTCCGCAACCGTCGCAGGTGAGGCAGGCGCGGCCAGCGCCTCGAGTCTCTGAGAGAACGGAACCGGGCTGAGCGCGAACGCCACCAGTGCCACGGCGCCAACCGCCGACGCGGTGACGAAACCGAACGACCGACCCGAAAGCCATCGCCGTTTGCGAATGGGCTCTTCGATATAGCGTGCGGAAAGCCCTGCGGCAGCCAGCGTCACGGTGACACGCAACAGAAGGAGCGCCCCGGCATCCAGCCCCGTACGCGCCGCGGACAACAGTACGAAGACCGGCCAGTGATAGAGGTACGCGCCGTACGAAACGCGCCCCATCCAACGAAGCCACGCCGGCGAAAGAAGCGCCGTCACCGCACCCGGTGTCGTCGCCGACAGAATGAGTACGGCCGACGCGACGGCGTACGCGGCAAACCCGCCGCCGTACAACCAACGGTCGTCGACTTCCGCGAAGGACCAGGCGGCGACGATCGCGGCCAGGGCCGGCACTCCGAACCATGCGGCAAGTCTCAACACCGTCTGCCACCGCCTCCGCACGAGGGCAGCCATTCCACCCAGTAGGATCTCGGCGGCACGTGTATCGCTTCCGTAGTAGATTCGGTGCTGGCCCTCGTCCGCGACGCCCGGCGCCAACGCGAGGAGCGTCGAGCCCGCCGTGAGCGCACCGAGCACCGCGGTCAGGCCCGGCACACCGACCCCGAAACGCAAAAGGGCCCCGACAAGGAGGGGGAAGAAGAGATAGAACTGGGCTTCGATTGCGAGCGACCAGAAGTGCTGCAGTGGGGACGGATCCGTGAAGATCAGCTCGTATGCGTACTCCGCCTGAACGAAGCGCCAGTTCACGAGGTAGGTGATCGCGGCCACCGCGTCGCCGGCCAGCCGCTCCTGTTGCGCGAGGGGAAGCCAGACCGGCGCGGTGAGAACCACCAGCCCGACGGCGAGAACCGCGGCGGGCATCAGGCGACGAAGGCGCCGCTCCCAGAACCCGCCGAGCGAGATGGCCCCGGTCTGCTCCTGCTCGCCCACGAGCAACGAGGTGATCAAGAAACCAGACAGCGTGAAGAACGTCGACACACCGAGGAAGCCCCCCGACATCCACGCGAAGTCCGAGTGGAAGAACAGCACCGCCACGAGGCAGACACCTCGGAGGCCATCGAGAGCCGGCTGGTAGCCGATCGCCCCGGCACGCGACTCGTTCCCCCCGGCCGCTGCGTTCTTGGCGACGCCCATCCCTAGCCTATATCGGCAGCAGCATGCCCGAAGCCACTGCTGCCATGGAAGATGCGCGGGGAGCAGTCACCGCCTCGCCCGCTTCCTCCTGGTCGGGTAGGCTCTGCGGTTCCATGCGGAAGGTAGCCCTGCACGCCCTCCTGATCGGCCTTCTTCTCATAGGGGCCTCGACCAGCCCCGCCCACGCGGAGACGGTCGGCATCAAACTCCGATTCGGTATCACGGACACGGAGCCGACGAACTGGACCGGCAGACTGACGGTCAAGCCGGGCATCACCACCGGCGTCCGCGGATGGCGCTTCGATAAGAAAGATCAGACGCTCGGAACGAACGGTTGGCGGGCCGCCACGAGACACATGGGCGGGAAGCGGCGCACCAACAAGCCCGAGAAGGAGCGCACGGTCGAGGGCCCGCCCCTCGACAACGGCGTGATCGTGACCCTTCACGACGTGACGCCGGACTCTCGGATCTCCGTCACCACCAAGCAGGGGGACTTCGAGTTCCTTCTGCGCGACCTGCCGTTCGGCACCTACCGGACGGAGCTCGAGGGCGCCGTCGAAGTCGAGCGAACGGCCAGCGCCCAGCAACTCACCTCCGCGTTGTCCGAGGACGACTTCCCTGCCGCCGCGATCGACGCGCGGGGCCGCACGAACCTGGCATGGGTCCGCTTCACCCCTTACCGCCCAGGCAAAGCGCGCGTGTTCGAGCTGCAAACAGCGCCGGCCGACTTCGCGGTCTTCGCCGAGCCACCCCTCGGCGATCAGGTAATCCTCGAAACGTACACGGCTACCGGCGACCCGACGTACGTCACGATCACCGAGCCGGGGCGTGATGTCTATCGGTGCGCGACTGCAATCGACGGCAGCGGCCGGATCTGGGTCGTGTGGTCCGAAAAGCAGGGGCCATTTTTCGAGGTCTGGGCGCGCCCGGTGAAGGACGGCGTCGCCGCTGCGCCGATACGTCTGTCGACCGGAGCCGGCAACGCACACTCCGCAGTGGCCACGACCGATGCGAACGGACGCGTCTGGGTCGCGTGGCAGGCCGTTCACGACGGTGTGTTCCGCGTCCGCACCCGACACCAGACCCCCGACGGTTCGTTCAGTGACGAAGAAGACGTGAGCACGCACGCCGGCAGCAGCTGGGCGCCCGCCATCTCAGCGACACCCACGGGAGCAAAGGGCACAGCCCGCGTCGCGATCGTGTGGGATACGTACGAGAAAGGCGACTACGACGTCTGGCTTCGGGAGTACGAGATCGACGGCAAAACGCGCGACGCCGAAGCCGCGGCGAATAGCCCGAGGTACCAGGCGCGCGCGTCGTCGACGTACGACCGAGAAGGCAATCTCTGGATCGCCTGGGAAGACGGTAGCGCGACCTGGGGCAAAGACGCCGGCGCCCTCGTGAAAGGAAAGGGCTCGGGCCTCCTCGAGAATCGTAAGATCGGACTCATCATCCGGACATTGGACGGGCGCTGGGTCGAACCGTCCGGCGCTCTCGCCTCCGTGATGCCGACGAACCGCGCCATCGTCATCCCCAAGCGCGGATCTGGCGAGCCCCTGTCGGAAGCCGCCCGCGCCGCCCTGCCCTACCTGAACAAGCCGTATCACAACCTCTCGAGACTCGCATTGGATTCCACGGGACGCGTCTGGCTCCTCTTCCGCAGTCGGGCGATCGACTTCCGACCGACGGTCGGTTCGATGTGGTTCGAGTATGCCGCGTTCTACGAAAACGGATCCTGGACCGGACCCATCCTGATTCCGGACAGCGGCAATCTGCTGTACAGCCTCCCCGCCGTAGTAGCACCGCCAGGCGGCGGACTCCGGCTGGTTTACGCGAGCGATCACCGACAGGAGCGAAAAGCCAGGCGGGTCACCTACCAGGGCGACCTCGACGCCACGCACGGCCTCAGCAACCCGTGGGTCAACGATCTGTTCATGGCTCGCCTGGATGTGCCGAAGCCACCCGAGGCCCCGACGTTCAAACCGGCCGCCATCCAGCCCAGCGCCGCCCCCAAACCGTCAGACGCCACAAAGAGCGAACGCGCCGCTGCCCAGAAAGCGCGCGATGCGACCGCGACGGTGCGCGGGTCAGAGTGGAAGCTCCTGCGCGGCGAGTTCCACCGCCATACGGAACTCAGCTCCGACGGCGGCTCCGACGGCCCGCTCGAAGACATGTGGCGCTACGCGATCGACGTTGCGGCTCTCGATTGGGTCGGCAACGGCGATCACGACAACGGGCACAATCGCGAATACCCCTGGTGGCTGATTCAAAAGACGACCGACGCGTACTACATCCCCGGCCGCCTCACGACGATGTATTCGTACGAACGAAGTCGCCCGTACCCGGAGGGACATCGCAACGTCATCTTCGGCCGGCGTGGCATTCGTCCATTGCCGCGCCTCAAGCTGGCAAAGGAAGACGCCACCGGTCCAGCCGCCGACACCACAATGCTGTACCGCTACCTCCGGCAATTCGGCGGAATCAGTGCCCCGCACACGACCGGCACGAGAATGGGCACCGACTGGCGCAATCACGACAGCGAAGTCGAACCCATCGTCGAGATCTACCAGGGCTCGCGAAACTCGTACGAGATGCCAGGCGCCCCCCGCACGGCCACGGGCCGCCTGGCCAAGGCCGAGCGCAAGAAGGGATTCGTCTCGGTCGCCCTCGAAAAGGGGCACCGACTCGGATTCATCTCCAGCAGCGACCATCACTCCACGCACATCAGTTACGCGATGCTCTGGGTCGACGAGCCGAGCCGTGAGGCCATCCTCGCCGCACTGAAGGCACGACGCGTCTATGCGGCGACGGACGACATCATTGCCGACGTTCGCATCGGCAGCGGGGACGAAGAGCACTTCATGGGCGAGGAGTTCACTTCGGCCAAGCCCGCGAAGCTGCGCATTCGCCTCGACGGTACCGGGCCGTTCGCCAAGGTCGTGGTGGTGAAGGACGGCAAGGAAGTCCACACGTACACACCAGGCGACGACCCGTCGGTCCGGCACGAGTGGACCGACCCCGAGGTCACTCCCGGAACGACGAGCCACTACTACGTGCGCGGCGAACAAGAGGACGGCGAGTTGGTCTGGACCTCTCCTATCTGGGTCGTCTACGAAGGTGAGACATGAGGTGCGGGCCCGTCACCCTGGCCGTGGTCCTCCTGTGCGCGCCGCCGGCTGCCGCCCATCAAGAGGATACGAGCTACACGCGCATCCACCTCGAGGCGGAGCAGGTGACGACAGAGGCGACCTTCGATCTGCACGTCCTCAGCCGCATCGTGGAGATCGACCGTGACGGCGACGAAGCCATCTCGCGCGAGGAGCTGCTCGCCGCGGCACCGATGGCGCAGGCGTATCTCCAAGACCGGATTGGCCTCTCGCTCGACGACGGCCGTCCGGACCTCGGCACCCCGCAGCCGCCGGTGTGGCCGGACGAAATCTCCTCGGCCGACGCCATCGACTGGCCGCAAACGCTGATCGACTTCCCTTTCGTTCGCGCGATCGACGACCACCCGGACCTGGTCACGCTCGCATACTCTACGTGGCCGGAGCTCGGTTCGAGCCACACCAACCTCACGAGCATCGAGCAGACGGGCTATGAGCGGCTCGAGATCGTCTTTTCGCAGACCGAACCCGACTACGACTACTTCACCGAGGCGCCCGCCTCGCCCTGGAGTCAGTTCAGCCGATTCGTTCGACTAGGGGCCGAGCACATCTGGGCCGGCCTGGACCACGTGCTGTTCCTCGTCGCGCTGCTCGTCATGAGCCGACTCTCCCAACTCCTGCAGATCATCACCGCGTTCACCGTCGCACACTCGATCACCTTGGCCCTCGCGGTGCTCGAGATCGTCGAGGTCCCTTCGCGATTGGTCGAAGCCGGGATCGCCGCCACGATCGTCTGGGTCGCATACCAGAACCTTCGTGGCCGAGGAGGCGCTCATCGGTGGCGCCTCACGTTTGCGTTCGGCCTCGTCCACGGCTTCGGATTCGCCGGCGTACTCCGCGAACTCGAACTCCCCGCCAGCAGCCTTCTCCGCTCGCTCGCCGGATTCAACATCGGCGTCGAACTCGGACAAGTCGCTCTCGTCACGCTCCTATTTCCCGTCTTCGCCCTCCTGACCCGAACGCGGTTCGGTCAGCCGGCGATCGCAGGGGTCTCCGCCGCCGTCGGCGTCGCCGGCGTAGTCTGGGTCGTCGAACGCGTCTTCGCGCCGTGACGATGCACTCGGTGCACTCGGGGACGTTGGTTAGTCTCGCGATTTTTGTTTTGTGGGGGTGGTACTTAAGCTTGGTTC